>NZ_KB900626.1:1403166-1703166 GCF_000379125.1 Methylosinus sp. LW4 | reverse complement strand
CCGCCAACGCCCATGAGCTGATGGAGCGCCGCGGGCCCGATTCGCCGCATGATGATTTTCTGGTGAAGCCCATCGAATTCTCCGAAATGCTGGACCGCATCGGCAATCTGCTCGGGCTCGACTGGTTCTATGTCGCTGCGCGCGCCACCCCCGGCGCGGAGCCTTTCGCGCCGGCGGCGCTCGCTTTGCCGCGCGAGAGCGTCGAGAAGCTGCTGCATCTTTGCCGCGTCGGCCACAGCCGCGGCATAGAGACCGCTCTGGGCGAGATCGAGGCCGCTGCGCCGGAGCGCGCCGCGGCGATCGCGCAATTGCGCGCCATGGCGCAGAGTTTCGAGTTCGAGGAGCTGGCGCAGACGCTCGAGGCCGCACTGACGCAGGAGGTCGAGCATGTCGGCTGATCTGCGCCAGCGCGACACGGCGCTCGTCGTCGATGACAATCGCGACGAGCTGAGCCTCCTCGTCGAGGCGCTGGAGCGCGCCGATTTCACCGCGCTCGCCGCCACCAATGGCGAGGCGGCTCTGGCTCTGCTGGAGCGCGTGACGCCCAATGTCGTCGTGCTGGACGCAGTGATGTCCGGCCTCGACGGCTTCGCCGCCTGCCGCCGCATCAAGCAGAATCCGCGTTTCGCGCATCTGCCGGTGATCTTCCTCACCGGGCTCAAGGACACGAGCCATGTCCTCATGGGGCTCGAGGCCGGCGGCGTAGATTATGTGGTGAAGCCGGTCATCATAGAGGAGCTCGTCGCCCGCATCCGCATTCACGTCTCCAACGCCAAGGCCGCCTTCGGCGCGCGCGTGGCGCTGGACGCCACGGGCCGCCATCTCCTGGCGACGGACCGCGACGGCCGTCTGCTCTGGTGCACGCCGCAGGCGGCCGATCTTCTCGCCGCGCGTCTCGGCCCCTTCGAGATTTTGCGCTCGCAGCCGCCGGAGGCGTTTTCGGCTCTGCTACGCGAGGCGGCCGCGCGTCGCGAACATGACGCGCCCGCCGTCGCCGGGGAGGCGGTCACCGTCTCTTTTCTCTGCGAGATCGGCGGCGACGAGCTGCTGTTTCGCCTGACCGAGCCGCAGAGCGTCAGCGACGAGGCGCTTCTGGCGCAAAAATTCGCGCTGACGCTGCGCGAGGCGGAAGTGCTGAGCTGGCTCGCGCGCGGCAAGTCGAATCACGACATAGCCGAGATTCTCTGCATTTCCCCGCGCACGGTGCATAAGCATTTGGAGCGCATTTTCGTGAAGCTCGGCGTCGACAGCCGCTCCTCCGCGACCTCCGTGGCGCTGCAGACGCTGAAGGCGCTGGCGACGGATTGAGGGGGGAGCGAAAATGCGTCGGAGTTGTTCCCAGTCTGATTGGATTGGAAACCACTCTTTCTGTTCGTCTAGATCAAATTTTAGATCAATAGATCTTATTCGGGTGGTTTAGAGTGAATGTTACGAGGTTGAAGAAGATTCGCTGTTTCTACTATTTTGTTTGCGCATCTTAAGTATACTTCGCGAACGTAATGGTTTCCATCTATAATGTCGTTGTCCGACGTGATTGCGTCGCTCATTGAAACGAGACCGACGTAGTCATAGTCCTTGACAATATCCCGCACCAGCTCGGTGTAACGTCGACATTCTGGAAAATCATTTATCAATCGCGTGTTTGGGTTGAGTAATTTGTCATGGTCTATGACGAATATGCACTTTGATCCGAGGGGCATTCGATCGATAATAGCAATGACTCCCTGGGCGCACTCGGAGTGCGTCGGATATTGCACAAATTCGTAGTTTTCTCGCACATGAGCATCTACGAGCAAAATGCTTTGGCGTAACTCGGGTGTATAAAAATCAGCGTGCTGATCCAAGTGCGTTCGCAGCTCCTGTTCGGTACTCAACAGAAAATTGTCTCCTAACCTTGGACCGATTGAGAACGTCCACTTATTGGTTTTGTGCCGTAGGCGAGTGACCTGAAAATAATCGAGCTGAAGGTTAAAAATGTAAATTACGTCGTGATTTGTTGTCTGGAAAAACTCAGACGTGTGCATTTCATTTGCAAGGCCGAGCGCCTTTGCTTCGCTAGCGAAATCTACAGTGGTTCGGTCGAGCGAATCGAGCACCATCGACGCGCTCGCGACGCGAACCCATAGACCATTTGCCGTATAGTTTCCAAGTATCCTCAGTTCTGGCGTGTAGGCTCCGAGATATACGCCTACAGCATGCGCCTCGCACCCTCCGACATATATCATACTCGAAGCGATCGGTGAAATCGACGACGCTGAATTGTCGATCGAATCGACTTGACGGATCCAGTCCACCTCACGAGGAGTAGAGAGATCGGTCAACACCTCGCCGACGACTTGTAATGCTGGTCTACGCAGGAAGTTATAGACCCATTGCTCAACAAGCATCCCTAGCGTACGACATGAAAAGCAGAAATGAATGAGCGCGCTGTTCGCAGATGCGATGTCCGGGCTCTGTAGCAAATTCTCAATAAGGAAAAAGCCGACATAGCCATAGTCCCCGTATTTATCGACGACTCGAATAAGCCCCGCTTGACGCCCCATCGGAGCCATTTCGCGAACCAGCTGCTGTCGCGCTAGATCAATGTCCTCAGGTAAACGCTTCTTCGTATAGTTCAGCTGGTTGGTTCGATTTATAAGTTCGATAGCTCGGTCTATGGAGGACTCGATGTCGTAGTCTACGAAAACTCGTATATCGCTGTTACGCAAAAACTCCCCGTTGCCACCTGTGGCGCTTTCTTGATCGCGTTTGCGAATCTCTAGAATCTGATATTGTTTCAGTCTGGTCAGATTTTCATCACGCTTTCCTTTGAAGCGCCAGTCTCCGAGTATATTTTTGATAAAATGCTCATCCTTGACTTGTAGTCCAGGAACTACGGCCGTAGCTTCAGCACGATTGTTCGGGTTATCGTCGATAAACATGACGGTGGGAGCGCGAAGTTGAAAGTCAGAGATCAGGTTTGCGATACGAAACCCTTTGGGCTCCCAAGATATACTAGGAAGTACAAAATAGTTCAAAATTCCCTTCTCTTCAAGTATTGGAAGAATGGTCGATATGTCATTCTTCGAGCATATCGAGCTGACGATACCGCGCCGCGCGAGTTCGACCACAATGTCGTGATGTTCTTGAACGTATTCTTGAATTCCTCCTTCAGTTAGGGTGCCGCGCCAAAAGGTCTCATCGAGATCCCAGATCACCAGTCTGACGGGCTCAAGCGATCGCACTGCACGTTCGTGTGCGATCTTTAATCCAGATGTCCCTGTTGCAAACACTCTGTATTCAACCGAGGAAATGACGTCGATCTCAAATTCTGCTTCATATTTTCCCCTGCGATCACTTAACTCGCGTGCGGATAGCTCTTTTTTGAAATGAGTCGTTTTTCCCATTTCGGAAACGACATCGACGATGCAGCAAATGGCTTCAGGGTTTTGAACATCGATGGGATTGATGCGGAACTGGACGACGTAGCGACCGCGCTCAAGCGTGGCATATGGGCCGAAAACGATGCAGCCGGAATCGCCCTTAGCGCTCACGATGAAGACCTCGTCATCCTCGCGAAGGACCGAACCGGTCTCATGCAATTGGCTCGCGCGCTGTTCCAATACGTTTTCGTGGCTGCTCACCATCACCATCTCTCTTCTCGGCCAAATCCGGGGCGGATCAGCTGCTTTCATCCTCCCATCAGAGTTGGTTGCGATCAAGGTGGAACTTGTTTGTTTCGGTCGATTCGCTTGTGGGTTCTGAGGGTTCTGACATAGCCGGAGAGCAGATAAGAGCTGAATGAGAGGGATAGTCCGCACTGCGGAGCCGGAACGGAAGCTCTTGTCTTTCCGCGCGATCGAAGCTTGGATGCGCGCGCCGGCCGATGGAATGCGCGGCGCAATGGAGCCCTCATGAGCGGTGAGCTTTCGGATTTGTCCTCTCGTCTCGTCGCCCTGGAGACGGCGCTCGCGCATCAGGACAAGACCGTCGCCGAGCTGAACGACGTCATCGCCTCGCAATGGCGACGGATCGACACGCTGGAGCGGCAGATCGCTCGCCTGCGCGAGGAGTTCCAGATGCTCGGCCACCGCGACGCGCCGGAGCGACCGCCGCCGCATTATTGAGGTGGAGACTGGCTATCTAATTGGATTTATTGAGTTTTTGGTGCCCCTGGCCGGAGTCGAACCAGCACTCCTTGCGGAACTCGATTTTGAGTCGAGCGCGTCTACCAATTCCGCCACAGGGGCGCGGGCCGGCGGGGCCGGCGTCGCGGCGCGGATATTAGCCGGGCCGAAGCCTCCGTCAAGGCGCGCTTCCGCGTTTCGCACGGCCGATGCGCCGCCAGCCTCGCCTCCGGCGCCGCGAGGTGGTAAGCGAGGGGCGCTTCGCCCTTAGAACCGGTTGGAAAATGATCAAAAAGCTCTACGACTGGACCATGTCGCTCGCCGGCAGCCGGCATGCGCCTTTCGCGCTCGGCGCCATAGCTTTTGCGGAAAGCTCCTTTTTTCCCATCCCGCCGGATGTGATTCTCCTGCCCATGTCGCTGGCCGAGCCCAAGCGCTCCTGGTTCTATGCCGCCATCTGCACCGTGGCCTCCGTGGCCGGCGGCGCGCTCGGCTACGCCATAGGCGCGCTGTTCTACGACACGATCGGCCTCTGGCTCATCGATCTCTATGGCTATGCCGCCAAAATGGAGGCGCTGCGGGCGTTCTACGCCCATTGGGGCGCGCTCTTCATTCTGGTGAAAGGGCTGACGCCCATTCCCTTCAAGCTCGTCACCATCGTGTCCGGGCTGATGGATTATAATTTCGGCCTGTTTCTCGCGCTCTCGCTGGTGACGCGCGGCGCGCGCTTCTTCATCCTCGCCGCAGCCATCAATCATTTCGGCGATTTTCTGCGCGACAAGCTCGAGGCGCATTTCGGCCTGTTCATCGGCGTGATGGCGGCGATCGTCGTCGTCGGCTTCGTCGTCGCGGCGAAATTCCTGTGATCGCGGCGCTGCTCTCCACGCGACAACGCGCGGCGCTGGCCGTTCTCGGCGTCGCCGTCGCCACCATCGGCGGCGCCTGGATCATCGAGGCGATGGGCTTCGCCCCCTGCGAGCTGTGTCTGAAGCAGCGGATTCCCTATTACGCCGGCATTCCGCTCGCCGCCTTCGCGGCCATAGCGCTGCAGCGGGGCGGGGAGGGCGCCGCGCGCGTCGCCCTGGCGCTGCTCGGGCTTTTGTTCGCGGCGGGAACGGCGCTGGCGCTCTATCATTCCGGCGTCGAGCTGAAGCTCTTTCCCGGCCCCTCCGAATGCACGGGCGCGCTGAGCAAGGCCGGCTCCTTCGACGATTTCCGCTCCTCGCTCGACAAGATGAAAGTGGTGAGCTGCGATCGTCCGGCGCTGCGCATATTCACGCTCACGCTCAGCAATTGGAATGTGCTGATCTCCGCCGCTCTCGCCGCCGTCGCCTTTCGCGCCGCGCGCGGCGACCGCTGAAATTCTCCGAACGGCCTTGTCGCAGGGCCGGCTCGCGCCATCCTCTGCCCGATAGAGATGTGTCCATTCTCAATCGGCGGCGCGGCCCGCTCGCGAGCAATCGGAGAATTCCATGCGAGTCTTCCAGCAATACGACATGCAGACGCAAGGCGTTCAGACGAGCCCGGACGGCTCGCCCAACACGCGGGCGCTCGGCCGGCATCTCATCCTGCTGGAGAATCGCTTCAACGAATTGGCGAATGACGTCAATCTGATGCAGGACAAGCTGACGAAAATTCTCATCACGCTCGACAAGCTCGCCAATAAGGGCGCGCCGTCCAATGGCCCCGTCACCAGCGCGGAAGCGCTGCGTCGGCTCTTGGGCTGACAGGCGCCGCGAACCTCGGGCCGCAGCTAGCTTTCAGGGCGCGCGCGCCTAACGACTCCGCAGGCGGCGAAGAAAGCGTTCAGACGCTCCGCTTCGCCTTCGAAATCGTCATGGGCGATGGCGACGACTTCGCCGGATCGGCGGTCCACGTCGACCGTTTGTCGGCATTTGTGCGTGTGCCAGCGCTCGCCTTTGCGTATGCGATCCGTATAGATCACGGCGACGGACGTGTCGGAGACGTCGGCTCGATCGATCTCCGATTCGTAGACGACTTCATCGAATGTCGCATGCGCCCAAGCCGAGGCGGCGCGATAGGAGGCGATGATCGCGATGCGTCCCGTCACGACGTCGCCGCCGGTGTCGTAGACGCAATCCTCACTCAGAAAACAACTCGCCGCATCGAAATCATCGCGGTCGAGAGCCTTCGCCAGTCCTTCGACGATCGGGACGATGTCTCGCATGGATATCTTTCCGGCGATGTCGTTATTCAGGAGCGAGCGCGCTCTATTCCACCGCGAGCCGCGCCCTCGCGCGCAGCTTCTCGGTCTCGCTCTTCAGTTGACCGCAGGCCGCGAGAATGTCGCGGCCGCGCGGCGTGCGCACCGGGCTCGCATAGCCGGCGTTGAACACAATGTCGGAGAAGCGCTCGATCGTCTCCCAATCGGAGCACTCATAAGGCGCGCCCGGCCAGGGGTTGAAGGGGATCAGATTGATCTTGGCCGGAATGCCCTTCAGCAGCCGCACCAATTCGCGCGCTTCCGCCGGGCTGTCGTTGACGCCCTTCAGCATCACATATTCGAAGGTGATGCGCCGCGCATTGGAGGCGCCGGGATAGTCGCGGCAGGCGTCGAGCAATTCTCGGATCGGATATTTCTTGTTGAGCGGCACCAGCTCATTGCGCAGCGGATCGCGCACGGCGTGCAGCGAGATCGCCAGCATAGGCCCGCATTCGGCGCCGAGCTTCTCGATCTGCGGCACGACGCCCGAGGTGGAAACGGTGATGCGCCGCTTCGACAGCGACAGCCCGTCGCCATCGGACATGATCTCGATCGCATTCTCGACCTGCTCGAGATTATAGAGCGGCTCGCCCATGCCCATGAAGACGATGTTGGAGACCGCGCGCACATCCGGCCCCGAGGGCACGAGCCCGTCGGTCGGCGGTTCGAGGCCCGGAAAATCGCCGAGCCGCGAGCGCGCGACGAGAAGCTGCGCGACGATCTCCCGCGTCGTCAGATTGCGCACCAGCTTTTGCGTGCCGGTGTGGCAGAAGCTGCAATTGAGCGTGCAGCCCACCTGGCTGGAGACGCATAAGGTGCCGCGGTCGCTCTCGGGAATATAGACGCATTCGATCTCCGCGCCCTTGTCGTTCGCGTCCACGGGGTCGAGCCGCAGCAGCCATTTGCGCGTGCCGTCGGTGGAAACCTGCTCGGCGGCGATCTCCGGCAGCGTCAGCGTGAAGCGTTCGGCGAGCTTTGCGCGCACGACTTTCGAGATGTTGAGCATCTCGGAAAACTCGCGCGCGCCGCGGAAATAGATCCAATGCCACAGCTGCGAGACCCGCATTCTGATCTCGCGCTCCGGTATCTCAATGGCGCGCAGCGCATCGGCCAGCTCGGCGCGCGTGGCGCCGGCCAGCGATGGCCTGGGATCGGAAACGGAAGCGGCGGTCATCTGGGTCCTCTTTCTCGGAAGAAATCAGTATAACATGCGCGCCGGCCGACTCCATGGGGCGGAGAGGGGAACGAAGCGGATATGGGAGACGGGCGGAAAATCGTCATAGCGACCTTCGGCTCGCTCGGCGACCTCAATCCCTATGTGGCGCTCGCGCATGCGCTGAAGCGCCTCGGCTTTCGCCCGGTGATCGCCGCCAGCCTCTTCTATCGCGAGTGGATCGAGAGCGAGGGGCTCGGCTTCGCCGCCGTGCGGCCCGACGTCGACGAGCTCGCCCAAAGGCTGGGCATGGACATGGCCGGGCTCGCCGAGCGCGTCGCGCGCGAGGACGGCTTCATGTTCCGCGAGCTGATCTTTCCTTATCTGCGCGAGAGCTATGAGGATGTCGCCGCGGCCAGCGAGGGCGCGGCGGCGATCGTCGCGCATAGCATCTGCTTTTCGGCCAAGCTCGCGGCGGAGCGGCTCCGCGTTCCGCTCTTCGACGGCGTGGTCTCGCCGCTCTTTCTGCTCTCCGCCTATGATCCGCCGCTCGGCCCGCGCTCGCGCTTTCTGGCGCAGCCGCGCTCGCGCCTGGCGCTCGCTTATAATGAGGCGCTCGGCTTCGCCTTGACGCATTTTCTGGCCTGGCAAGGCCGGCCCATCGCGCGGCTGCGGCGCGCGCTCGGCCTGCCGCATCGGCGCGGACGCGCGCTCTTGACCGGCGGCCCCTATGCGCGGGCGACGCTCGGCCTGCTCAGCCCGCTGCTGGCGCCGCCGCAACCCGATCATCCGGCGGACCTCTTTCTCGCCGGCCACACATTCCACGATCGCTTCACCGATGCGGCGGAGGCGCTGCCGGCGGGGCTGGCGGAGTTTCTCGCCGCGGGCGAGCCGCCGATCGTCGTGACGCTGGGCAGTTTCGTCGTACGCGCCCGCTCGGATTTCTACTGCGCCGCCGGCCGCGCCGCGTCGAGCCTGCGGCGCCGCGCGGTGCTGCTGGTCGCCGATGAGGAGAGGGAGGCGCTGGCCGAGGGGCTGCCGCCGCATCTCTTCGTCGCCGGCCATATCCGCCATTCGCTGATCTTCCCGCGCGCCGCGGCGATCGTGCATCATGGCGGGGCGGGAACTTGTGGGCAGGCGCTGCGCGCGGGGAAGCCGCAGCTCGTCGTCCCCGTCTTCGGCGATCAGCACGACAATGCCGCGCGCGTGGCGCGTCTCGGCGTCGGGAGGCTGCTGCCCTATGAGCGCTGCGCCGCCGAGCGTCTGACGACAGAGCTGGGCGCGCTGCTCGCCGATGAGGGCCATGCGCAGAAGGCTCGCGAGGCGGCCGAGCGCATCGGCCGCGAGGATGGCGCCGCCGCCGCCGCGGCGAAGATCGCCGAGCTGATCGGATGCGCGGCAATTGCGGTCGAGGCTTAAGGATGACAAAGCCGATTCTTGTCGCGATAGCGATGATTTTGCTCGAATTATCCGCGGCCCGGGCCGGGGAGGGGCGCCTGTCGCTGGCCAAGGGCGAGACGCGGACGATCGAATTCGTCGAGAATCCGTCCACCGGCTATGTCTGGCGCTTCGATCGCGAGGCGAGCGAAAATCCGGCCATGGTGCGGGTCGGAGAGGGCGGCTTCGCGCCGTCCGGCGGCGCGCCGGATCGGCCGCTGGTGGGCGCGCCGGGTCGGCGCTCCTTCCGCATAGAGGCCGTCGCCGCAGGGCGGGCGCGTCTCGTCTTCGTCGAAGAGCGGCCTTGGGAGAAGCGCGCCGTTCAGCGGCGGACGATCGATATTCAGGCGCGCTAGCCGTCCTTCGGCTTCAGCGCATCGGCGAGCCGCATTTGCGCGGAGCCGGGCTGCAGCGGCTTTTGCTGGCTCTCATGCGGCGCCCAGCCGGAGAGCCAGACCAGCTCCATTGTCGCCCGCACGCGGCCGTCGGCGTCGGAGAAGCGCGTCGCATAGATTTCCGCCGCGCGCAGCAGAATGGCGCGCCGCAGCGGCTTGCGGGAGCGCTGCGTCAGCACATTGGCCGCGCCCATGGCGCGCAGCTCGGCGCAGAGCGCGAACATTGAATCATAGCGCAGCGTGAAGGAATCGACGTCCGTCACCGGCAGGGCGAAGCCCGCCCGCTGCAGCAGCCCGCCGAGATCGCGCAGATCGACGAAAGGCGAGACGCGCGGGCTGGCGCCGCCGGAAATCTCGTCCTCCGCCTGGGCGAGCGCGGCGCGCAGCTCTATGAGGCTGGCGCCGCCGGGAAAGCAGGCCAGGAACAGCCCGTCCGGCGCGAGCATGCGCCGCGCCTGGGCGAGCGCGCCGGGGAGATCGTCCACCCATTGCAGCGCGAAGCCGGAGACGATGAGATCGAAAGCCTCGGCCGCGAAGGGCAGCGCCTCCTCCTCGGCGACGAGATCGACGCCCGCCTCGTAGAATCGCCCGGCCCGCAGCGGCGCCGGCCGCCCGCCGGCGATAACGGTCTGCGCGAAATGCGCCGCAGGGGTGCAGAGATCGAGCGAGCGGGGGAAAGGGCGCTTTATGCCGGCCAGCCGGTCGGCGAGATCGTCGGCCGCCCGCGCCAATAGAAAATCCGGCGCGCCGCGCGCCGCGGCCCGCGCCAGCCGGCGACGCAGCAGAGCGCGATCGAAGATCGCGGGCGCGGACTGTCCTCTCTCCATGCCCCGTCATGCCCCGAACGCGCGCCCCGCGCAACCGCCGCTCGGCGCGCCGGAAACGAGGCGGCGGAAATAAGGCGGGGATTTCTCGGCATTTGTCGCGCTTTAGCGAGACAGGTAAGGAAATCTTAGTGTTAAACCGTAACCGCAACTATGGGATGGCTGGCGCGGAAGATGGCCCGAGCTAGAATGCGCGACATGTTCGAATGCGACGCCGGCCATTCGGAGAAGGTGAGTCATGTGCATTTCGTTTCGTCAGCGTATTTCGCGTTTCACGGCCGCGGCGGCGCTCGCCGGCGGCCTCGCTCTGCCGGGGGCGGCGAGCGCGGCGCATAATGTCGTCTCGTACAGCGCCCCGGTTCAGGCGGGCACGGTGGTCATCAGCGCCCGCCAGCGCAGCCTGTTTCTGGTGAATGGGGACGGCACCGCCATTCGCTACCCCGTCGCCGTGCCCAAGGCCGGCAAGGAATGGTCCGGCTACGCCCATATCGACGGGAAATATGTGAATCCCGACTGGGTGCCGCCGGCGGTGGTCAAGCAGGACCATCCCGAGCTACCCAATTTCATCCATGGCGGCTCGCCGCATAATCCGATGGGCGTCCGCGCCCTGACGCTGGACCGCAACCAGGTGGCGATCCACGGCACCACCAATAAGATGCGCGCCTCGGTCGGCACGGCCGCTTCCTACGGCTGCATCCGCATGCTGAACGAGGATGTCGTCGATCTCTATGAGCGCGTCGGCGTCGGCACGCCGGTGGTCATGACGCCCTGATCGGAATTTCGAACCCGAATTAGAGACCCGTATAGAGAATAGAGAGCGCTGTCCGATCCGATCGGAGCGGACGGCGCTCGCCAAAGACGAAAGCGGAGCAGGTCCAAGGCTGTCGCGCAGCTTCGCGCAAGGCGCGCGGGGGAGACTTGTCCCATGGTTTTTCGTTCCGCGAATGCTTCAGCTTGTGGACGTCGGCTCGCCGCCTGTAGACCGGCCGGAACGAATCCACCACTGTGCGACAAATCGACGAACGCACTTGAGGTTCGCGCCCACGAAGAGTTGAGTCGGCGGCATTTCAATCGTTTCGAGTATAGTGAACGAGCAGGACGATTCGTTATCGTCGGCGGTTTCCGAGCAATGGGAACGCGAGGCTCGCAGTCAGCGTATGCGTCTCTGAAGAGAGAAGCGTCCGTCGCCCTCGTCTGGCCGACCCTCACATTAGGTTTCGCTCATGCTGATCGCACCTGACAAAGACTTCGACCGTCCCCTGCATCCTGTCGACATCGTCGAGCAATTGGCGGCCACCAACGACTGGAGCTTCGATCGTGACGCCGAAGACGAGATTTCCATCTCGGTCGCCGGCGGCTGGACGGACTATCATGTGGCCTTCACTTGGCTGGCGGAGCTCGAGACGCTCCATGTGAGCTGCGCCTTCGATTTGCGCGTGCCGGAGCGCCGCCGCACCGAGGCGCAGGCGCTGATCCGCACCATCAACGAGCAGCTCTGGGTCGGCCATTTCGATCTTTGGCCGAGCGAGGGTGTGGTCATGCACCGCCAGGGCCTGCTGCTGACCGGCGGCGCCCAGCCCTCCGGCCCGCAATGCGCCGCTCTGCTGGACCATGCGCTGGAGACCTGCGAGCGCTATTATCAGGCGTTCCAATTCGTGCTCTGGGCCGGCAAGGGGGCCAAGGAAGCGCTCGAGACCGCGACCTTCGAGACCAAGGGAGAAGCGTGATTCAAATGGCCGAAGCGGCCGAGCTGCCTCGCTCCGTCACTCTGGTCGGGGCCGGAAAAATGGGTTTCGCCCTGCTGCAGGGCTGGGCGGCTCGCGGGCTTTCGGGCGCGGGCGTCTCCATTGTCGAGCCGCAGCCTTCGCCGGCGCTCGTCGCGCTCGCGCAGGAGCGCGGGTTTCGCCTCAACCCCGAAAATCGCGTGGCCCCGCGCGCGCTTCTGCTGGCCATCAAGCCGCAGGCGCTGGATCAGGTGGCGCCGACGATCGCGGGAGAGGCCGGCGCCGATACGCTCATCGTTTCCATTCTCGCCGGCAAGCGCGTCGCCGATCTTTCCGCGCGGCTGCCGCAGGCGCGGCTTTTCGTGCGGGCAATGCCCAACACGCCGGCCGCCATCGGCCGCGGAATCACCGGCGCCTTCGCCGCGCCCGCCGTCGATGCGGAGAATCTCGCGCTGGCGGAGACGCTGCTCGCCGCCGTCGGCGAGGTGGTCTGGGTCGAGAGCGAGCCGCTAGTCGACGCCGTGACCGCCGTATCCGGCTCCGGTCCGGCCTATGTCTTCCATTTCGTCGAATGCCTCACCCGAGCGGGGATCGAGGCCGGCCTGCCGGAGGAGACCGCGGCGCGGCTCGCCCGCGCGACGGTCGCCGGCGCCGGCGAATTATTGCGTCAGAGCGCCGATGCGACGCCGGCGACGCTCCGGCAGAATGTCACATCGCCCGGCGGCACGACGGCCGCAGCGCTCGAGGTTCTGATGGCGGACGACGGCCTCGCGCCGCTGCTGGAGCGCGCGGTCGCCGCGGCGAAGCGGCGGGCGGGGGAATTGTCCGGCTGAGCGGCGCGAGGCGCTTCCGATTTGGCGAAATCACCCTAAATTAGCTTGCATAAATTAACGTGGAAGCGGCTGGCTTCGAGCGATGTGAGGAGGCGGCGATGGCGACGGGCGGCAAGACCAACGAAACAGGCAATGGGAGCGGCTCGGTCCGCGATCGGATCGTCGAATCCTTGATGCGGCTGGCGGCGCGCCGCGCTTTCGAGGATATCGCCATTTCCGACATCGCCCAGGACGCCGATGTCTCGCTCGCGGATTTCCGCGACAGCTTTCCCTCCAAAGGCGCCGTGCTCGCGGCTTTCTCGCGCAAGATCGACCGGCAGGTGCTGGAGGATTTTTCCGGCCGCTACGCCTCGGAGCCCGCCAAGGAGCGGCTCTATGAGGTGCTGCTGCGCCGTCTCGAGGCGCTGGAGCCCTACCGCAATGCGCTGGAATCGGTGTCGCAATGGGCCTCGACCGATCCGCTGGCGGCGGCCGCGCTCAATCACGAGACGGTCAATTCCATGCGCTTCATGCTGGAGGCCGCCGACATAGACAGCGAAGGCGCGCTCGGCGCGTTGAAGCTGCAGGGCCTCGCTATCGCCTGGTGGCGCGTGCTCGGGACCTGGTTCGACGATCGCGACGTCGAGCTGTGCCGCACCAAGGCCGCGCTCGACCGCGAGCTGTCGCGCAGCGAGGCGGTGATCGAGCGGATCGAGGATGTGAGCCGCTTGACCTCGCCGCTGCGCGGTCTGGCGCGCGCCGTGTTCCGCGGCGTCACCGGCCGCCGTCGTCACCGCCATCATGCGCGCGACCGCGACGACGAGTTCGAGGAAGACTATGAGGAGTCGCGTCGCCGTCATCACCACGCCGAAGACCATCCGCATGGAGAAGGTCATCACCACGGCGAGGACCATCGCCGGCATTCGGACGACGCCACCGCTTGATGGCGGCGTCCGGCCGCGAGGCGCTGAACGGCGATCTACGGCTCAGAGAGAGACGTAGACGAATTTGAGGCCCTTGAGCGTCGGATAGTTCTCGCGCAGCGCCTTGGCGATCTTGCCGACGAGATCCTTGTCGCCGGCGGCCGAGGGGCCGACGAAATCCGTTCCCTGCATCCATGTCTCGAGGAAGCAGTGGAGCGTGTTGTCATAGGCGTCGTCGGTCGGATGCGCCGTCTTGTCGACGAGCGAGGCGATTCCGTCCGTGCTGACCTCGAGGCGCCAGTCACGGTCGTCGACGACCGAGCCGATCAGCTTCGCAATGTCGGCGTCGGTCCATTCGCCCTTCAAATCAACGGCCATTTTCTTCGCTCCTTGCTGCGCGCGGCTTTGGCGCGGGACAAAATGGACGAAGGGCCGGGATCGCCTGTCGGATAGCCGACAGGCGCAAATCGCGGCCCTTCCCGCAGGCTCACTTCTTGGTGAGCTTCGCCACCGCCATGTCGATCGCGGTCGTCGCTTCGCCGACGGTGAGCCACGCCTCGGCGCGGTCCTCGTTCTTGAAGGATTTGCCGAGATTATACGGCTCCTCGCCCGGAACGTGCAGGAAGCAGGCCCATTTTCCGTCGGCCTGCTCCTCGACCGTCACTTTGTAGTCCGCCACGCGGTCCTCCTGTTGCTTTGCTGCGTCTGTTCTCACGGTGCGCCGTTCCGTCTCCGGCGCGACCGTGGAGAAGCAGATTGGGCGCCATATGACGAGACTTGCGGCGGCATGCTTATTGAACCGCGCTTTTGGGCCGGCGGCGCGCCGGCGCACGGAGGACGCATCCCATGACCGACATTGTGGAAGGGCCGGCGCTGGCCGCTCTCTCCTGCGGCAAGCCCGCTTTTCTCGTCGTGATGCTGCATGGGGAGGGCGCGGAGGGCCAGACCATGGTCGATCACGCGCTCAATTGGGCTCCGACCATGCCCAAGGCCGAGTTTCTCTCAGCCGAGGCGCCCGCCGGCGCCGATGGCGTGAAGCGCTGGTTCGACGCCGCTGACCCGGAGGGGCTCGCCGAAGGGCTGGCGGCGCTGGAGCGCTTTCTCGAGGCGGCGCTGGCCAAGCGCCGGCTGCCGGCCTCGCATCTGGCGCTGGTCGGCTTCTCGCAAGGCGCGACGCTCGCGCTGCTGGCCGGCGTCGCGCGGCCGGGGCCGGCGGCGGCGGTGGTGGCCTTCGCTGGCGGTCCCTATGGCGCGGCGCCGTCCATCGGCCCCGATGGCGCGCCGCCCGTGCTGCTGATTCATGGCGACGCCGACGCGATCTCGCCGCTCGCCGCCGTGCGAGAGACCAAGGCCGCGCTCACCGGGCAGGGCGCCAAGGTCTTGTCGATGACGCGCAAGGGCCTCGATCATGCAATGGACGATGACGGGGTGATCGCGGCCGGCGATTTCCTCACCGAGCATGTCGTGCACAAGAAGAGCGCGGCGCATGACGATCACGATCATGACCACGACGATCACGACCACGATCACGCGCATTGAGGCTCGGCACGGCTCTTGCGGGACGAGGCCAGGCACATTGCGAAAGGAGATCGGACCATGGCCCTGACCGCCGAGGACATAAAAGAAGGCAAATGCTATGCGACCCGCGGACCCGAGCGATACAAGGTGATCGCCATTAATCCGCGCGGAATCGTCACCTTCCTGACCTGGGAAGGCAATCAGAAGCCGAGCCCCCTGCGCGCCAATTGCGGCATGAAGGCCTTTCTCGAAGGCGTGACGAAGGAAATCCCCTGTCCGGCGGAGGGCTGAGCGTCACACCGGCAAGGTGACGGTCGCGCGCAAGCCGCCGAGCGGCGAGCCTTCGAGCGTCACCTCGCCGCCATGCGAGCGCATGATGTCGCGCGCTATGGCGAGGCCGAGACCCGAATGGCTCTCGTCCTGATTGCGCGACTCGTCCAGCCGGTAGAAGGGGCGGAAAGCGTCCTCCCGCCGCTCGACCGGAATGCCCGGGCCGTCGTCGTCTATGTGGATGGTCAGCATATGGCCGTCGTTGACGGCCGTGAGCGATATGTTTTTCGCATAGCGCTGGGCGTTGCCGACGAGATTGGCGAGGCAGCGGCGGAAGGCGGCCGGACGCACGGCCACCTGCCTGCGGCCGGCGAAGCTCGTCTGCGCGCCGAGGCCGCGCCGCTCCGTGTCGGTCTTCAGCTCGTCGAGAATGGCGGCGACGTCGGTCTCCGCCGTCGCCTCGCCGCCGTCGCCGCGCGCGAAGGCGAGATAGGCCTCGACCATGCGCTCCATCTCGTCGACGTCTTTCTTCAGCTCATTGGTCTCCGCGGTCTCGCCGATGAGGGCGAGCGAGAGCTTGAAGCGCGTGATGATGGTGCGCAGATCATGCGACACGCCATTGAGCATGGTCGTGCGCTGCTCCATGGCGCGCTCGACGCGGCGCTTCATCTCCAAAAAGGCGGCGCCGGCTTGCCGCACCTCGCGCGCGCCGCGCGGGCTGAAGGCGACCTCGCGGCCCTTGCCGAACTCCTCCGCCGCGCGGGCGAGGCGCAGGATCGGGCGGATCTGATTGCGCAGGAAGGAGGTGGCGATGGCGATGATGACCAGCGAGGCGATCACGGTCCAGATGAAGAAGATTTCCGAGTTGGACGCATAGGCCTGGGTGCGATGGGCGAGTAAGCGCATCACCGAATCGTCGAGCGCGACGCGGATTTCGACGATGTTGGAGCGCCCCACCGTGTCGATCCAGAAGGGACGCTGCAGGCGCAGCGACAATTCCCGCGACAAAGTATGGTCGAGCAGCGAGAAGAAGGGCTTGGCGGCGGGCGGCGGCAGCGGCTCCTTGGGCAGGAAATGAACGTCTATGCTCAAATCCTCGCCGGCGATGCGCTGGATGATGTCGCGATGCTCGTCCTTGGGAAAGGCCTCGTAGAAATCGGTGAGCGCGGCGACGTCGCGCGCCACGGCCGCGGAGAGGCGCGACGTCACCGCCTGCCAATGCCGCTCCATGAAGAAATAGGCGACCGCCGATTGCAGCAGCACGATCGGTAGAATCACGATCAGCAGCGAGCGGGCGTAGAGGCCTTTGGGCATGCGCTCGTGCAGCCAGCCGGCGAATCGCCGCCAGAGCTGGCGCGGGGCGTCGAGCGCGGCGGGGAGGGCTGAGGTCATTGCGCTTTTCCGTATTCCTCGTCCGGTCCGATGACGGCCTCCGCCCACAGCCTGTAGCCGCGGCCGCGGATCGTCTGCAAATGGCGCGGGCCTTGCGCGTTGCTCTCGAGCTTGCGGCGCAGCCGCGCCACCTCGACATCGACGCTGCGTTCGCCCGCGCTCTCGACTTTGCCATTGACGAGGCGCTGCGCCAACCTCTGCCGTGACACGATCTCGCCCGCATTCGTCGCCAGCACGCGCAGAATCTCCTCTTCGCGAGTCGTCAAATGGACGATTCGATCATGCTCGCGCAATCGGCCCTTTTCGAGATCGAAGCCGAAGGCGCCGAAGCGCACGCTCGCCGCCGCCGGGGCGGGGCGGGCGGCGCGGCCGGCGCGGCGCAGAATGCTGGCGATGCGCAGCGACAATTCGCGCGGCTCGAAGGGCTTGGCGAGATAATCGTCGACGCCGGCCTCGAGCCCGGCCACGCGATCGGCCGTCTCGCCGCGCGCGGTCAGCATGAGAATGGGGGAGGAGCGCAGCGGCTCCGCCTCGCTGCGCAATTTGCGCGCGAATTCCGCTCCGCTCTCGCCCGGCATCATCACGTCGAGGACGATGAGGTCGAAGGTCATGTCGGCGAGCCGCGCGCGCGCCTGGGCGGCGTCGGCGGCGGCGCTGACCAGATATCCCTCGGCGGCGAGATAGCGCGACAGCAGCGAGCGTATGCGCCTGTCGTCGTCGACGACGAGAATATGCGGGCCGGGCTCGGCCGCGGTCTGCGGCGCCGGCGCGCTCATGCGGCGTCGTCTTCGGCGAGCGGCCGCCGGCGCCGGCGCGGCGGCAGATGCGCGCGCACTTTCTCGCGGTCGGCGACATTGACCATGGCCAGCAGAAAATCCGCGGTCGCCTCGCGCGCCTCCGGCGGCAGCTCGCCGAAGACGCGGCGGAAGCGCTCCGATTGCAGCGCGGCGAGCTCCTGGGCGAGACGCGCGCCCTTGGCCGTCGGATAGAGGAGGCGCTGGCGGCGATCGGTCGCGCCCTCGCGCGCCTCGACGAAGCCGGCGTCGAGCAATTGCTTGAGCACGCGGTTGAGGCTCTGCTTGGTGATCTTCAGAATATCGAGCAGGGCGGCGATGGCGAGGCCGGGGCGGCGATAGACGAAATGCAGCACGCGGTGATGGGCGCGGCCGAACTGGTAATTCTCGAGCAGACGGTCGGCGTCGCCGACGAAATCGCGATAGGCGAAAAAGAACAGCTCGATGAGATCGAACATGGGCTCGCTCTCGGGCGCCGGCTCGCGTCCGACCAGCGCCTGCGTCGAGGCCGGGCGCGGTGGCTTGCGTTCGATGGATGTTTTCACGTCGGGAACCGCTATATGTCGGTGGAAGCGAAAAAGCCGTGAACCATGCCCCGGACAGGGCGCTCGGAAGCCCGTCCTCTGAATGGGAGGGTCAAACGCTCCCTCCGACGCCGCTCGATCGTTCTGAACTTATACGTCAGCTATATTGACATATTTCTGACCGATGGCTAGTGGTTTGGAGAAGGCCGGCTCGAGACCGGCCGCCGCGTGGGACGGCTCCCTCTTTTTTCGCCCTTGACCTCATCGGAGTGTCGGATGTCGGTTTTGCCCTTCGACCAGCGCGACGGCTACATCTGGTTCAATGGCGCGCTCATCCCCTGGCGCGACGCCAAGCTCCATGTGCTCTCGCACGGGCTGCATTACGGCTCCAGCGTGTTCGAGGGCGAGCGCGCCTATGGCGGCGTGATCTTCAAATCCACCGAGCATTCCGAGCGCTTCAAGCGTTCCGCGCAAATCCTCGATTTCGAGATTCCCTATAGCGTCGCCGAGCTGGACGCCGCCAAGGCCGCGGTGGTGAAGGCCAATGGCTTCGACAGCTGCTATGTGCGGCCGGTGGCCTGGCGCGGCAGCGAGATGATGGCCGTCGCCGCGCAGAATTCGACGATCAATGTCGCGATCGCCGTGTGGGACTGGCCGAGCATGTTCGACGTCGCCACCAAGATGAAGGGCATTCGTCTCGACATCGCCGATTATCGCCGGCCCGATCCGCAGACCGCGCCCTCGCTGGCCAAGGCGGCGGGCCTCTATATGATCTGCACCATCTCCAAGCATCGCGCCGAGCGCCGCGGCTACGCCGACGCTCTGATGCTGGACTGGCAGGGCCGCGTCGCCGAATGCACCGGCGCCAATATCTTCTTCGTGAAGGACGGCGTGCTGCACACGCCTCTCGCGGATTGCTTCCTCGACGGCATCACCCGCCGCACGGTCATCGATCTCGCCCGCCGCCGCGGGATGGAGGTGGTCGAGCGCCGCATCCTGCCGGAGGAGCTGCCCGAGTTCAGCGAGTGCTTCATCTGCGGCACGGGCGCCGAGGTCACGCCGGTCGCCGAGGCCGGCCCCTATCGCTTCACGCCGGGCGCCATCTCGCGCACGCTGATCGAGGACTACACGCGCGAAGTCGATCCGAAAGCGGCCGCCGCCTGAGCTTCGCCGCGTAAAGCCGCGCGCTAAAGAGACATTCGCGCGCCGGCGACGGGTCGAGAAAGCGATATCCGAGACGATTTGCTTCGTGTCCTACGCGTCTTCGTGGTAAAAAATCCCTCGAAGGCGCCATTGACGCGACGGGCCGAGGGGTTGGCGAGGCATGGGAAAGGTCACTGGGTTTCTGGAAGTCGACCGGCAGGACCGCAAATACAAGCCGGCCGCCGACCGCATCCGCCATTACGATGAATTCGTCATTCCTCTCTCGGAGGAGGCGACGCGCAATCAGGCGGCGCGCTGCATGGATTGCGGCATTCCGTTCTGCCACAATGGCTGCCCGGTCAATAATCAGATCCCGGATTGGAACGATCTCGTCTACAACGGCGACTGGCGCCGCGCGCTGGCCAATCTCCACTCCACCAATAATTTCCCGGAATTCACCGGCCGCGTCTGCCCCGCGCCCTGCGAGGCCTCCTGCACGCTGAATCTCGTCGACCAGCCGGTCACGATCAAGACGATCGAATGTTCGATCGTCGATCGCGGCTTCGAGGCGGGCTGGATCGCGCCGGAGCCGTCGAAGACCAAGACCGGCAAGCGCGTCGCCGTCGTCGGCGCCGGCCCCGCGGGGCTCGCCGCCGCCCAGCAGCTGGCGCGCGTCGGCCATGACGTGCATGTCTATGAGAAGTTCGCCAAGGCCGGCGGCCTGCTGCGCTACGGCATTCCCGACTTCAAGATGGAGAAGCATCTCATCGACCGCCGCGTGGCGCAGCTCGAGGCGGAAGGGGTGGCCTTCCACTACAATGTGCATGTCGGCGTCGATCTCGAGACGGAGAAGCTCGTCGCCGAGCATGACGCCATCGTGCTCGCCGGCGGAGCGGAACAGCCGCGTGATCTCCCCATTCCGGGGCGCGATCTGCGCGGCGTGCATTTCGCCATGGATTTCCTGCCGCAGCAGAACCGCCGCGTTTCCGGCGAGCCGCTCGTCACCAATGAGCCGATCCTCGCTTCCGGCAAGCATGTCGTCGTCATCGGCGGCGGCGACACCGGCTCGGACTGCATCGGCACATCGGTGCGCCAGGGCGCGCTTTCGGTGACGCAGCTCGAGATCATGCCGCGCCCGCCGGAGAAGGAAGCCAAGCTCGTCACCTGGCCGGACTGGCCGCTGAAGCTGCGCACCTCCTCCTCGCATGACGAGGGCTCGACGCGCGAGTTCGCGGTGATGACGCGCGAGTTCATCGGCGCCGACGGCGCCATCACGGGCCTGCGCTGCGAGCGCGTCGACGGCAAGCTGGCCGCCATTCCCGGCAGCGAGTTCACGCTGAAGGCCGATCTCGTGCTGCTGGCCATGGGCTTCGTCTCGCCGGTCCGCGAGGGTCTGCTGGAAAAGCTCGCGGTCACGCTGGACCCGCGCGGCAATGTGGCCGCCGACGTCAAATCCTATCGATCGTCACGCGAGAACGTCTTCGCGTGCGGAGACATGCGGCGCGGGCAATCGCTCGTCGTATGGGCGATCCGCGAGGGCCGGCAGTGCGCCGCCTCGGTGGACGCCTTCCTGATGGGCGAAACAAATCTACCGAGGTGAGGAAAAATGCCCACGGCCCTGTGGTACTGTGAGAATATCGGAAATTCCGCGCTGCCTTATCTGCTGCTCGCCATGCCGATCGGCGGAGCCTATCTCTACGGGCAGAAGAAGACGCGCATCGCCTGGGCGCTGATCGGCGTCTGGGTCGTCGCGCAGATCATCATGTCCGGCCTGACCAACGCCAATTGCGTCGGCTGACGCCGCCGAGCCGAAAATAAGACGCCGGCGCTCGTCGCGAGACGAGCCGCCGGCGTTTTGCGTTCAGAGAACGTGGACCTGCGTGCCGACCTTCACGCGGCCGTAGAGATCGCTGACGTCGCCGTTCAGCATGCGGATGCAGCCGGAGGAGACGCCATGGCCGATCGTCCAGGGCTCGTTGGAGCCATGGATGCGGAACATCGTGTCGCGGCCGCCGGAATAGAGATACATGGCGCGCGCGCCGAGCGGATTATTGGCTCCGCCCGTCATATGGCGCGGCAGATCCGGGCGGCGGTGGAGCATGGCGGACGGCGGCGTCCAGGCCGGCCACGCCTCCTTGCGGCCGATATGCGTATGGCCATGCCAGGTGAAGCCCGGACGGCCGACGCCGACGCCATAGCGGATCGCCTGACCGTCGTTCATCGACAGGTAGAGATAGCGATTTTGCGTGTCGACGGTGATCGTTCCCGGCCGCTGGCGGGTCGGATCGGCGACCACGGAACGCGTCGACGAATATTCGCCGGAGAGCTGGCCGTCCGAGGAGGACGGGGCGCTCGCCGCCGCCGAGCGTCCGCTGAACAGAAAGGCGAACGGATTTTCGAAAGCCTGCGCGGCGGGCGCGGCGCAGCCGAAGCCCAGCACGAGCGCGACAGAAAGAGACGAACGACGAAAATACATGATGGATACTCCCTTCGAGGCCCTCGGGCCTTTCGAGCGGGAGAAAAATGCAGCGCCGGGGCGCCCGTTCCCTCGAGACGCCGGCGCCGGCGCGCTTCATTCGAGACGAATTGAATGCGGAATTGACGGTTTCCGCGCGTTTTGAGCGAACGGTCCCGCTCAGCGCGTCTCGACGGCCGAGGGGGCGACGACGGGCGCCGGGGTCGAGGCCTGCGCAGGAGCCGGCGTGGAGACGGGCGTGACCTTGGCGCCGCCGCGCGGCCAGGAGAAATCATCGGCGCGGCCGGGCTGGCTCGGCTGCTCGCCGCCCTCGACGAAAATATGATCGACGAGCGCGCGCGCCGCGGCGGCTTGCGTCGCCTCCGTCGTGGAGGGGGATTTCACGCGCCGCGCCAGCTCGCCGTCGGCCGCGAGGGCGGCGCCGGTCAGCGGTTGCGTCTGGCCGATCGCCGGGCGGTCCGCGGGCAGAGTGGGCGCGACCGCCGGAGTCGGGCCGCTCGGCGCGATGATCTGCACCGGCGGCGCGACGACGGCGGCCTCGGCAGGCGGCGCCGGGGGCAGGGCGGCTTCCGTCGGCGCGGCGTCCGGCGCCGGATGGCGCGCGTCGAAGAGCCGCTTGATCTCGCCCTCGACGAAATGGGCGAGCTTGCGCGCGCCGACATCGGTGAAATGGACGCCGTCCGCCGACCGCAGCTTGACGATGCGCCCGTTTATATCCGGGCCGAAGGCCTGATATTGGTTGCGGTCATCGGCGAAGGCTTCCCAAATATCGATGAAAGCCGCGCTGTCCTGCGCCGCCGCCTGTCGGTAGATGTCGTTGAGCTTCGCCATATCGACGGCGAAATGCTCGTTCTTGGTGACGGGCAGAGAGACCCAGACGAGCGGAATCTTCTTCTCGCGAAACGCCGCGCGCACCGCCTCCACCCGCTGGGCGTAGCGCTCGCGCCAGCGCGGCGACAGGGTCTCGATCGTCTCCGCGCCCTCGTGAATGGCCTGACGATCATTGGAGCCGATCATGATGACGGCCATGTCGATCTTGTCGCCGCCGGCGAGCAGCTCGCGCGCGGCTTTGGGCCAGTCGAAATAATCCTCGCGCACCAGGCCCGTGCTGTCCTTGGCGCGGTGCAGGATGCGAATGTCGGGACGGTCCGCATAGGCCTCGTCCAAGCCGTCGGCCAGCATCTGGCCCAGGCTGTCGCCGATCACCGCCACCTGGAACGGCGGCGGGGCGTTGGGGTCCTCGGGCTTTTGCGTCTTGTCCTTCTTGGCCGCCTTGCTCTGGCCGTGCCAATAGGCGGGCGCGCTATATTCGCGATGCGGCACCAGCCGGCGCATGCGGCCGGCGTCGCGCGCAGCCGGGCGGGCCTGCGGGGGGTGCTGTCGGCCGCCGAACAGCCCCTGGAAGAAATCCGCGACCGGGTCCTGCGCCCGCGCGCTGTCCATGCCGCCCGAGAGCAGCGCGAGAAGGAGAATCGCGAAAAGGCCGAGGGTGCGGGAAAAGCTGCGCATATCGACAATATAGCGCGGCCCCGGCGGCAAAGCGATCCGGCGCCGCGCTGAGAGGCGCGTGCGCCGGGGCCGAGTTCAGAGATCAGCGCAAATGCGCGGGGGCTTGCGGATTATTCGCGGGATTGGTGTCGTGCTTGGAGAGCTTCTCCACCACGCCGGCGCCCACCAGAGGCGCGAGATCGGCCTCGAGCGCGTCCGCGGCGGCCTTGGGATAGACCTCCTCGCCTTCCACATAGATGGAGAAGGATTTGACGTGCTTGGCCTTTTTGGCCGGGTCCTCGATCGTCGCCTTGGTCCATTTGTAGAGCGGAAAATGCTCGACGCCCTGCTTCTCCGCCTCAGTGACATAATTGACGAAAGCGTCGAACTGATTGCTCAGCGCCGCGTGATGCTTGGCCAAGATCGCGGCGATCGGGGCGATCGCCGCATTCTGCGGATCGGTGCGGGCGATCTCGGCGAAATCGTCGCTGATGTTCAGCCGGATCTGATATTCCCACTCTTCGCTCATCGTCATGCTCCTCGGAATGCCCGCATCGGGCTCAATTGGCGCGGCGCGGCGGTTTCGTCGCGATATTGCGCTCGGCTTGGCGCTCGGCCTGCTGCAAGGCGGCGAGGCAGGGACTTGCCGAAGCTCGCGCCTCGGCGGCGCGGGCGCCGGCGCGATCGGTCCAGGCCGAACGCCGAAAGCCGCTGAAGTAATTATAGAAGCCGAGAGTCGACCGCGGCGCGAGGCCGAAACGCCAGGAGGCGTCGCCGAAGAACGGATCGATCTCGCGTAGCAGCGTCCGATCGGAGGAGAGCGATTGCCGCCAACTCGGCGGATCGCCGGGGCCGCCGAAGGGCGTCAGACGCCGCGTCTGAATATAGCCCGTCTCGCCGTCGTAGGAGACGATGCTCCATTTCGGCCCTTGGCGCACGAGCACGATGGACGACAGCGCCGGTATGACGCCGATGAGATGCTCGCCGCTTCCAGCGTCGCTGCGAAGCGCGGCGTCCTGAAAAACGCAAGCGGGCCGGGCCGCCGTCTGTCCGGCGAGACCGAGCGCCGCCGCGGCCGCGCAGATCATGCGAGTTGCGCTTCTCATGCAGTCCTTCCATGAATTCAGCAATATCCTAGTGAATAAGTAGGGTGTGTCAACGCCGTCGGCCTTTGTCGCGGCGCCTTGACGCGGCGCCTCACGCTCCGGCATCACTCGAGCGACGATATTTCGGAGCGGCGCATGTTCGTGCAATGGTCTCGTGTCTGCGTCCTCGCGGCGCTGGTCTCGCTCTTCGCCTCGAGCGGCATGGCGCAATCGGCGCCGGAGGCGCGCAGCGGCGGCTTCGACTTCTATGTGCTGACGCTCTCCTGGTCGCCGGCCTTTTGCGAGAGCGGCGGCGGTCGCGAATATCGCGCGCAATGCGAGCCCGGCCTCGGCAAGGGCTTTGTCACCCATGGCCTGTGGCCGCAATATGAGCATGGCTTTCCGAGCGAATGCGACGGCGCCGCGACGCCCTCGCGCATGGCGCTCGAGCATGTCGCCGGCGTCTATCCCGACGAAGGGCTGGCGCGGCACGAATGGCGCAAGCATGGCCGCTGCTCGGGCAAGAGCCCGACCGATTATTTCCTCGACGTGCGCCGCGCGACGGAGAGCGTGACCATTCCGGCCCTGCTCGAGCGGTCGCGGCAGGCGCAGAGCTTCGCGCCGCTCGACATTCAGCGCGCCTTCATCGCCGCCAATCCGCGGCTGCGTCCGGGCATGCTCGCCGTCACCTGCCGCAAGGGCGCGCTGCAGGATGTGCGCATCTGCTTCTCGCGCGATCTGCGCGAGTTCCGCCCCTGTCCCGAGATCGCGCGCGGCGCCTGCCGCGCCGGCGAAATCTCCGTGCCGGCGCCGCTGTAGCCGATGAATTATCGCCATGGGTTTCACGCCGGCAATTTCGCCGATGTGCTCAAGCATGCGCTGCTGGCGCGGCTTCTCCTCTATCTCACGCGCAAGGAGACGCCGTTTCGAGTCGTCGACACACATGCGGGGGAGGGCGCCTATGACCTTTCCGCCGACGCCGCCGAGCGCACCGGCGAATGGCGTGGCGGCATAGGGCGGCTAGGCGATCTCTCCGGCGCCGATGCGCGGCTGCGCGAATTGCTCGCGCCCTATCTCGATATTGTCGGCCCGCTCGGCGCGGAGGGGCGGCCGGCGCTCTATCCCGGCTCGCCGCTGATCGCGGCGCGCTTCATGCGCGCGCAGGACCGCGCCGTCTTCTGCGAATTGCGGCCGGACGCATTCGAAGCGCTGCAGAGGCGCTTCGCGCGCGACAAGCGCGTGAAGGCCATTCATCTCGACGGCTATGTCGGCCTCTCGGCCTTCGTGCCGCCCAAGGAGCGGCGCGGGCTCGTGCTGATCGATCCGCCCTTCGAGCAGCGCGACGAGACCGAGCGCATGCTGAAGACCTTTCTCGACGCGCATCGCAAATGGCCGACCGGGATTTATGCGCTCTGGAGGCCGATCAAGGACGCTGCGGAGCAGCGCTGGCTGATCGGCGCCTTGCGCGCCAGCGGCGTGAGGAAGATTCTGCGTCTCGATCTTTGCGTCGGCGGCGACGAGCAGGATACGAGATTGCGCAGCACCGGTCTCCTCGTCGTCAATCCGCCCTTCACCTTCGAGGCGGAGGCGCGGACGATCTCGGCCTTTTTCGCCGAGCGTCTCGCGCAAGGGCCGGGCGCGGGATGCGAGATCGAATGGGTGAGCGGGGAGTGAGGCTTCTCGTCTTTCTTCTAATGTGAGGCGTCATTGCGAGGCGAAGCGGGGACGGGATGCCGCGATATGAAACAGCCAGCCGTCTACATCATGGCCAGCAAGCGCAACGGAACCGTCTACACGGGCGTCACATCGAATTTATCGCAACGCATCTATCAGCATCGAGAAAGCCTGACGCCGGGATTTACCGCGCGCTACGGATGCAAGACGCTTGTCTGGTACGAATATTACGAGAGGATGGATGAGGCCATCGCCCGTGAGAAACAGATCAAAGCGGGATCGCGGCTAAAGAAGCTCGTGCTGATCGAGGCGATGAATCCGACATGGCGGGATCTCTACGACGAGCTCGCTCTCTGAGCGCCGTCATTGCGAGCGTAGCGAAGCAATCCAGAGCCGCAGGGCGGCGTCTCGATTGATTCGCCGCTTCTGTCCTCGCGATGACGATCGCTCGGCGTTGCGCGATCTGACGAGAGCCGGCTCGTGGCGCTGGATTGCTTCGCTTCGCTCGCAATGACGGGGGCTATTCTGCGAGGCGCTCTGGCGTCGCGCCGCCTGAGCGGAAGGGGTGAACGGGGAGTGACGGTTCCGCCGCTTCTCCGGCGCCGTCATTGCGAACGAAGCGAAGCAATCCAGAGCCGCAGGGCGGCCCCTCGATCATTCACCGCGCTCCTCGCGATCACGTTCGCTCGGCGTTGCGCGAGCTGACGAGAGCCGGCTCATGGCGCTGGATTGCTTCGCTGCGCTCGCAATGACGGGGGCTATTCTGCGGGACGCTCTGGCGTCGCCGCCTGAGCGGAAGGGGTGAACGGGGAATACAGTCGCCCCCGCTTTTCCGGCGCCGTCATTGCGAGCGCAGCGAAGCAATCCAGAGCCACAGGGCGGCCCCTCGATCATTCACCGCGATCCTCGCGATGACGATCGCGCGGCGTTGCGCGATCTGCCGAGAGTCGGCTCATGGCTCTGGATTGCTTCGCTTCGCTCGCAATGACGGCGTGGCTTATTCTTCCGGCACTTCTCGCACGGCGCCGCGCGCCGCGCTGGTGGTCATGGCCGCATAGGCGCGCAGCGCCTTCGAGACTTTGCGCGCGCGTTTCGCCGGCTTCCAGGCGTCCTTGCCGTGCGCCTCTTCCGCCGTGCGGCGCTTCGCCAGCTCGTCCTCAGAAACGGCGAGGCGGATGGAGCGCGCCGGAATGTCGATCTCGATCTTGTCGCCTTCCTGCACCAGGCCGATGAGGCCGCCTTCGGCCGCCTCCGGCGAGACATGGCCGATGGAGAGGCCCGACGTGCCGCCCGAAAAGCGCCCGTCGGTGATGAGCGCGCAGGCTTTGCCGAGGCCCTTCGACTTCAGATAGCTCGTCGGATAGAGCATTTCCTGCATGCCGGGGCCGCCACGCGGGCCTTCATAGCGGATCACCACCACATCGCCGGCGACGATCTTGCCGGTCAGGATCGCATCGACCGCGGCGTCCTGGCTCTCGAAGACGCGCGCCGGGCCAGCGAATTTCAGGATGGAATCGTCGACGCCGGCCGTCTTCACGATGCAGCCGTCGAGCGCGAGATTGCCGGTCAGCACGGCGAGCCCGCCATCCTTGGAGAAAGCGTGGGCGGCGTCGCGCACGGCGCCTTTCTCGCGGTCGAGATCGAGCGCGTCGAAACGGCGGCTCTGGCTGAAGGCCACTTGCGTCGGCACGCCGCCCGGCGCGGCGCGGTAGAAAGTCGCGACGCTCTCGCTATTGGAGACGCGCACGTCCCAGCGCGTGAGCGCCTCGCCGAGCGTGGTCGCATGCACGGTCGGCAGGTCGGTGTGCAGCAGGCCGGCGCGCGCCAGCTCGCCGAGAATGGCGTAAATGCCGCCGGCGCGATGCACATCCTCGAGGTGAATGTCCGGCACGCTGGGCGCGACCTTGCACAGAACCGGCACGCGCCGCGACAGACGGTCGATATCCGCCATTGTGAAGGGGACCTCCGCCTCATAAGCGGCGGCGAGAATATGCAGCACGGTGTTGGTGGAGCCGCCCATGGCAATGTCGAGCGTCATGGCGTTCTCGAAGGCTTCGAACTTGGCGATGGAGCGCGGCAGCACGCTGGAATCGTCCTGCTCGTACCAGCGGCGGGCGAGATCGACGATGAGATGGCCGGCCTCGACGAAGAGGCGCTCGCGATCCGCATGCGTCGCCAGCACAGTGCCATTGCCGGGCAAAGCGAGGCCGAGCGCCTCGGCGAGGCAGTTCATCGAATTTGCGGTGAACATGCCGGAGCAGGAGCCGCAGGTGGGGCAGGCGGAACGCTCGATGACGGCGACGTCGGCGTCGCTCACCTTGTCGTCGCCGGCGGCCACCATGGCGTCGACGAGATCGAGCGCGTGGCTCTCGCCATGCAGCGTGACCTTGCCGGCCTCCATCGGCCCGCCGGAGACGAAGATGGTGGGGATGTTCAGCCGCAGCGCGGCCATCAGCATGCCGGGGGTGATCTTGTCGCAATTGGAGATGCAGACGAGAGCGTCGGCGCAATGGGCGTTGCACATATATTCGACGCTATCGGCGATGATCTCGCGCGAGGGCAGGGAATAGAGCATTCCGTCATGGCCCATGGCGATGCCGTCATCGACGGCGATCGTGTCGAACTCCTTGGCGACGCCGCCGGCCTTCTCGATCTCGCGCGCGACCAGCTGGCCGAGATCTTTCAGATGCACATGGCCGGGCACGAATTGCGTGAAGGAATTGGCGACGGCGATGATCGGCTTGCCGAAGTCGTCGTCCTTCATTCCAGTGGCGCGCCACAGGCCGCGCGCGCCCGCCATATTGCGTCCATGGGTGGTGGTGCGGGAGCGGAACGGCGGCATGGGCGGCTCTCTTCTTCTTTCAAAACGCGTGTCGCAGATGCACTATCCCAAGGAAGCAGGCCCCGCAACCGGCCGAAGCCGGCTGAGCGTGAGCCTCGGCCTCGCCATTCTTCGAGAAGGAGGCGGCCCATGGCGCGCGCATTGATCGTCGGCGCCGGCGTGGTGGGGCTCGCGGTCGCCCGCAGCCTCGCGGCGAAGGGCCATGAGGTCATCGTCGCCGAGGCCGACCCCGTCATCGGCGGCGGCGTCTCCTCCCGCAACAGCGGGGTGATCCACGCCGGGCTCTATTATCCGACCGGCAGCCTGCGCCATCGGCTCTGCATCGAAGGGCGGCGCGCGCTCTATGCTTTCGCGCAGAGCCATGGCGTCGCGCATCGCCGGCTCGGCAAGCTGATCGTCGCGACCGAGCCGGGCGAGGAGGAGAAGCTCGACGCTCTGCTGGCAAATGGGCGCGCCAATGGCGTCGAAGGTCTTTCCGCCTGTAGCGCCGCGGAGGCGCGACGGCTGGAGCCGGCGCTTTCCTGCACGGCGGCGCTGCTCAGCGCGGAGACCGGAATCATAGACGCGCCTGGGCTGATGCTGGCGCTGCGCGGCGAAATAGAGGACCGAGGCGGCGCCATCGCTCTGGCGACGCCTGTGCTGGGAGCCGAGCGGATCGGCGAGCGCTGGCGCATTCGCTTCGGCGGCGCCGACGCCGGCATGGCGGAGGCGGAGCTTCTCGTCGTGGCCGCGGGGCTGCGCGCTCAGACCGTCGCCGCCGCCATAGAGGGGCTCGATCGGGCTGCGATTCCGCCGCTCTTCCTCGCCAAGGGCTGCTATTTCGCCTTTTCCGGCCGCGCGCCTTTCTCGCGGCTGATCTATCCCGCTCCGGTCGATGGCGGGCTCGGAGTCCATGTCACATTGGATATCGCCGGCCGCATGCGCTTCGGGCCGGATGTGGAGTGGATCGACGCCGAGGACTATCGCGTCTCCGCCGCGCGGCGCGCCGATTTCGAGATGCGCATCCGTCGCTATTGGCCGCAGCTGCCGGCCGAGCGGCTCGCTCCCGATTATGCCGGAATTAGGCCCAAGCTCACCGGGCCGGGCGCGCCCGCAGCGGATTTTCGCATTCTCGGCCCGGCGGATCACGGCCTTTCGGGTCTGGTCTGCCTGTTCGGCATAGAGAGCCCCGGGCTCACCTCGGCTCTGGCGATCGGCGATCACGTCGCGGCCTTGCTGGACTGAACGCGACTGTCTCGAAACAGAGCATATGCGCAGCACATGCGCGACTTGCATTGACAGAAAATTAAGCTAGATTACTTCCGAATATTTTCGGGGTTGACTAGTATGTGGTTGGATTTCTGCGACTCGCGGGACGTCGTGTGGTCCCGCAGATCGACTCGCAAGTCGAAACGAATTTCGCTCCATAATTTTTCCGCCGGATTTGCCGCCTTCGACATTCTCACTCTGATCGTCGCGGGTTTCGCATGCGTCGGGCTTCCCGGCGGATCGGCCGGGGCCTCGCCGCAGGAGTGGCAGATTTGGGCGATTTTCTTCGCCGCCTCCCTGCAGTTCGGATTGGCGCATATTTTCGAGGTCTATCGGACGTCGAGCGTGCTCGATCGCCGACATGTGCTGCGGCGCGCCACTCTGTCCTTCCTCGCCACTTTCGCCTTGATGATCTGCATCGCCGCGGCGACGAAATCGGCGGAGAGCTATTCGCGCCTCTGGTTCTTCTCCTGGGCGGGGACGAGCACGGCGATCGCGATCGCCGCGCGCGCCTTGATCTTAAGGCGCATTCGCGAGGCGCTGGCGGAGAGCGCCTTCGTCCATCGCGCGCTCTCGGTCGGCGTGTTCTGCGATCCGCTGCATCCGCGCGAGATCGAGGGCGAGACCCGCAATGAGGAGGTCGTCGTCGGCTACGCCACATACGCCGATCTCGCCGAGCTCGCCGATTTGTCGGATCGCATCGTCCAGGAAGCGATCGACCATGTCTATCTCGCCGCGCCCTGGGCCGAGATTCCGAATGTTCTGCGCCATCTCGACATGCTGCGGCATCTTTCCACGCGCGTGTTCGTCCTGCCGGCGGATCGGCGCGTGATGGCGGATGTCGTCAGCGTCGCGAAATTCGGCGACCGCATCTCCTTCTGCGGCATGGAGGAGCCGATCCACGGCTGGAACCTCTGGTTCAAGCGCATCGAGGATATCGCGCTCGCCTCCTGCGCCCTCGTTCTGCTGTCGCCGCTGATGGCGGCGACAGCCCTGGCGATCAGGATCGACTCTCCCGGTCCCATCTTCTTTCGGCAGCAGCGCGTCGGCTTCAATGGCCGCATTTTCGAATTGTGGAAATTCCGCTCGATGTTCGCCGAGAAGACCGATGCGCACGCCACGGTGCAGACGAGCCGCGGCGACCCCCGCGTCACGCGCGTCGGGCGTTTCATCCGACGCTCGAGCATCGACGAGCTGCCGCAGCTGATCAATGTGATCCTCGGCGATATGTCGATCGTCGGTCCGCGTCCGCATGCGCTGGCCACCAAGACCGACGGTCGCAACCTCGAGGAGCTGGTCGAATATTACGCCGTGCGCCACAGGGTGAAGCCGGGCATGACCGGCTGGGCGCAAGTCAAAGGCTTTCGCGGCGAGCTGGACACTTTGGATAAGCTACGCAACCGCGTGGACTGCGACCTCTATTACATCGACAATTGGACGTTGCTGCTCGACGTCGGCATCATATTCCGCACCATGATGATGGTGCTGCGCGATTCGCGCGCTTATTGAGAGGCGCGGCGTCCGCTCGCCGAGCCTAGCGTGTTTTTGAGCGAAGTGCGAACCGGCTCGCGTGACGAAAACACGACCGAGCAAGGGTATCTAGAGTCTTTTCGGTTCGATCTGAACCGGAAAGGCTCCAGGGCCACAGCGGTGAGGGCCGCGCCGGGGCGGGGCCTCTGACGCTGCGCGCTCCCCTCACCACTCCCGATTTGCGTCATTGATGATGACGACGCCGACCGCCTTATCGGCGTCCATGCCGCTCGACAGCCGATGCGGGCCGAGATTGTCCCTGCTGTCGGGGTATCGATTGAGCATCACCAGCTCGATCATGGGAGCGCCGCAGTCATAGAGGCTGTCGTCCTCGCCATGGACCAAGACGCGGGCGTTCGCGGGCAGCTTCTGCAAGGCCTCGATCAGCTCGCCGACCGTCTTAGGGCGCTCGCGGGTGAATTTCGGTTCCTCGGCCAAGTCGATCTCCTCTTACGCATCGGGGGTCGCCTGCGGCGCAGGTCGGTCCATGCGAGCATGGCCATGCAAGAAACGGCGCGCGGGCAGGCCGAGCGGGGGCCTCATCCGGCCGGCGCCAAAAAAGAGCCGCCCCGGATAGGGCGGCTCGAAGGAGGCTCAGGAGAAGGTCGAGAGAAATTCAGGACCTGCTCATAGTGGCCGGCGCCGGATCACGGCGATGTGCGTGAACGCACGGGCCGGCGGCGCGGCGGCGTAGCGACGCCCGCATATTGAAGCAGGAGCGCGCGGCGATATCTGACGGTTTCGGCGCTTTGCCGAACTCCAGCCGGACGTCGCAAATGACGGCGCTGTTTTCGCTCGAAAGGCTCTTGACGAGAACCATCGCCGCCGGCTCGCTGACGCTGGTCGGGCCGGGGGCCGGCGTGCGCCGCTTCGGGCGCGGCGCGCCCGAGGTGACGGTCGAGATCAAGGATCGTCATCTCGCGCAAAAGCTGGCGCTGGCCCCGGACATCGCTCTCGGCGAAGCCTATATGGACGGCTCCTTCGTCATAGAGAGCGGCGATATCTATGATTTTTTCGACTTGTGCTTCGCCAATTTCGGCCATGGCTACGGCCATTGGCTGTGGCGCGCCGGCGCCATGGCGCGCCGCATGCAGAAGCGCCTCGCGCGCAGCAATTCGTTGAGCGCCGCGCCGGACGAGATCAGCGCGCATTATGATCTCTCCGACGAGCTCTATGCGCTGTTTCTCGATTCCGAGCGTCAATATTCCTGCGCTTATTATCTGACGCGGGAGGACTCGCTCGAGCAGGCGCAGGAGCACAAGCTCGCCCATATCGCCGCCAAGCTGCTGCTGCGACGCGGCCAGCGCGTTCTCGATATCGGATGCGGCTGGGGCGGGCTCGCGCTCTATCTCGCGCGCGTCGCCGATGTCGAGGTGACGGGTCTCACTCTCTCGGAGGCGCAATGCGACTATGCGCAAAAGCGCGCGCGAGAGACCGGCCTCGACAATCGCGTTCGGTTCGCTGTGCGGGACTATCGCAAGGAGGCCGAGCGCTACGACCGGATCATATCTGTCGGCATGTTCGAGCATGTCGGATATGGCCGCTATAGCGAATATTTCGAGAAGCTGCGCGCGCTTCTCGTCGAGGATGGCGTCGCGCTCGTCGACACCACGGGCAGCGCCGCCGGGCCGGGCGCCGGCAGCCCATGGATCGAGAAATACATTTTTCCCGGCGGCCAGGTGCCCGCTCTCTCGGAGATCAGCGCGGCGATCGAACGCGCCGGCCTCTATGCGACCGACATAGAGATTCTTCGGCTCCATTACGCCGACACGCTGCGCATGTGGCGACGGCGCTTCAAGGACAATTGGTCGCGCATAGCGCAGATTTACGACGAGCGCTTCTGCCGCATGTGGGAATTCTATCTCGCGAGCTGTGAGGCGGGATTTCGACATTCCGGCCTCGTCGACTTTCACATTCAGCTGGCGCGGCGCATCGACGCCGTGCCGCTCACCCGCGACTATCTGTATCGCACGAGCATATGAGGAGACAGTCATGGCGTCCGGCGAGGAGACCAGCCAGGTTCGCGAAGCCGTCGGCGTGTTCGACACGGCCGATGCGCTTCAAGAGGCGATCGACGAATTGCAGACGTCCGGCTTCGATCGCGCCGACATCAGCCTCATGGCCGGCGAGCAGACCGTCGACGCCAAGCTCGGCCACGCCTATGAGAAGGCGACGGACGTGGCGGACGACGCCGACGTTCCGCGCGGCGCTTATATCTCGCCCGAGTCGATCGGCGAGGCGCAAGGCGCGCTGGTCGGCGGCCTCGGCTATGTAGGCGCGATCGGCGCGGCGGGGCTGATCTTCGCGAGCGGCGGAACCATGGCGGCCGCGCTCGCGGCGGCGGCCATCGCCGGCGGCGGCGGCGGTCTGGTTGGAGCGCTCTTCGCCAGGCTGATCGGCGAGCATCACGCGCAATATCTGCAAGAGCAGCTGGATCGCGGCGGCATATTGCTATGGGTGCGCACGCGCGACGCCGCGCATGAGAAAAGCGCCGTCGATATTCTCAACAAGCATTCCGGCCGCGACGTCCATGTGCATGGCGTGCCGGACGCGCTTTTGTGAGCGGCGCGCGGCTTTTTTCATGGCGTCGGCGGCGAATGCGAAGATTCGCCGCCGATTCATATGTCGTCAGTCAGTTGTCAGAATACGCGCGGCTCAGCTGCAGCCTGTGGTGCTGCCGCAGGTCTCGCATTTCAGGCAGGTGCCATTGCGGACGAGCGTGAAATTCGCGCATTCCGGGCAGGCCTCGCCGACATAGCCCTTCATCCGCGCTTCGGCGCGCTTGTCGGCGACGCTCTCCACCGGGCGCGTCGGCGCCGTCCAGCCGAGCTCGGACAAAGGCTGCTCGACCTCTTCCGCGACATTCTCGCGCAGCGCCGTCGCGCCGCCGCGCACCAGCATCAGCCGATCCGTCTTGGAGCGCAATAGTCCTTTCGAGACGACCGACGATGCGCTCTCGGGCGCCTTGCCCTCATGCTCGCCCTTGCCGAGCACGTCATGGCCGATGTCGTCCGGCGAGACATGGGCGAGATCATTGCGGCCGAGATAGGAGATCGCCAGCTCGCGGAACACATAGTCCAGAATGGAGGTGGCGTTCTTGATCGCGTCATTGCCCTGCACGAAGCCCGCGGGCTCGAAGCGCGTGAAGGTGAAGGCGTCGACATATTCCTCGAGCGGCACGCCATATTGCAGGCCGAGCGAGATGGCGATGGCGAAGTTGTTCATCAAGCTGCGGAAGGCGGCGCCTTCCTTGTGCATGTCGATGAAGATCTCGCCGAGGCGCCCGTCCACATATTCGCCCGTTCGCAGATAGACCTTGTGGCCGCCGACGGCCGCCTTCTGCGTATAGCCTTTGCGCCGATCCGGCAGCTTCTCGCGCTCGCGCACCACTTGATGCACCACGCGCTCGACGATGCGCTCGGCTATGGCCGCCGCGCGCGCCGGCGCATTGGCGGAGATGATCTCCTCGGCGACTTCCTCCGCCTCGTCGTCCGCGTCGGAGACGAGCTGCGAGGAGAGCGGCTGCGACAGCTTGGAGCCGTCGCGATAGAGGGCGTTGGCCTTCAGCGCCAGCTTCCAGGAGAGGAGATAGGCCGCCTCGCAATCCTCGATCGTGGCGTCATTGGGCATGTTGATCGTCTTGGAGATCGCGCCCGAGATGAAGGGCTGCGCCGCCGCCATCATGCGAATATGGCTCTCGACCGAGAGATAGCGCTTGCCCGTGCGCCCGCAGGGATTGGCGCAATCGAAGACGGGATAGTGCTCCGCCTTCAAATGCGGCGCGCCTTCCAGAGTCATCGCGCCGCAAATGTGGACATTGGCGGCCTCTATCTCCTGGCGCGAGAAGCCGAGATGGGTGAGCAGATCGAAGCTCGCATCTTCCAGCGCCGCCGCCGGAACCTTCAGCGCGCCGGCGAGGAAATCCGCGCCGAGCGTCCATTTGTTGAAGACGAATTTGATGTCGAAGGCGGAGGCCAGCGCCTTTTCCACCGTCTCGATCTTCTCGTCGGTGAAGCCGCGCGTGCGCAGCGAGGTGGTGTTGATCGCCGGGGCGTTGGAGAGCGAGGCGTGGCCGACGGCGTAGGCCTCGATCTCGGCGATCTCGGATTCCCGATAGCCGAGGGCGCGCAGCGCTTCCGGCGCGGCGCGATTGACGATCTTCAAATAGCCGCCGCCGGCGAGCTTCTTGAATTTCACCAGAGCGAAATCCGGCTCTATGCCGGTGGTGTCGCAATCCATGACGAGGCCGATCGTGCCGGTCGGCGCGACGACGGAGACTTGCGCATTGCGATAGCCATGCTCCTCGCCGAGCGCGAGCGCCTCGTCCCAGGCGCGGGTCGCGCGGGCGATGAGCGCCGCATCGGGGCAGGCGGCGTGGTCGAGCGGCACGGGCGCGGTCGCGAGGCCCTCATAGCCGGCGCGCTGGCCATGGGCGGCGCGACGGTGATTGCGAATGACGCGCAGCATGGCTTCGCGATTGGCCTCGAAGCCCGAGAAGGGGCCGCGCTCCTTGGCCATTTCCGCCGAGGCGCGATAGGCGACGCCGGTCATGATGGCGGAGAGCGCGCCGCAGAGCGCGCGGCCGGCTTCGCTGTCATAGGCGATGCCCGAAGACATGAGCAGGCCGCCGACATTGGCGTAGCCGAGGCCGAGCGTGCGATATTCGTATGAGAGCTGCGCGATCTCCCGCGAGGGGAATTGCGCCATCAGCACGGAGATTTCCAGCACGACGGTCCATAGCCGGACGGCGTGCTCGTAAGAATCGACGTCGATGCGCTTCGTCTGCGCGTCGCGGAACTGCAGCAGGTTCAGCGAGGCGAGATTGCAGGCCGTGTCGTCGAGGAACATATATTCCGAGCACGGATTGGAGGCGCGAATGGCGCCGCCGGCCGGGCAGGTGTGCCAATCATTGATCGTCGTGTGGAACTGAATGCCGGGATCGGCGGAAGCCCAGGCGGCGTAGCCGATCTTCTCCCACAATTCGCGGGCCTTCAGCGTCTTCGACGGCTTGCCGTCGAGCCGGCGCGTCAGCGTCCATTCGCTGTCGCTCTCCACCGATTTCAGAAACTCGTCGGTGACGCGCACGGTGTTGTTGGAGTTCTGGCCGGAGACGGTGAGATAGGCCTCGCTGTCCCAATCCGTGTCATAGGTGTCGAAGGAAATGTCCTTATAGCCCTGACGCGCGAATTGAATGACGCGCTTGATGTAATTGTCCGGCACCTCGGCGCGGCGCGCGGCGCGGATCTCACGCTTCAGCGCCGGATTCTTCTCCGGGTCGAAACAGTCGAAGCCCGGCCCCTCGCAATTGACGCAGGCGCGCAGCACCGCCTTCAGATGCTTCTTGACGATCTTGGAGCCGGCGACGAGCGAGGCGACCTTCTCCTCCTCCTTCACCTTCCAATCGATGAAGGCCTCGATATCGGGATGGTCGACGTCGACCACCACCATTTTGGCGGCGCGGCGCGTCGTGCCGCCGGATTTGATCGCGCCCGCCGCGCGGTCGCCGATCTTGAGGAAGGACATGAGGCCGGAGGAGGAGCCGCCGCCCGAGAGCTTCTCCTTCTCGCCGCGCAGCTTGGAGAAATTGGAGCCGGTGCCGGAGCCGTATTTGAACAGGCGCGCCTCGCGCACCCAAAGGTCCATTATGCCGCCGTCATTGACGAGATCGTCCTCCACCGACTGGATGAAGCAGGCGTGCGGCTGCGGATGCTCATAGGCGGTCTTGGACTTGGTCAGCTTGCCGGTCTGATAATCGACGTAGAAATGGCCCTGGCTGGGGCCGTCGACGCCATAGGCCCAATGCAGGCCGGTGTTGAACCATTGCGGCGAATTGGGCGCCGCCATCTGGCGGGCCAGCATGTAGCGCAGCTCGTCCTGAAAGGCGGAGGCGTCCTCCTCCGTGTCGAAATAGCCGCCCTTCCAGCCCCAATAGGCCCAGGCGCCGGCGAGGCGGTCGAACACCTCGCGCGCCGAGGTCTCGGAGGAGTAGCGCTCCGCTTTGGGCAGAAGGGCGAGCGCCTCCGCATCGGGAAGGGAGCGCCACAGGAAGCTCGGAACCTCATGCTCCTCGACGCGCTTCAGCCGCGCCGGCACGCCGGCCTTGCGGAAATATTTCTGCGCCAGCACGTCGATGGCGACCTGGCTCCAATCGGCCGGCGCGTCGATATTCTCGAGCGAGAACACGATCGAGCCGTCTGGGTTGCGGATTTCGCTACGCGCCGCGCGAAACTCGATGTCCGCATAGGGAGACTGGCCGGCTGTCGTGTGGCGTCGCTCGATCTTCATCGTATTTCGATCCTCGAAAAATGCGCGCGGTGAATCGATCGCGGCCGATGGATCGGTCGCGACAAGCTCGTTCTGGAAGGGACTCTACGTCGGCAGGAAACGCAGATACGGGGGTCGGGCCGCGGCGCGGCGGAGAGCCGCTGCGACGAGCCGCAGCTTTGGCTGCCGAAAAGCGTCGCGCCGCCCGCCGGGGGCGCGCGAGAAACAGCTTTTTCGTTCATCCGCCGCTGCGTCATGAGACACCCGCACAGTGCGTCACTCTTCCGACGGCGTCAAGATATAGTGTGAGGAATAAATAATTGGACAATATCTTGCAAAATACCGTGGATAATGGGGAAAGCCGAGTCGCGCTCTGGACAGCGGGCTCGACGTGAGCCGCACTTTACGTAAGGGCCTCGAAAGCGCGATTCTCGAGCAGGTCCGAGGGGCGGCGCCTCATTTCTGCGACGAAAGCTTCGGGAACTTTGCCGTAGCGCAGCGGGATTTTCCGCCCGCAGAGATCGGGAGTCTTGACGCCGCAGGGCGCGGAGGAGTTAGTTGCGCGCCGGCGGCGCCGGGGCAATAGGCGCCTAAATGCCCTTCAGGAGGTAGTCATGTCATTCGTCGTCGCGCGCCGGGGGTTCCTGGCCGCCTTGTCGCTCGCGGCTCTCGCCTCGTCGGCCGCGCTCGCCCACGGCCCCTCGCGCCAGAAGGTGACGGAGACGATCGAGATCGCCGCTCCGGCCGAGAAGGTCTGGGCCATCGTCGGCAATTTCCAGGATTTGAGCTGGCTTCCCCCTGTCGCCAAGACGGAAGGAACGGGCGACAACACGCCCGACAAGGCGACGCGCCACATCACGCTGAAGAATGGCGGCGAGATCGACGAGCTGCTGACCAAATATGACGCCAAGGACTTCTCGCTCGCCTATCGCATCGAGAAGGTGGATGTGAAGATCCTGCCGGTGAACAATTATTCCTCGACGATCACGGTGAAGCCGCAGGGCGACAAGAGCGTCGTCGAATGGCGCGGCGCCTTCTATCGCGGTTTCCCCAACAATGATCCGCCGCCGGAGCTCTCCGACGAGGCGGCGCTGAAGGCCGTGGGCGATCTCTACAAGGCCGGCCTCGCCGCGCTGAAGGCCAAGGTCGAAGGCAAGTGATCTCTGCATCCTGGGGCAGGGCGGCGCGCGCCGCCCTTCTCGGGCTCGCTCTCGCTTCGCCCGCGGGGGCGGACGAGGCTTTCGTCACCAATCAGGGCAGCGGCGATCTCACCATCGTCGATCTTTCGACCATGGCGCCCGTCGCGACCCTGCCGATCGGCGGCAAGCCGGCCGGCGTCGCCGTCTCGGCCGATGGCGCGCGCGCCTATGTGACGAGCCCGGAAGGCAAATATCTCTCCGTCGTCGATACGCGCGAGCGTCGCGTCCTACGCAAGATACCGCTCGAGGGCGGTCCGCTCGGCCTCGCCGTCGCGCCGGACGGCAAGCGCGTCTATGTCGCCGACATGTACGAGCAGCGGCTCTTTTCGGTCGATCCCGAATCGGGCGTCGTCGCCACGGCGCAAGTCGGCGTCACTCCATCGGGCGTCGCGGTGACGCCGGACGGCAAGACGATCCTCGTCGCGATTCGCGACGCCAACAAGATCGCCTTCGTCGACGCCGCGTCCTTCCAAAAGCTCGGCGAGCTCGATGTCGGCCGCCATCCTTTCGGCGTCACCATCGACGCGGATGGAAAGCGCGCCTATTCCGCCAATGTCGAATCGGACGACGTCAGCGTCATCGATCTCGCGAGCCGGCGCGTCATCGCCACGGTGAAGGTCGGCAAGCGGCCCTATTGCGTGGCGCTGGCGCAGGGCAGGGGCTTCGTCACCGACCAATATGCCGAATCGGTCAGCGTCTTCGATCTCTCGACATTCGCGCCGGTGGCGCAGGTGAAGGTCGGCGAATATCCAGAAGGCATCGGCGCGAGCCGCGACGGCAAGACCGTCTATGTCGCCAATTGGTTCACCAATGAATTCTGGTCGATCGCCGCCGACAGCCTGAAAGTGATCGCCAAGGCCAAGACCGGCGACGGACCGCGCGCCTTCGGGGCTTTTATCCGCGCGATGAATTGAGAGATCGAGAGCGGCGGCGTCAGAAGACGGTCCTGTGATCGCGCCGCCAGACCGAGCCGTTGGTCCATCGGATGATTTCCCCGTCGGCGGAGACCAGTCCGTCGGCGCCGAAGCAGTGGATCGTCCGATCCGAGGTAAGCCGGCCTTTCGACAATTCGCCCGTTTCGTCGCGACACTCCGCCGCTCCGCCGACGATTGTGATGCTCGAGCCGGCGTCGAACACCTTGCAAAGCCGATCGCATCGCCAAGCGCCCGCAAAGCCGGGGCGTTCTGCCGAATGAGCTTGGGAACAGGCCATGACGATCGCGACCGGCAACGAACGAAACAGGCGCATCCCGCAGTCCTCGCAAGATCGACAGGGAAATGCTCATTTGAGAAGCTGAATGTGCTCCGGCCGCACGCCGAGGCCGATCAGCCGCGCCGGAATCTGCCGTAGGATCGGGAAGACGTCGAGAAGCCGCAGCGCCAATGGCGGCTCGAAGGGCTTGTCCGCCGCGAGCACATTGCGGATCACGCGGTTCTGGAGGAAGAGCTGCAGCCTTTGCGTCACCCGCGCGGGAAACTCCCGGCGCTTCTGCACGGCGCCGACGTCCTCGTCGCGCAGCGTTCCATCGCGCAGCTTTTCGGCCAGCAGATTGGCGGTCGCCACGGCGTCCTGGATCGCCAGATTGATTCCGACGCCGCCGATCGGGGACATCGCATGAGCCGCGTCGCCGATGCAGAGCAGGCCCGGCCGGCTCCAATTCTTCAGCCGATCGACCTGCACGGTCAGCAGATTCACATCCTCCCAATCGCGCAAATCCTCGACGCGATCCTCGAGAAAGGGAACGCTGTCGGCGAGGGCGCGGCGAAACGCGTCGATCGGCCGGCTCCGCAGCGCCTGCGCGCCGCCTTTGGGGATGACATAGCCGATCTGCCAATAGGAGCCGCGCTCGATCATCGCCACCATGCGGCCCGGCGCGATGCGGCCGAAGGTCTCGTCGGGGTCATCCGCCTTGCGCCGCAGCTCCAGCCACAGCACATCCATGGGCGCGCCGAAATCCTCCACCGCGAGGCCCGCCGATTCGCGCATTCGCGAGGTCCGCCCATCCGCGGCGATGGTGAGATCGGCTCTGATCTCGAGCGGCTCCTCCGGCCCCTCGGCGCGCAGGCCGACGATGCGGCCGTTTTCCTCGATCACGCTCTCTGCGGCGGTCTTCATCAGCAGGCGGAAATTTTGCAGCTTCTTCGCCTCGCCGGCGATGAAGTCGAGAAAATCCCATTGCGGCATGAAGGCGACGAATTTGCACGAGGTCGGCAGGCTGCGGAAATCGGCGACGACGAATTTTCGCTCCCCCAGATCCGCCGAGACCTGAAACGCCTTGCGATGCGGCAGCTTCAGAAAATCCTCGAGCAGGCCGAGCTCGAACATCAGCTGAAGCGTCGAAGGGTGGATCGTGTCGCCGCGGAAATCGCGCAGGAAATCCGCATGCTTTTCGAGGACGATGGTCTCGACGCCGGCGCGGGCGAGCAGAAAGCCCGCCATCAGCCCCGCCGGGCCGCCGCCGACCACGCAGCATCTCGTGGAGATCGTCTGCGTCATCGGCCGCTCCTGTGCGAATCGGCCGCGCGCGGCCGCTGCCGACCTTTATGGTCAGTTCAGCAGCGGTTTTCCATTCGCATCCTTCACATTGGCCGCCCAGCTCTTGCGGATCAGCGTGACCACAGAGGCGGGCATGGGCTCGAAATCCAGCTCCTGCGCCGCCGCCGCGCCTTTCGAGAAGGCCCAGTCGAAGAATTTCAGCGCTTCCAGCGCCGCCGCGGCGTCCTGCGGCTGCTTGGGCAGCAGAATGAAGGTCGCCGCGGCGATCGGCCAGGAGGCGGCGCCCGGCTGCTCGGTCAGCAGATGGAAGAAGCCCGGCGCGCCGGCCCAATCGGCATTGGCGGCGGCGGCCTCGAAGCTCTCCTTGCCCGGCGCGACGACCTTGCCGTCGCGATTCACCAGGCTGACGGCGGCGAGCTTGTTCTGCTTGGCGTAGGCGAATTCGACGTAGCCGATCGCGCCTTTGGAGTTGGCGACATTATTGGCGACGCCCTCATTGCCCTTGGCGCCGAGGCCGAGCGGCCATTCCACGGCGACGTTCTCGCCCACCTTCTCTTTCCAATCGGCGGAGACGCGGGAAAGATAATCGGTGAAGCAGAAGGTCGTGCCCGAGCCGTCGGAGCGGTGGACGACGACGATCGCCGTCGCCGGAAGCGCGATCTTCGGATTGAGCGCGCGGATCGCCGGATCGTTCCAGAGCTTGATCTCGCCGAGAAAAATGCGCGCGAGAGTCGCGCCGTCGAGGACCAGCTCATTGGAGGCGACGCCGTCCAGATTGACGACGGGCGTGACGCCGCCGACGACCTGCGGCCATTGGATGAGACCTGCGGCGTCGAGCTCCTTGGCCGTCAGCGGCTGGTCCGAGGCGCCGAAAGTGACGGTCCGCGCCTTGATCTGGCGGATGCCGCCGCCCGAGCCGATCGATTGATAATTGACGCGATTGCCCGTCTCTTTCGAATAGCTCTGCGCCCATTTGGCGTAGATGGGCAGGGGAAAAGTCGCGCCGGCGCCGGAAATATCGAGGGCGCGCGCGCTCCCCACGGAAAGGATCGCCGCCAGAGCGGCGTGAAGAATGAGCCTCGAGGCTTTGGAAATCATGCGGCCTTTCCCTGGAGTTTCGACGCGGCGCTCTTGTCCGCGAGAGCTGGAGCCCAATGGTTTCAGCTCTCTGCGGCGCGCCTTGGCGGCGCGGCGGCTGTCGTCTTTCTGTCACATGCCTCCTTTTCCACGACTTCGCGCCAAAAGCAAAGCTCATGACGCGGGAGTGGCGCGCCCGACTGGACATTGCGCTGTCTTGACGCAATAAGGGGCCACGCAAACTTTCTTGGACGCTTCCGACATGTCCTACATCATTCGCTTCTTCACCTGGTGGAACCGGGCGACGCTCAGCACGGGCCTGTGGACGCTGCTCTATGGCGAGCGCGTCGGGACGGATGAGTTCGGCAACGTCTATTACCGCCGTCGCGGCGGCAAGAAGGACAAGGCGCTCGGCTTCGAGCGCCGCTGGGTCATCTATAAGGGCTATGCCGAGGGCTCGGCGACGCCGCCCGGCTGGTATGGCTGGCTGCACCACACGGTCGACACGCCGCCGACGCAGGAGAAATACGAGCCGAAGGAATGGGAGCTGACCTATCGCCCCAATCTGACCGGCACCTCCGCCGCCTATCATCCGCCGGGCTCGATCCTGGCCGAGGGCCGCCGCGCTCCCGCCGGCGGCGATTATCAGGCTTGGTCCCCCGAGGCTTGAGGCGAGGCGGTCGCGGCTCTATCCGCGACCATCGATCCGCCACGCTCTTCCTATTCAACGACGGCGCATGAGGCGCGGGCGGCCGGCCCGAGCCAGAGATCGGAAACGAGAGCCGATATGATCTCCCGCTGCTTCCGCCTGCGTTTCGCTCTTTCCGGGGCCGCCTTGCTCGTCGGCCTCGGCGCGGCGGCCGCCGATCCCATCCGCAATCCCACCGCCATTTTCGCCGGGCTCGACAAGACCACGGGTCGAATCATCAATTTCGACGTCGCCATAGACGAGACCGTGCAATTCGGCTCGCTTCAGGTGACGCCGCGCGTCTGCAACACGCGCCCGCAGACCGAGGCGCCGCAGACGACCAGCTTCGTCGAGGTCGACGAGCAGGACGCCGGGAAGAACGAAGCCAAGCGGATTTTCTCCGGCTGGATGTTCGCCGCGAGCCCGGGCCTGCATGGCGTCGAGCACCCCGTCTATGATGTGTGGCTGGTCGATTGCCGCGGCGGCAAGGAGATCGTCCAGGCGCCGGCGGCCGATCCTGCGGCCGCGGCGGCGCCCGCCGCCCCCGCGCCGGAGAAGAAACGCTCCCGCTCCCGCAAGGTCGAGCCGGTCGCGCCCGTTCCGGTCGAGGCTGCGCCGATCGGACCGCGCGATTCGGTTCCGCCGGAGGGCGCCAAGGCCCCGGAGAGCGCCGAGCCCGCCGCTGCGGCCCCGGCCGAAAAGCCCAAGAAGAAGAAAAAGAAGCAGCCGCCGGCTCCGGCCCCCGCTACGGCGCCTTCGCCTTTTCCGTTCTGAGCGTCGGCTCCGGCCGCAGAATGGCGACGATCTCCCGACCGGGGACGGGCGCCGCCTCGTCCGGCCAGGCGGCGAAGCGGCCCGAGACCGACAAAGCCTGCTCCAGCAGAGCGTGATAGGCGTCGCGGCTGACCTCGACCGCGCCGAGCGAAGCGAGATGCGTGGTCATGAATTGCGTGTCGAGCAGGCGGAAGCCGCCTTTGACCAGCCGCGCCACGAGATGCGCCAGCGCCACTTTCGAGGCGTCGGTCTCGGTGTGGAACATGCTCTCGCCGAAAAAGGCGGCGCGCATCGACACGCCATAGAGGCCGCCGACCAGCCGTCCCTCCCGCCAGCATTCGACCGTATGGGCGAAGCCCATGTCGAACAGCTTGCGATAGAGCCGCTTGATCTCGGAATTGATCCAAGTGTTCTCGCGCTTGGGCGCGGAGGCGGCGCAAGCCGCGATCACGGCGTCGAAATCCGTGTCGACCCGCACCTCGAAACGATCCGAGCGGATCGTCTTGGCGAGCGAATGCGAGACCTTGAACGCATCCAGCGGAAAAATGGCGCGCTCCTGGGGATCGACCCAGAAGAGCTGCTCCTCCTCGGCGCTCTCCGCCATAGGGAAAAGGCCGATGGAATAGGCGCGCAGCAAAATCTGCGGCGTGATGGCGTAATCTGCGTGTGAAGGGCGCGACATTCCACAGATTGTAGCGCAATGCGCGCCGGAATCGAGAGCGTTCCGTTCCGGGGTGAGCGATAGAGCGGGCGCTCGCGAGGGGGACGAGCCCCCTCGTCTTCGTCGTTGAACCCGACCCCGCCCAGCTATCGCTGGCCGACCCTCCCCGTGAAGGGGAGGGCGCATAGGCCGCGCGTCTTCTGCGTCGTCAGCCTTCGCCGATCACCTCGAGGAAGCTGTGCGCGTCCTCCTTGCGCTCGAAGACATGCGGAGCGATGCCGCGCTTGCTCAGCGCTTCCTTGAGCTTCAAGCGCAGGAAGGCGCTGGTCGTGTAGCGCGTCGTCGTCACATAATAATTCTCGAGCATATATTGGATCATCTCCGCATAGTAATCGTAGAGATGCTCGCTGATGCGGAAATTATCGAGATTGACGACCTGATTGACGCGCTTGCCGATCTTCTGGCAGGCGTCGATCAGCATCTTGCGCAGATCGTCGATGTCGCGCTTGGAGCGCGCGCTCCAGCCCTCGAGATTGAGGAACTGAATATTGCGATCGGCGTCATAGCTCACGCGATCTTGCAGATCGAGATTGAGCAGATCGGAGATCAGTCCCATCGGTTCGTCGATGAAGATGCGCTTGTCCATCAGGATCGGATGCTTGACGATGGGCTTGAAGTCCATATGCGGGAGAATGTCCCGCTCTATGTCTATGCCCGGCGCGATCTCGATCAGCTCGAGACCTTCCTTCGTCAGCTGGAAGACGCAGCGTTCGGTGACATAGATCACCGGCTGCTCGCGCTTTTGCGCATATTTGCCGCTGAACGTCACCTGCTCGACGAATTTCAGGAATTTGCGCGCGCGGCCTTCCTTGAGGATTTTCACCTCGCCATCTTGAATCGCAATGTCGAGCCCGCCGGCGGTGAAGGTGCCGGCGAAGACAACGCTGCGCGCGTTCTGGCTGATGTTGATGAAGCCGCCGCAGCCGTTGAGGCGTCCGCCAAAACGGCTGGTGTTCACATTGCCCTGCTCGTCGCATTCGGCCATGCCGAGGCAGGTCATGTCGAGACCGCCGCCGTCATAGAAGTCGAATTGCGTGTTCTGATCGATGATCGAATCGGCGTTGGTGGCCGAGCCGAAGGAGGAGCCCGAGGCGAGCACGCCGCCTATGGCGCCGGCTTCCGTCGTCAGCGTGATGAAGGGGGTGAGCTTCTCTTCATTGGCGACGGCGGCAATGCCCTCCGGCGCGCCGACGCCGAGATTGACGACGCCATTGGGCGGCAGCTCGAAGGCGGCGCGGCGCGCGATGATCTTGCGCGCGTCGAGCGGCATTTTCGCCATGCTCTCGACCGGCACGCGAATCTCGCCGGCCAGCGCCGGATTATACATCACGCCGTAGTTCATCCGGTGCAGCTCGGGCTGGTCGGCGACGACGACGCAATCGACCAGAATGCCCGGAACCTTCACGTCCTTGGGACGAATCGAGCCGGCCTCGACGATGCGCTCGACCTGCGCGATGACAATGCCGCCATTATTATGCGCGGCCATCGCCTGGGCGAGCACGTCGAGCGTCAGCGCCTCCTTCTCCATGCTGATATTGCCGGAAGGATCGGCGCTGGTGCCGCGGATGAAGGCCACGTCGATCTTGGTCGCCGTGTAGAACAGCCACTCTTCCTCGTCGATGACGACATGCTTGACGATCTCTTCCGTCGTCACTTCGTTGACGCGGCCGCCGCCGAAGCGCGGATCGACATAAGTATAGAGGCCGACCTTGGAGAAGAGGCCGGGCTGGCCGGCGGCGCAGGCGCGATAGAGCTGCGAGATGACGCCCTGCGGCAGGTTGTAGCCGAGAATCTTGTTCTCCGCGGCGGCCTGGGCGACCTTGGGCATGCGGCCGAAATTGCCGGCGATGACCCGGCGCAGCAGGCCTTCATGATGCAGGCGGCCGGTGCCGAGCCCTTTGCTGTCGCCGGCGCCGGCGGTCATGATGAGCGTGAGGCCGCTCGGTCCGCCCGTCTCGACGAAGCGCTTCTCTAGCGCGGCGTGCAGCGCCTCGGGAATGCAGCTCTGGACGAAGCCGGTGGTGGTCAGAACGTCATTTTCGCTGATCAGCGCAATCGCTTCGTCGGCTGTAATGACCTTGTTGTTCTTGTTGTTCATTTCCCTCGGGTTTCCTCTTCGCCGCCCGGCAGGGCGAAGGCTGCGGGCGTTGTCATTCCCGCGTTCCGCAATCAATAGGGCGCCGGGTTCGAACCGGGCTCGACACTAGAGTTTGCGACAGGGTTTCGCAATAGCGTCAGGAAATTGCCGCAGAGCCGCGACGGCGCAAAACGCTGCGGCTCCGCGTCGCAGCTCGGCGCGCGCGCTGCGGCGCCGCGCGGGCGCGATGCGACGTTCATTCTCATATTTATCTTATAGGCTTTAGCGACTATGCTGCGCTCATGGTCGGCGAGACGCGGCCGAACTGCGATATTTTCTGACGGCGTCCATAGAGCAAACCATGACCAAGCTCAGATTTCTCCTCGCGGGCGCCGCAGCGACGGCGGTCCTCGGCCAGACCCTGCCCATCGGCGCGGAGCCGGAAAAGAGTTTCGTCTATAAGCCCGCCGATGAGGTTCAATTCAAGAGCCCGCTCGGCGTCGGCCCCGCCCAGGCGGTGCTGTTCGGCGATCCGTCCAAGCCCGGCGTCTATGTGGTGCGCGTGCGCTTCCCGCCCGGACACCATTCCAATCCGCATTTTCATTCGCAGGACCGCCATGCGGTGGTGGTCTCGGGAACATGGTGGAACGGCGTCGGCGAGGAGCTGGATTTCAAAAAGGCGCGGCCTGTGAAGGCGGGCTCCTATGTGCTGCATCCGGCCGGCGGCGTGCATTGGGACGGCGCGGGCGAGGAGGAGGTCGTCATTCAGATCACCGGCGAAGGGCCGGTGGAGACGACGCAGGTCGGGGCGCCGGGCGCGCCGCAGGGCTATTGGCCGAAGCCGAAGTGAGAGCGGCCCATCTCCAGTGACGCGATGGCGCGCGGCTCCATCGCGTCCATTGCATGGGCGGCCGCGTCCGAGAGCGCCGCGACCGCCATCAGCAGAAGCCCGGCCAGCGCGGCCGATGCGAGAACGCGCTGCGCCGGCGGCAGCGGCTCGTCAGCGGCCGGCCGCGGGGCCACGACGACGAGCCGGCGCGGCGCCATTATGCGCGGGGCCGATGCGTCCGCGCTCTCCGATCGCAGCACGCGCAGCGAGGCGCGCAGCTCTTCTCTGCGCGCTGCGTCTCCTGGGCGAAGGTCCGATTCCATCTGATCCCTCATGCGGAAATGCGTTCTTCGGATGGGGCGATCGCCAGAGGCTCTGGCGCCGTCTCCCGTCGCTGCGGCGCGCGCAGCCGGGCGAAGATCGGCGGCGGCGCGAATTCCTCGGGGACGCCGCAGAGCCCCGCCTGCGTGAACCAGGCGCCGAGACGCGGCCAAGCGCTGGCGAGCGCGAAGGGAATCGCGGCGACATAGCCGAAGGTCAGCGGCGCCGACCATAAGGCCAGCGACGGAGCGGAAAGTCCGGCGACGGCGAGGACGAATGCGCCGAAAGCGAAGGCCGGCCAGAGCGCGCGCGCTGTCTCCCATGCGCCGAGACCATGCGCGTCGCGCGCCTGTCCGCTCCAGCCCGCGTCGCGCTCGAAGGGGAGGCGCGCGAGCAGCAGAGTGACGCCGAATGTCGTGACCGCGCCGATGATGAAGGAGAAGACGATCTCGAGCGTCGCGCCCGCGAGCAGGCGGATCGCGCCGCCATAGCGCCGCACGCCGCCCGGCGTCAGCGCTATATCCGCATAGCCGGCGAGCTTGGGCGCGAGATAGAAGCCGAGAAACAGCAGATAGAGCGCCGCCGCCGAGCCGGACGGAAAGCGCGACACGTCCTCGACCAGCGGCAGCAGCGCGCCGAGCAGGATGATCGCCGTCCAGGCCGGCGCGCCGATGAACATGCTGATCGCCCAGACGAGCTGAAAGCGGCTCATCGGCAGCAGTCCCGGAAGAGAGAGCAGCTCCCAATATTGCATGTTGCCGCGGCACCAGCGCAGATCGCGGCGCATGAATTCCAGCAGCGTCGGCGGATTTTCCTCATAGCTGCCGCTCTCTATCGGCAGCACGCGCACCTCATAGCCCGCGCGTCGCATCAGCGCCGCCTCGATCTGGTCATGCGAGAGAATATGCCGTCCGCCGGACAGGCGCGGAAGATCGCAATGCCGCGCGAATGGCGCGATGCGCACCAGCGCATTGTGTCCCCAGAAGGGGCCGCAATCGGCGCCCCACCAGGCTGCGCCCATCGTGTAGCTGCGCATTCCGGCGCGCATGCCGAATTGAAAGGCGCGCGCGAAGGCGGAGCGCGACGGCGCGCCGACCACGAGACTCTGAATAATGCCGATGCGCGGATAGGCTTCGCCGATGCGCACGAGGCGCAAAATCGTTCCGCCATCCATCAGGCTGTCGGCGTCGAGCGGAATCATGAATTCATAGGCGCCGCCGAAACGCTCGCAGAAATCGCGGATGTTGCCGGCCTTGTATCCGATATTGTCGGAGCGCCGGCGGTAATGCAGCCGTGACGCCTCAGCGCCTTCGGCCGCGCGCCAGCGGGCGAATTCGGTCTCTTCCTGCGCGGCGATGCGCGGATCGGTGGTGTCGCTCAGCACGAACCAATCGAAGAGTGCGCCTTCGCCGGTCGCGTCGAGATCGGCCTTCATGGCGGCGAGCCGCGTCAACGCGCGGGCGGCGTCCTCGTTTCGGATCGTCAGCGTGACGGCCGTGCGCGCGCGGATGCGGCGGCGCGTGTCGCCGGCGCGGGCGAAGGGCGCGACGCTGTCGAGCGGGCGCGGATGAAAATGCAGGAGCCAGAAGCCGAGAACGGCGTTGCCGACGCCGAGCACGCTCCAGGGCGCGGCGATGGCGAAGCAGAAGAGAATCGCGGCGTCGATGACGCTCCAGCCGTCTTGCCCCAGAATATCGGCGAGCCAGATCAGCAAAGCGAGATAGACGGCGGCGTCGATCGCGGCGACCAGCAGGCGTCGCCGAAAGAGTTCGGCGCGGCTCTGGAGGCCGGCGGGGGCGGCGGCGGTCATTCGCGTCGTCGTTTCCTATGCAGAACACGGGAAAATCGGCTGGCGCGCATCGCCGCCGTGCTCTAGCAATATCCGCGAAGCACGAGGTTTGTAAATTGGGCGAATCGGAAAAATCCTACTTTAATGGTATGAAAGAGGCGCATTCCCTGTGGATCGAGGCGCCACGGAGCGCGGCGCTGCGCGCTGCGGCTCTCGCTCCGCCTGGACCGGAGGAGGCGCTGGTGCGGACTTCGTGGAGCGCGGTCAGCCGCGGCACGGAGCGGCTTGTCTTCGAAGGCCGCGCGCCGCGCTCGGAATGGGAGCGCATGCGCGCGCCGTTTCAGGAGGGCGCATTCTCCTTTCCGGTCAAATACGGCTATTGCGCCGTCGGCCGCGTGGAGGAGGGGCCGGCCGGCCTTCTCGGCCGCGACGTCTTCTGCCTCCATCCGCATCAGGATTTTTTCGTTGCGCCCGTCGCCATGCTGCGGCCGATTCCGCGGGAGACGCCGACGCGCCGGGCGCCGCTCGCCGCCAATATGGAGACGGCGCTGAACGGGCTCTGGGATTCGGGCGCCGGGCCGGGCGACCGTATCGCCGTCATCGGCGCCGGCGTTCTCGGCCTGCTGGTCGCCACGCTCGCCGCGCGCCTGCCGGGCGCCGAGGTGCTGATCCATGATCGCGAGGAGTCTCGCGCGCAGATCGCCGAGAGTCTCGGCGCGCGATTCGTCGGCGCCGACGCGCTGGAGGGCCTCGGCGCGGATGTCGTCTTCCACGCCAGCGCCTCCTCCGAGGGGCTGGCGCTGTCGCTCGCCGCGGCGGGGCTGGAGGCGACGATCGTCGAATTGAGCTGGTATGGGGAGGGGCAGGTCTCCGCCCCGCTCGGCGGCGGCTTTCACGCCAATCGGCTGCGGCTCGTCTCCTCGCAAGTGGGGCAGGTCGCGCCCTCGCGGCGGCCGCGCTGGAGCTACGCCCGCCGGCTCGACAAGGCGCTGGAGCTGCTCGCCGATCCGCGGCTCGACGCGCTCATCACCGAGGAAATTCCCTTCGCCGACGCGCCGCGGGAGCTGGAGCGCATTCTCGCGCCCGGGGCGAGCGGCCTCGCCACCTTGTTTCGCTATTGAACGGAGAAGAAAATGTACGCAGTCGAAGTCCGCGACCACATCATGATCGCCCATAGCTTCAAGGGCGAGCTGTTCGGCCCGGCGCAGCGCCTTCACGGCGCGACCTTCGTCGTCGATGTGGCGTTTTTTCGCGAGACGCTCACCGTCGACGAGGTGGTGGTCGACATCGGCCGCGCCCATGACGCGCTGAAGGCGACGCTGGCGCCGCTGAACTATCAAAATCTCGACGAGATCGAGCAGTTCAAGGGCCGGCAGACGACGACCGAATTTCTCTCGCGGCATATTTTCGACGCCATGGCCGCCGCCGCCCGCTCGGGCGCGCTCGGGCCGGGCGGCGAGGGCATCTCGCGCATTCGGGTGACGCTGCACGAATCCCATGTCGCCCGCGCCTGGTTCGAGGGCGCCGTGTGAGGCGCATCGTCTTCGCCATTCCGGGAGACATAGAGGCGAGGACCGGCGGTTATGGCTATGACCGCCGCGTGCTCGCGGAATTGACGCGGCAGGGCGTCGCGGCGGTCCATCTCGCTCTGCCGGGAGGATTTCCGCATCCGACGGCCGCGGAGGAGCGCGCCGTCGCCGCGTTTCTCGAGCGTGAATTGACGGCGGATGATGTCGCGCTCATCGACGGCCTCGCCTATGGCGCGCTCTCCGAGACGGCGATCGCATCCATTGCGGCGCCGATCGTGGCGCTCTGCCATCATCCGCTCTGCCTCGAGGCGGGCCTCGCGCCGGAGCGCGCGGCGGCCCTGCGCGAGAGCGAGCGACGGGCGCTGGCCCGCGCCGCTCATGTGATCGCCACCAGCGCGCATACGGGCGAGACGCTGATCCGCGATTTCGGCGCGTCCGAGCGCAAGCTGACCATCGCGCCGCCGGGAACCGATCCGGCCGCGCGAGCGGAGGGCTCGGGCGGCGCGCCGGCGCTGTTCGCCGTGGGCTCGATCATTCCGCGCAAGGCGTTCCATCTTCTGGTCGAGGCGCTGAGCGGCCTCGCCGATCTCGACTGGCGCCTCGCCATCGTCGGCGGCGCCGGCCATTCGCCGCAGACGGCGGCCGACCTCGCTCGGCTCATCGAGGCGAAGGGCCTCGGCGGGCGCATCGTTCTGCGCGGCGAGCTTTCCGGCGAGGCGCTGGACGCGGCCTATCATGGCGCCGATGTCTTCGTCTCCGCATCGCTCCATGAGGGCTATGGCATGGCGCTCGCCGAGGCGCTGGCGCGGGGGCTGCCCATTGTCGCGACGACGGGAGGCGCCGCGGGCGACACCATCCCCGACAGTGCCGCGCTGAAAATCCCGCCGGGGGATGTCGGCGCGCTGCGCGACGCTCTGCGCGCGATCATTGCGGATTCGGCCTTGCGGGCGTGGCTCGCCGAGGCCTCCTGGCGCGCCGGGCAGGCGCTGCCGCGCTGGGAAGAGACGGCGCGCATCATCGCGGACGTGACGAGGGGGCTGGCATGAGCGGTTTCTCGGCCGAATGGCTCGATCTGCGCGAGAGCGCCGACCACGTAGCGCGCAATCCCATCCTGCGCGAGAGCGTCGCGCGCGCCTTCGCGGATCGCGACTCTCTGACCGTGGTCGATCTCGCCTGCGGCGCCGGCTCCAATCTGCGTGGCCTCGCCGAGCATCTGCCGGCGCGCCAGAAATGGCGTCTCGTCGATCATGATCCGGCGCTGCTCGCCGCCGCGCGAGCGCGCCTCATCGCCTGGGCCGACGCTGCGGAGGAGGGCGAGACGCTGATCCTCTCCAAGGGCGCGCGACGACTCGAGGTCGCGTTTCGGATCGCCGATCTCTCCGGCGGGGCAGGGGCGGCGCTCGACGGAATGATCGATCTCGTGACCTCGGCGGCTTTTTTCGATCTCGTCTCGGCGCAATGGCTCGAGGCCTTCGCGGCGCAGATCGCGGCGCGCCGCCTGCCGCTCTATGCGATACTGAGCTATTCCGGCGAGGAGCGCTGGACGCCGCCGCACGTCGATGACGCCCCGATGCTCGCCGCCTTCCACCGCCATCAGGCGCGCGACAAGGGCTTTGGACCTGCCGCCGGGCCGCGCGCGGCGGAATTGTTGGCGAAAGCGCTGGAGGCGCTCGGCTATAGCGTCGAGACGGCGCCGAGCCCCTGGCGGCTCGGCGCGGCGGAGGCGGCGCTGATCGCCGCTCTCGCCGAGGGCTCGGCGGCGGCCGTGGCCGAGACCGGGGAGGTTTCGGCCGGGATCGTCGAGGATTGGCGTCATGCCCGTCGGATCGCCGAGGCCTGCGAGATCGGACATTCGGATCTCTTCGCGCAGCCGAAGGGCGGTTGAGGCCGGGACGTCGGCGCGGCCATGGCGCCATCTGTGCTAGAAAGGAATTGGTTCCCGACATGGGGCAATCGGGCGGAGAGTCCGCTTCGGCCTCTCGCGTCAATTCTCACCTTTCACCCGGAGCCCAGAATGGCCGCCCCCAATGACACAATGCTCGCGCTCGTCCTCTCGAAGGACGGGCTGCTTCCCGAGGGGGAGGCGCTCGCCGCCGCGATCCGTCGGCACTTGCCGCAGGCGCAGACGCCGGACAAGGAAATCCCCGGTGGAACCAGCGTGTTTCTCGTCGACGGCGCCATGCTGGCCATCGGCGGCGTGGCGGCGCCGGCGCCCATCGCCGAGGACGATCCTTGCGTCGCCTACGCTTGGCATTGGAAGGATGTCTGGCCGGCGATCGAAGGCCATGCCGGCCATTTGGTAGTGGCCGTGACCGGCGGCGCCGACGCCAAGACCCGCTCGCTCCTGCTCGGCCGCGCCGTCTCGGCGGTCATCGAGGCGACGCCCGCCGCTTGCGCCGTGCATTTCGCCGGCTCCGACGCTCTCTGGCCGGCCGCGCTGGTCGCCGAGGTGGTGTCGAAAAGCGGCGACCAGCCGCCGATCCCCTTCCTCGTCGCGGTGGCGCTCGGTCGCGACCCGGACGGCGGCGTTTCGGCCATCACCAAAGGCCTCACGGCTTTCGGCCTGATGGAGATCGAGACCCGCGGCTATAAGGACGATCCCAGCGAGCTGAACGGCTTTCTGATCGATATCGCCGCTTATCTCGTCGACGCCGGCGCCGTGCTCGGCGATGGCGAGACCATCGGCCCGGACGCCGACACGAAGATCATCGTGCGGCACGAGGAATCCGTCGTGGCGCCGGGGCAGAAAGTCTACCGGCTGTATTTCCCGACGCAGGGCCACGCCTGAGAGAGCGCGATCGGCGGGGACGCGTCGCTCGTCCCCGCGCTTCGCTATTTGCGCCAGGCTTCGGGAAGCATGCGCCAGATCACCTCGTCGCCGGCGATGCGATGGCGGATGACGCCGGCGACATGCAGCGCGATCAGCGCCAGCAAGGCCCAGCCGAGACTCTCATGCAGCTCGAAGAGCTGCTTCGACAGCGGCTCGTTCTTGGCGAGGAGCGCGGGGAGATGGCCGAGCCAGAAGAAGCTCGGCCCGAGTCCATAGGCCGACAGCGCCAGCCAGCCGACGATGGGCGTCGCGATCAGCAGCAGATAGAGCCCGCGATGCGTCGCCTTCGAGACGATGCGCTCGGCCGGGGTCAGATCGGCGCTGGAGCCCGGCCGATGGCGCAGCCGCGCGAGAAGCCTGGGAAGCATCAGACCCAGCACGATGACGCCGAGCGATTCGTGCAGCACGAAGAGATTGTTCTGCAACGGCCCCTCGTCGAGATCGGCCATCACTATGCCTGTCGGCAGGGACGTCAGCGCCAGCGCGGCGATGATCCAATGCAGCGCCTTGGCGAGAGGCGAATAGGGCTGTCGCTCGACCATGCGAATCCTCCGTGCCGTCGCGGCGGCGATGATCGCGCAGCCGCCGCGAATGCGCAATTGGCCTCAGAATTACTATGTAAATCCCATAGGAATAGTTGACTATAACGGCGTCCTGGCCTATAGCTGAACCGCGCTCCGATCTCCCCGAAAAGCGTTTTGACTCTATGAGAGTCATCGAGAGCTAGCTTGGCGCGTCCCCCATGTGCGCCAGGCGGCCGGCGCGGCGAACCACGATGGTTCGCCGCGCTTTTCTCGCTGCAGCCGTCGCAGGGCCTGCCGGCGCAACGGCGCAGCCGAGAACGCAGAGCGCGGCGCAAAGAATATTTTCTATATTTTTCGGCTCGCCGACGTAAAATGGTCATATATCGGCGCTCGATTCCATATCCGTATGAAACGCCGCTAATTCGTCCTCCGCCATTGCTCGGCCGATGTCGCGCCTATTCGCGTCCTGATTGATTTTTTTGTCCCGATGGATCGGAAGCCGGGCAGATGCGTCGGATATGTCGTTTCGTTTCGCCCGCGCCGCGCGGCGGATCGACGCGCCGAGGTTTGGCGCGGCGGCGTTTTTCCCTTATGTGCATGCGAACCGAGGTTCGTCCTTTAGGAGATGCGATGTTTCCGACCCCCGTTTCCGATCTCGCCCCGAACACTTACGCCTATGAGACGACGCCGCTCGTGAAGCCGACGGGCTTTCGCGAATATGACGCGCGCTGGCTGTTCGAGAAGGAGCTCAACCTCATGGGGGTGCAGGCGCTCGGCCTCGGATTGGGCACGCTGCTCCATGAGATGGGCGTGCCGCTGGAGCTCGCCACCGGCCACGACTATCGCGCTTATTCCGCCTCCATAAAGCTCGCGCTGATCTCCGGCCTGATGGCCGCCGGCGTGCGCGTGCACGATATCGGCCTCGCGCTCTCGCCCATGGCCTATTTCGCGCAATTCGCGCTGGATGTTCCCGCCGTCGCCATGGTCACGGCCTCGCACAATGACAATGGCTGGACCGGCGTGAAGATGGGCGCGCAGCGTCCCGTGACCTTCGGCCCGGTGGAGATGACGCGCCTCAAGGAGATCGTGCTCGCCGGCGCCTTCCGTTCCGCCGAGGGCGGCTCCTATCGCTATGTCGAGAATTTCGGCCAGATCTATCTCGACGATCTCGCTTCCGGCGTGACGCTCTCCCGCAAGCTGAAGGTCGTCGCGGCCTGCGGCAATGGCACGGCCGGCGCCTTCGCGCCCAAGCTCTTGGAGCGCATCGGCTGCGAGGTCGTGCCGCTCGACACCGAGCTCGACTATAATTTCCCGCATTACAATCCCAACCCCGAAGATCTGCATATGCTGCACGCCATGGCCGACAAGGTGCGCGAGAGCGGCGCCGATGTCGGTCTCGGCTTCGACGGCGACGGCGATCGCTGCGGCGTCGTCGACAATACGGGCGAGGAGATTTTCGCGGATAAGATCGGCGTGATGCTGGCGCGCGATCTCTCCAAGCTGCATCCCGGCGCGACCTTCGTCGTCGACGTGAAGTCCACCGGATTGTTCGCGACCGATCCCGAGCTCATCTCGCGCAATGTGAAGGCCGATTATTGGAAGACCGGCCATTCCTACATCAAGCGCCGCGTGACCGAGCTGAAGGCGCTCGCCGGCTTCGAGAAGTCCGGCCACTTCTTCTTCAACGCCCCGGTCGGCCGCGGCTATGACGACGGTCTGCTGACGGCGGTGCATGTGCTGCAGATGCTCGATCGCAATCCAGGCAAGTCCATGTCCGATCTCTACGCCGCTCTGCCCAAGACCTGGGGCTCGCCCACCATGTCGCCGCATTGCGCCGACGAGACGAAATATGGCGTCGTCGACAAGGTGATCGCGCGCTTCCAGAAAATGGAGGCCGATGGCGTCGCCTTCACCGGGCAGAAGATTCGCGATCTCGTCACCGTCAATGGCGTGCGCGTGACGACCGCCGACGGCACCTGGGGACTGGTGCGCGCCTCATCGAACAAGCCGGAGCTGGTGGTCGTCGTCGAGAGTCCGGTGTCGGAGGCGCGCATGCGCGAGATGTTCCATGCGGTGGACGCCGTGCTGCGCGAGAACCCCGAGGTCGGCGCCTATAATCAGACGATCTGACCGCCTATCAGGGCGATGTGGAGCAGTTGGTTCCGCTCGTCATGTAATATTGAACATGATTGGGACTGTAGGTGTTGCGCACCGGCGAATAGCTGGTGCGCGACATCAGCGGCGCCGCCGACTTCAGCCAGGTGATCGTGCGGCTGAATGAGGGCTGATAGCTGTAGCTCACATCGGCGACGATGATCGAGCCGATGGTCGGCGTCACGCTGGTCGTCGTCGTGCCGCCGCCGGCGTTGGCCAGCGTCACCGATTTCGCGCTCGTATAGCTCGTCGGCATGGAATTGGGATCGATAGGCGTGACATCGGCCGCGTTCAGCTTGGCGACGCCATTGATCTTGCAAGGGCGCAGCGTGCCCGAGTTCTTGGCGATCGTCCAATTCACGCTCGCCTTGAAGCCGCTCGTCTGCGTGGCGTCGGCGCTGACCGTGACCTCCGAGATGGTCATTTTGAGAGTGGTGGTCGGCAGCGGTGACATCAGCGTCGTCGCGGCGGAGAAGATCGCCTGAATCGTCGTCTCGTCCATTCCGGCCTGGCCGGAATTGGAGCCGCCGGTTAATTGCTGCGCGGCGAGATCGGAGAGCGTATGCGCGACGAGATCGAGCCTCTGGCTCGCGCGCTGCCCGAGCGCCAGCTCCGCGAGGCCGAGATAGATCACCAGCACCAACGGCAGCATGAGCGCGAATTCCACCGCCGCGAAGGCGCGCTCCTCGCGCAGCCAGGCGCGCGCGTCGCGGCGCTGGGCCGGCGACGCGCTCATGTCGGCTCCACGCGAAAAGCGGCGACGCCGAACAGCAGATGCGTCCATCGGCTGTTATATGTGACCTCTCCGCCCGTCGTTTTGCCGAGCGTTATGCCGGTCAAAATGCCGCCGGTGAGAATCGCCGTCACCGCCGGCATGGGATAGACGATGCGCACGACGGCGACATGGCCGGAGGCCGGCATCGTGATCGTCGAGCTCGCCGCCGGAGGAGACGAATAGAAGGAATTGGAGGTCGAGGCGCTGGACCAACCCGAGCCATTGCCGACATCGGCGATATCGACGAGAATCTTCGAGCAATCGAAGGACGTGCTCAACGTGCCGGCCGCGACGACGCCGCTGGCCTGCCAAGTGCAGACATATTTGTCGATGAAATTCTGATAGGTCATGTTGGCGAGGCTGTGCGTCAGCACGGCGCGGCTCGCATGAATTGTGGTCACCTGCAGCTGCTGGCTCTTGAAATAGACGATTCCCGTCTCGAAAATCGCGCCGAGCAGCCCGAGCATCGGCACGAGCACCATGGCGAACTCGACCGCGAGCGCCCCGTTCCGGTCGCGCCCGAAGCGAATCACGCTCGCGGCGAATCGGCGCGTCGGCTGTCGCGACAAATTTTCGTCTCCGCTCATGCCTCGAACCCACGGCCCGAAAGGGCGTTTCGCAGCCGCCCCTTTTGATCTCCCATGCGCGCCTTCGGCGATGCCCGTCAGCGCTTGGGCGAGGACGAGCCCTCGTGCTGCTTCACCGCCTCGAGAACGCGCGCCGTATAGTCCTTGTCGTCGCCGAGATCGACGGCCGGCGCGCAATCGGGCGCGCAAGCGTAGGATTCGCGTCGCGAGCCGCGTAGCACGACGAGCTTGTCCATCGGCTGGGTGACGGTGATGATCTCCTCGCCGACCTGATTGCCCGTCGGATCGAGCAGGATGAGATTGGTCGAGCCGAAGCTTTTTCCGGTGACGACCATGAGACGATTGGTCTTCAGCATCGTCACATCGGCGATGAGCGGATTTCCGATGATCAGCGTTTGCGCGCCTTCCGGCATGCGCACCACGCGAGCGCGGTCCACGTCCACGAAAACGCCGCGTTTTTCGCCCTCGCGCGCCATAGCGACGCCGGCGGTGACGGTCGCGCCGACCAATAATGCCAAATATCCATGGAAACGAGTCGAGCGCATCACGCACCTCTGAACAATCATCGCCTTTGCGAGGCTTCGTGTCGAACAAAACCACGTAATAGTGAATCATTGCTGAAAATGAGGTGGATCGACGTTTCGCGCCGCGAGCTTCATAGGTCGATGATGCGATTAACGCGTTTGCAAGAAGTTCTACGTAGGGTCTCGTCCTGTCCGGCGAACGGGCTCGATCGAGCGACGCCGCCGAACTCAGTCAATAGAGCGAGGAGCACGAGTATGAAGAGCTTGTTTTCGCGGTTCGTTAAGGACGAGTCCGGCGCGACCGCCATCGAATACGGCCTGATCGGCGCGCTGATCTCCGTCATCATCATCACCGCAGTGAAGCTCGTCGGCAGCAACCTGTCGCAGACCTTCAACAAGATCGCTCAGAATCTGAGCTGAGGTCTGAAGGGCGCTGATCTCGTCGCCTCCCCGCGCCGAGATCATTTCAATGCGCGCATTTCCGCCGAAGGCCGGCTCGTGAACGGAGCCGGCCGGCTCGGCGCATGGGCGGCGAATTACGACGCCCTATATTGGGAGAAGGCGATGAAATTGTCGGTCTTGAAATTCCTGGACGATGAATCGGGCGCCACGGCTATCGAATATGGCCTCATCGGCGCTCTGATTTCGGTCATTATCATTACCGCCGTGAAGCTCGTCGGCAGCAATCTGTCGGAGACTTTCAACAAGATCGCTCAGAACCTCAGCTGAGCGATCGCCCGAATCGTGCGCGCGCGTCGGCTCCTCGCCGCGCGTCGCGCGAATCGCGCGCTCATCCGAGCGCGCCGAAGCGACTTCGAGAGGCGCCTTTGTCGCAAAAAGAGAAAGGCGCGGCGACAGGAACGACACTGATGATCGCAGCCCCCGCCGCGCTAATCCTCTTTCCGGCCCTTATGGCGTTTTCGGCCTTCGCCGATCTCCTCACCATGACGATTCCCAATCGCGTCTCCTTGGCGCTCAGCGCGCTGTTCGCGATTTTCGCCGCATGGCTCGGCATGCCGCTCGACAGCGTTGCGTCGCATGTCGCCTGCGGGGCGGCGGTGCTCGCTGCGACCTTCCTTATGTTCAATCGCGGCTGGATGGGCGGCGGCGACGCCAAGCTCGCATCCGCGACGGCGCTGTGGCTCGGCTTCGAGCAGCTCGCCGATTATGCGCTCATCGCCTCTCTGGCCGGCGGCGCGCTGACCATAGCGATTCTCGCGCTGCGGCGATTCGAGCCGCGCTTCGTCGCCCAATCGCCGCGCCTCGCCCATCTTTGCGACGCCGCCGAGGGCGTTCCTTACGGCGTGGCGCTCGCGATCGCCGGCGTCGTCGTCTATCCCAATTCTCAGCTCTGGGCGCTGCTCGCCGCCGCATGAGCCTATCGCCCGGCTCTTCGCCGAGAGCCGCGAGACACATGGGCTTCGCAATGCGAAAGAGCCTGTCGTCTTACCGGCGATTAACCATAATTTGACGTTTTTCCGCTTTCATTCGGAATGCTCCGCTCTAGCCGGGGCGATCGGACTGGAAGCAGATGAACAAGGCGCAGATCGTGGTTCTCGGCGTCGCCGTCGTGGCGGGCGGCGGAGCCTTCCTGATGATGAACGGATCGCCGCCAGAGGCGCCGAAGATCGTTCAGATGATCCCCACGCCGCCGCCGACCGACAAGGTTCTCGTGGCGACGCGCGATCTCTCCTATGGAACCGCGCTCGGCGAGCCGGACACCAATTGGATCGATTGGCCGATGGGCGCGGTGCCGCCGGGCGTGCTGCGCAAGAGCGAGGTGCCGAACGCCAAGGAAGATCTGCAGGGCTCCTATGTCCGCAATCCGATCTCCAATGGCGAGCCGGTGCGGCGCGAGCGTCTGGTCAAGGGTCCGACCGCGGGCCTGATGTCCACTCTGCTTCCCGCCGGCCATCGGGCGGTCGCCATCGACATCTCGCCCAACACGACGGCGGGCGGCTTCATTCTTCCGAATGATCATGTCGATGTGATGCGCACTTATCGCGACAGCGATCGCGGCCGTGAAGGCGGCTCCGCCGATCTCTCGTCGGAAGTCATTCTCACCAATGTGCGCGTGATGGCGATCGGGCCGATGGTCGAGACGAAGAACGGCGAATCCGTCGTGACCGGCGCGACCGCCACGCTCGATCTCGAGCCGCGGCAGGCCGAGCTCGTCATCCTCGCGCAGCGCACCGGCCAATTGGCGCTGATGCTGCGCTCGATGGCGGACGCGCATGACGACGACAAGCGCGCTTCGGCGGCGGACGATTCATTGACGGTCGTGCGCTTCGGCTTCCCAACAACCTTGCGCACGCGCTGAGGCGATGCGGCTCATCGAAGGACAGCGCCACATGGCGAAAATCGAACGCGGAACGACGAAAATGGGAGGGTCGGCGCGTCGGCTGTCGGGGGCGGCGGCGCTCGCGATGCTCGCGTTCGCCGGGGCGTCGCTCGGAGCCATTCCGGCGTCTGGCCAGGAAAAAGGGGGCGTCCAGTCGAGCGCAGAGGCGATGATGTCGCGACGCATCGCCATGGGCGTCGGCAAGTCGATCATCGTCGATCTTCCGGCGGAGGCGTCGGAGATCGTCGTCGGCAATCCGAAGGTCGCCAATGCGGTCGCCCGCTCGGCGCGCAAGCTGTACATAATGGGCGCCGAAACGGGCCAGACGACGATTTTCGCGCTCGACCGCGCCGGGCGGCAGATCGCCAATCTCGAGATCAGTATCGGCCGCGACGTCGGCGAGCTCGGGCCGCTTCTGCATGCCGCTCTGCCGAAATCCAACATCACCACGCGCACGGTCAATGACACGATCATTTTGACCGGCACGGTCGAATCCGCCTCGGAGGCGCAGCGCGCCGTCGACATCGCCAAGGGCTTCGCCGCGCGCGCGTCCTCCGCGCAGGGCAATGGCGCGGGCGGCGACGGCCTCGTCGTCAATGCGCTCACCATCAGCACGCAAGATCAGGTGATGCTGAAGGTCACGGTCGCCGAAGTGCAGCGCCGTGTAATCAAGCAGCTGGGCGTCTCCGCCAAATCCGGCGGCGAGGCGATCTTGTCGGGCGGCTGGGGCAAGCTGGTTCAGGAAAATCCCTTCGCCATCAATTCCGCTCTCACCTCGAGCGCTTTGAGCCTCAATGGCCCCAACAGCACCTCTGCGACTCTGCAGGCCTATGAGCGCTACGGCGTCTCGCGCATCCTCGCCGAGCCGACCGTCACAGCGGTCTCCGGCGAGTCGGCGAAATTCACCGTCGGCGGCGAGGTCGCGGTGCCCGGCAATGGCAATTGTATCAGCGGCTCGATCCTCTGCACGGTCGGCATCGTGTTCAAGCAATATGGCGTGTCGCTGAACTTCACGCCCGTTGTGCTCGCCGAAGGCCGCATTCTCCTGCATCTCGCGACGGAAGTGACCGAGGTCGATTACCAAGGCGCGCAGACCTACAATGGCGTGACCGTTCCCGGCTTCAAGACTCGCAAGAACGAGACGAGCGTCGAGCTTCCGTCCGGCGGCTCCATCGCCACTGCGGGCCTGCTGCAGCAGAAGTCCGATCAGGCGATCAACGGCCTGCCGGGCCTCATCAATCTGCCGGTGCTCGGAACGCTGTTCCGCTCGCGCGATTATCTGCGCAACGAGACCGAGCTGCTCATCATCGTCACGCCCTTCATCGCGCGCTCGATCCAGGCGCGCGATGTGGCGCGGCCGGACGACGGCTTCGCGGACGCCAGCGATCCGCAGGCCTGGCTGCTCGGCCGCGTCAATCGGCTCTACGCCAATCCCCAACATCCGCAAGCGGTTCCACGCCTGAAGGGCCGCGTCGGCTTCATTCAGGACTGAGCGCGCGAGGAGCGGTAAACATGTCTATCCGACTGAACAGCGCGAAACTCAAAGCCTTCGGAGCGAGGCTCGCTTGCCTCGCCGCTATGGCGCCTCTCGCCGGCTGCGGCGTGAACAGAACGCTGCCGGCGCCCGCCGTCGCGCAAGACTATCGCGACCGTCATCCCGTCGTGCTCGCGGACGCCAGCACCTCCATCGACGTGCTGCCGTCGGCCCGCATCGACTATGCGACCACCGGGCGCATTCACGATTTCGTGCTGCGCTATCGCCGCTTCGGCCATGGCCAGATCACGCTTCTCGCGCCCACCGGAACGAAAGATCAGCTCGCGGTGCGCGGCGGCGTCGATGCGGTGAAGCGCATATTGGCGGAAAGCGGCGTCTCCGGCGCCGTCTATGTCGCCTCCTATCCGGTGACCGATCCCAATCTCGCCGCGCCTGTGCGTCTGTCTTTCCAGGGCGTGCGCGCGAAGGTGGCGGGACGCTGCGGCGAATGGCCCGCCGATCTCGCATCGGCGAGCTCGCTGCAAGGGTGGGACAACACCACTTATTGGAATTTCGGCTGCGCGAGCCAGACCACGCTGGCGGCGCAAATCGACGATCCGCGCGATCTCGTCGCGCCGCGCGGCGAAACGCCAGCCGACGTCGAGTCGCGCATGCGCGCCATCGGCAATGTGCGCAGGGGCGCCGATCCGGCGACGAACTGGAACGTCAAGGGCACGAATATCAGCTCGGTTGGAGGCGGTTGATGAAAGAGCAGTCGGCAATGGCGGAGAGCGACGCAGCAGCGCAGATCGCTCCCTTGCCGCGCATTTCCGTGCAAGCGTTCTGCGAGACGCCGGACGCCGTTGCGGTGGTGAACGCCGCCGCCGTGGACCGCCGCATGGACAAGGCGCATGTCAAGGTTCACATGGGCGGCGTCGCAGCCGCGATCGAGGCCTTCCGATCGGCGCCGACGCCGAATCTGATCGTGCTCGAGGCGATCGGCGAGCGTCAGACGCTCATCGGTCAGCTGGAGGCGCTGGCGGAGTCCTGCGACTCCGGCACCAAGGTCGTCGTGCTCGGCCATGTCAACGACATATCGCTGTATCGCGCGCTGATCGCGCGCGGCGTCAGCGACTATATCGTCGCGCCGATCGACGTGCTCGGCTTCATCTCGCGCATCTCCGATCTTTATAACAACAGCGCAGAGGCGCTGGGCCGCATCGTCGCCGTGGCCGGCGCCAAGGGCGGCGTCGGCTCCTCCTGCATCGCGCATAATCTCGCCTGGTCGATCGCGCGCGCGCTGCAGATGCAGACGGTCATCGCCGATCTCGATCTCCCCTTCGGCACCGCTGGGCTGGATTTCAACCAGGACCCGCCGCAAGGCGTCGCGGAAGCCGTGTTCGCGCCGGATCGCGTCGACGCCAATCTCATCGATCGCCTGCTGTCCAAATGCAGCGAGCAGCTCAGCCTGCTCGCCGCGCCGGCGACGGTCGATCGTCTCTATGATCTGCCGGAGACGGCTTTCGACGCGATCGTGGACACGTTGCGCGCCACGGCGCCTTGCACCGTGCTCGACGTTCCGCATCAATGGTCGGCCTGGACGAAGCGCATGCTGATCGGCGCCGATGAGGTGGCGATCGTCGCGGCGCCCGATCTCGCCAATCTGCGCAACGCCAAGACGCTCATCGATCAGCTGCGCGTCGCCCGGCAGAACGATTCGCCGCCCAAGCTGGTCCTGAATTTCGTCGGCGTGCCGAAGCGGCCGGAGATAGCGGTGGCGGATTTCGCCAAGGCCATCGAGATGGAGCCGTCGGCGATCATTCCCTTCGATCCGAAGCTGTTCGGCGCGGCTTCCAACAATGGGCAGATGATCGCCGAGGTCGACCCCGGCGCCAAGATCATCGAGCAGTTCGACGCGCTCGGCCGCGAGGTGACGGGGCGCGCCGTGAGCCGCAAGGTCAAGAGCGGATTATTGGCGCCGCTGCTCGATCGTTTGTCACGAAAGCTGGCCGGCTGACGAGCGGCGACTGAGCGTAACGAGGAGATCGCATGTTCGGAAAGCGGACGAACGTCGGAACGGCGCAGACAGCGACAGCGCGTTCGACACAGCAGGCGGCGCCGGCGAGCAAGGCGCCGACGCCCGCCGCTGCGCCCGAGGCGAGCGTGACGATCGCAGCGCCTCCCGAGCAGAAGCGCTCGGAACAATATTACGTGACGAAGAGCATGATCTTCGGCGCGCTCATCGAGGCGATCGATCTCGCGCAGCTCTCCAAGCTGGAGCCCGAGAGCGCGCGTGACGAGATCAGAGACATCGTCAATGAGATCGTCGCGATCAAGAATGTCGTGATGTCGATCGCCGAGCAGGAGGAGCTGCTCGAGGATATATGCAACGACGTGCTCGGCTATGGTCCGCTGGAGCCGCTGCTCATGCGCGACGACATCGCCGACATAATGGTGAACGGCGCCGCCAAGACCTATATAGAAGTCGGCGGCAAGATTCAGCTCACCAACATCCGCTTCCGCGACAATTCCCAGCTGATGAACATCTGCCAGCGCATCGTCAGCCAGGTCGGCCGCCGCGTCGACGAATCCTCGCCGATCTGCGACGCGCGCTTGCTCGACGGCTCTCGCGTCAACGTCATCGCGCCGCCGCTGGCGATCGACGGCCCCGCGCTCACCATTCGTAAGTTCCGCAAGGACAAGCTCACTCTCGATCAGCTCATCCGCTACGCCTCCATCTCGCCCGAAGGCGGCGAGGTGCTGAAGGTCATCGGCCGCGTGCGCTGCAATGTGCTGATCTCCGGCGGCACGGGCTCCGGCAAGACGACGCTGCTCAACTGCCTCACCAATTACATCGACACCGACGAGCGCGTGATCACCTGCGAGGACGCGGCGGAATTGCAATTGCAGCAGCCGCATGTGGTGCGCCTGGAGACGCGTCCGCCCAATCTGGAAGGGCAGGGCGCGGTGACGATGCGCGATCTCGTGAAGAACTGCCTGCGTATGCGTCCCGAACGCATCATCGTCGGCGAGGTTCGCGGACCGGAGGCTTTCGATCTTCTGCAGGCGATGAACACGGGCCATGACGGCTCGATGGGCACGCTGCACGCCAACTCGCCGCGCGAGGCGCTGGGCCGTCTCGAATCCATGATCACAATGGGCGGCTTCTCGCTGCCGGCGAAGACGATCCGCGATATGATCGTCTCGTCGATCGACATTATCGTGCAGGCGGCGCGCCTTCGCGACGGCTCGCGCCGCATCACCCATATTACCGAGGTGCTGGGCCAGGAGGCGGATGTCGTCACGCTGCAGGATCTCTTCGTCTATGAGATCGTCGGCGAGGACGCCAATGGCCGCATCATCGGTCGGCATCGCTCCACCGGCGTCGGACGGCCGCGCTTCTGGGAGCGCGCGCGCTATTATGGCGAGGAGAACAGGCTCGCCGCGGCGCTCGACGCCGCCACTGTCATCGACGACGAAAATTAGTCGCGAGGGCCAGAAAATGGATCGCCAATCATTGCTCTCCGCGCTTCTCGTCGCCTGCGCCGCAGGCGGAGTGATGTACGCTTTCGTCTATCCCTATCTCTCCGGCGAGATTCAGGCGCAGAAACGCACAGCCGCGCTGATGTCCTCGTCCGACCGTCGTCGCGACGCGCGGAACGGCGATCCGGCCAAGCGGCGCAAGCTGATTCAGGAGAGCCTGAAGGACGTCGAGACCAAGAAGAAAGCCAAGGTGACGCTCGAGCAGCGCATCGCGCAAGCGGGGCTGACGACGACGCGCCCGATTTTTCTCGCCGCATCGGCGGGTTTCGGCTTGCTCATCGCTTTCCTCGTCTTCGTTTTCAACTCGGATCCGCTAGTGGCGCTCGGCGCGGGCGTCGTCGCCGGCGTCGGCGCGCCGCATTGGCTGCTGGGCTTTCTCGCGCGTCGGCGCATCGCGAAATTCATCGCCGAATTTCCCGGCGCCGTCGATATCATCATTCGCGGCGTGAAGGCCGGCCTGCCGGTCGCCGATTGCTTTCGCATGATCGCGGGCGAGGCGGCGGAGCCGGTGCGCAGCGAGTTTCGCCAGATCGTCGAATCGCAGACGATCGGCCTGTCGATCGCCGAGGCGACGGAGCGCTTCGCCGATCGGGTGCCGGTGGCGGAAGCGTCGTTCTTCTCGATCGTCATCAGCCTGCAGCAAAAGGCGGGCGGCAATCTCTCCGAGGCGCTCACCAATCTCGCCGCCGTGCTGCGCGAGCGCAAGAAAATGAAGGCCAAGGTGAAGGCCATGTCGGCGGAGGCCAAGGCGTCGGCGGGCATCATCGGCAGCCTGCCGTTTCTCGTCGGCCTCGTCGTCTGGTTTACCAATCCGGCCTATATCAGCGTGCTTTTCAACACGACGGTCGGAAACATCATCATCGGAGCGAGCCTGCTCTGGATGGCGATCGGCGTCTTCATCATGCAGAAGATGATCGACTTCGATATTTGAGCGTATGCGCCGCGTCGAGCGAGGGGTCACGAGGTCATGGAGCAGATCGTCAAGCTGGCGACCAATGGGCGGCTGATGTTCAGCCTCATCGTCGCAACGGCGGTCATCGCCACCATATGGTCGCTGGGCGCGACCTTCATGCAGAGCGACACATTGGCCAAGCGCATGAAGAGCGTCGCCAATGAGCGCGAGCGCATCAGAGCGCGCGAGCGCGCGGCGGCGAAGACGGACGGCGGCGGACTGCGCTACCAGCCCAAGCAATATATGAAGAATGTCGTCGACCGCTTCTCCTTGACGACATGGCTCAACACCGACGACGCCAAGCTGCGTCTCGCCTCGGCCGGCTATCGCGGTCCGCAGGCGGAAGTGACCTTTTTGTTCTTCCGGCTGGTGACGCCGATCGCTTTCGCGCTCTTCGCGGTCTTCTATCTCGTCGTGCTCGACGATTCCGATTGGCCCATGCTCACCAAGGCCGGCATTGTGATCTTCGCGACCTATCTCGGGGTGAAGACGCCGGAACTGTTCATCAGCAACACGATCGCCAAGCGGCAGCAGAGCATGCGCATCGCTTTTCCCGACGCCCTCGATCTGATGCTGATCTGCGTCGAATCGGGCATGTCGGTCGATCACGCCTTTCGCAAGGTGGGGCAGGAGATCGGCGTGCGCTCTGCGCCGCTCGCCGAGGAATTCGCGCTGGCGACAGCCGAGCTCTCCTATCTGCCGGATCGTCGTCAGGCCTATCAGAATCTGACGGCGCGCACCGGGCTCGAGAGCGTGAAGCAGATTTCCACCGTGCTCATTCAGGCGGAGAAATACGGCACGCCGCTCGGCCGCGCGCTGCGCGTCACAGCGCAGGAGAGCCGCGACATGCGCATGGCGGAGGCCGAGCGCAAAGCCGCGGCGCTGCCGCCCAAGCTCACCGTGCCGATGATCGTCTTCTTTTTGCCCGTGCTGATGGTCGTCGTGATGGCGCCGGCGATTATTCAGGTGATGTCGCAGAGCTGGTGAGCGCGCCGAGCCGGGCGCGCGGGGGAGGGGCCTCGGCGCTCTTTCGCTTGGTCTTCTCGCTATAGCTCTGAATCTCGCGCCAGCTGTTGGATTGCGCGATCATCTGGCGAATCGAGGCGACATTGGCCGCGGCGTCGATCGGCGCGAGATCATGGCGCGACCAGCTCTCCGCTTCTTCGAACTTGCCCTGCAGCGCCAGCACGAGCGCGAGATTCTGGCGCACGCGCATGTCGGCCGTCGGTTGCGAGGCGGCGGTCAGCAATGTGCTCTCGGCCTGCGGCAGCTGCTTGGAGAGCGCATAGGAGAGCCCGAGATTTGAGAGCACCTTCGGGTCATTGGGCTTGATCTTCAATGCGGTCTGATAATATTCGCGCGCTTCTTCATGATTGCCGAGCTGATCGGCGATAGAGCCTTGCGCGGAGAGCACGGTCCAATCGGGCCGCTCCGGCGTATGGGCGCGCGACAGCACATCGGCGGCGTCGCGCAGGCGTCCGGCGTCGGCGAGCGATTTGCCATAGGCGCCCAGCACGGAGAGATCGTCTGGATAGCGAATGGCGAGGCCTTGCAGCACGGCGACGGCCTGGGCGTTGCGATCCAGCGCATGCAGCGCCTTGGCGTAGGTGAGCGCGACGGATTTGTTCTTGGGGTCGGCGTCGAAGCGACGACCCCATTCGTCGGCGAAGCGGCGCAGCTCGGCCTCGTCGGTCGGCAGCTCGGCGCGTCGCGTCGCGCCGATCGATCCGGTGACGTCGGTGAGCGGCTGCGCGCAGCCGCCGAGCGCGACCAGGGCGCAAATCACGAGCGCGCTCGGCGCGCCTTTGCGGCGCGTCGCGACGAAATGGGACGGGAACATCGGGCGACCCCTCTCTTGCGGTTGAACCGTCAGGGTCGAGCAATAAATCGTTAACCTTGCCGCTTCCTTAACGGGCGCGCTCGGCGATCCGGCGGTCGAGATCGTCGAGATCGCCGCGCCATTGCTCGAGCGCGAAGCCGAGCGCGAAGACATGCTCCACCTGCTCCACGGGCAGGCTGCGGAGGATTCCTTCTTCTCGGAGCGCCGAGATCTCTCGCGAATAAGCGTCGAAGGCGGCGTCCAACGTCTTGCTCGCGACTGGCGTGCGCGCGCCGGTCAGCGCGGCGCCGCTCTCGAGAAGCTGGGCGGCGGCCTCGTCGGCGATCGTCGCGAGCAAAGTCTCGAGGCGGGGACGCAGCCGCTCCGGCAAGGGCGTGACCGCGGCGCGGCCGATCATCACCAGATCATGACGCATGCGCAGCAGGGCGCGCAGCAGCGGCGCGAGATCGGGCTCGGCCTCGAGGAAGACGATGCGCTCATGACGCGCCTCCTGCTCCATCTTGTCGAGACGGGCGAAGGCGTCGCCGACGCCGCGCTGGAGGTCGCGAATCGCCTCCGGGTCCTGCGGCTGGGCAAAGCCCGAGAAGAGCCGAGGCAGCGCCTCGGCCATGACGGCGAGCATTTCGGCGCCGGCCTCGAGCGCGAGAATTCGGGCGCGGGCGGGAAAGACGAGATGCGACACGACGAGGGCGACGCCGCCGCCGAGCGCCACCTCGAGCACGCGGTCATAGGCCGAGTGGAAGGCGGTCGCATGGGTGAGGGTCGGCGCGAGCACGACGATGACGCCGGTCGCCGGCGCGACGGAAAAGCGCGGCGTCAAAGCAGAGAGCAGGGCGAGCGGCGCTATGGCGAGAGCGAGCAGAAGCAGCAGCGTCGGCTCATTCGCGCCGGCGACGTAATTGGAGACGAGGCCGGCGTAGATCGCGCCGCCCAGCGTGCCGAAGGAATAGTCGATCGTCGCCTTGACCGAGCGGCCGACGCTCATTTGCGTGAGGATGACCGCGGTCAGCACGGCCCATAAGATCATAGGCGTGCCGAGGAGATGGCCGATGCCGAGCGTCGCGACAGCGGCGATCGTGATCCTTGCGCCGAGCGCGAGCTGGGCGCGATAGCGGGAGAGTGGACCGATTTCCATGGGCCGAGTCCTATAACGTCTTCGTGTCCTCCGTGTCTTGGTGCTAAAAAGCCGCAAAGACAGGAACGAGAAGGAAAAGAGGGCGATATGAGCCGATTGGAGGAGTGGACGGCGGAGGCGACGCCGATCGATTTCGTCGATAAGGAGAGCTGGCCGATTCTCGCCGAGACCCTGCCGCCGCCGATCGCCGCCTTCGCGCGCGCTTGTGGCTTCGACGGCAAGGTCGGCGCGCATCTGCTCGCGCCGGGGCCGCAGGGCGCGCCGGCGGTGGTTCTGTTCGGCGTGGAGGCGGCTGGGGCGCGCCATCGCGATCCTTTTCTTCCCGGCAAGCTCGCGACCTTGTTGCCGCCGGGCCTCTATCGTTTGCGCGAAGGCGTATCCGATTCCTATTCGGCCGCGCTCGCCTTTTTGCTCGGCGGCTATTCTTTCTCGCGCTATGTCGCGCCCAAGAAGGAGCGCCCGCGCCTCTGCGCGCCGCAGGATGCCGATCGCGCGCGCATAGAGCGCGTCGCCGCCGCGCTCTGCTTCGGTCGCGATCTCGTCAACACGCCCGCCAATGATCTGGGGCCGGAGGCACTGGCGGAGGCTGCGCTGGCGCTCGCCGCGCGGCATGGAGCGCAGGCGCGCGTCATCGCCGGCGATGCGCTGCTTTCGGAAAATTTCCCGCTCGTTCACGCGGTCGGCCGCGCGGCGGCGCAGGCGCCGCGGCTCGTCGACATCAGCTTCGGGCCGGAAGAGGCGATGAAGGTGACGCTGGTGGGGAAGGGCGTCTGCTTCGACAGCGGCGGCCTCGACATTAAGCCGAGCAGCGCCATGCTGCTGATGAAGAAGGATATGGGCGGCGCCGCCACGGCGCTGGCGCTGGCCGATATTCTGATGGGCTCTGGCGCGCGTCTGCGCCTGCGCGTGCTGCTGCCGATTGTTGAGAACGCCATTTCGGCGGACGCCATGCGACCGGGCGACATTTATCCCAGCCGCAAGGGCCTCTCGGTCGAGATCGGCAACACGGATGCGGAAGGGCGTCTCATTCTCGCGGACGCTCTGGCGCTCGCCGCCGAGGAGGACCCCGATCTGCTGCTCGATTTCGCCACGCTCACCGGCGCGGCGCGCGTCGCGCTCGGCCCGGAGCTCCCCGCCTTCTACACGGGAGACGATTCTCTGGCGCTGGAGATCGAGACCTATGGCCGCAAGCTCGGCGATCCGGTGTGGCGGCTGCCCTTGTGGGAGCCTTATGATTCGCAGCTCGACGGCAAAGCGTCCAACATTGTGAATGTGTCGTCGAGCGGACATGCAGGCTCGATCACCGCGGCGCTGTTTCTGCGCCGCTTCGTGACCAAGCCGGAGAAATGGGCGCATTTCGATCTCTTCGCCTGGACTCCTTCCGCCAAGCCGGGTCGGCCGGAGGGCGGCGAGATTCAGACGGCGCGGCTGCTCGCCGAGCTGATCGAGGAGCGCGCCGCGCGTTGGAGCGTGAAGACATGAGCGAGAGCTTCGACAAAAGGCTGACGCCGGCGCGGCCCGATCTCGCCGCGCGCCACCTCGAGGGAAAGGTCGAGGCGGCGCGCTTTGTCGATGGGCGCCGCATGCAGGTGAAGGAAGGCGTCGCCGATCTTAAGCGCGAGCCGCGGCCCGATGCGCGGCTCGACACGCAGGCGCTCTATGGCGAGACGGTCATCGTCTATGACGAAGAGGAGGGCTGGTCCTGGGCGCAGCTCGAGCGCGACTCCTATGTCGGCTGGATCGCCGCCAATGTGCTCTGGAGCCGCATAGAGACGCCGACGCATCGCGTATGCGTTCCCCGCACCTTTGTTTTTCCGCGGGCGGAGATCAAGGACCCGCCCTTGCTCGCTCTGCCGCTCGGCGCCGAAGTGGAGATCGTCGGCGAGCGCGACAAATTCCTCATCGAGGCCGGCGGCGGCTTCATCTATCGCACGCATCTGACCCCGCGCGCGGCGCGCGTCGCGGATTTCGTCGCCGTGGCGGAGAGTCTCATCGGCGCGCCCTATCTTTGGGGCGGCAAGAGCTGGCTCGGCGTCGATTGCTCCGGCCTGGTGCAGACTTCCCTCGCTTTCGCTGGGATAGAGGCGCCGCGCGATACGGATATGCAGGAGACATCGCTCGGCCGCGCGCTGGCCGAGGGCGAGCCATTGCAGCGCGGCGATCTCGTCTTTTGGAAGGGCCATGTCGGCATGATGCAGGACGCAGAGCGCCTGCTGCACGCCAACGCCTTTCATTTGCAGGTCGCCAGCGAGCCCTTCGCGCCGGCGCGGGAGCGGATTTTGGCCTCCGGCTCGGCGGTGACGAGCGTGCGGCGAATCTTCGAGTGACGACAATGCCGGAGCCGCTCTATCTCGAAGAGCTCTTCGTTGGTCAGCGCTTTCACGGAGGGCCGGTCGAGGTCACGACGGAGGAGATCAAAGCTTTCGCGGCCAAATTCGACCCGCAGCCCTTTCATCTCGACGAGACGGCGGCGAAGGACAGTCTGTTCGGCGGTCTGGTGGCCAGCGGATGGCATACGGCCTCGCTCACCATGCGACTGCTGACGCAATGCGCGTCATTTTCCGGCGGGTTGATCGGCGTCGGCGGCAAGATCGAATGGCTGCGGCCTGTGCTTCCGGGCGATCTTCTGAGCGTCGAGGCGACGATTCTGCGCATTTCGCCGTCGAAGTCGCGCGACGATCGCGGAATGGTGAAGATGCGCGTCGTGACGTCCAATCAGCGCGGCGAAACCGTGCAGCTGCTCGCCGCCGATGTGCTCGCCTTTCGGCGGCCAACCGGGCCGTGAGGCCGGCGCTATTTCACCTTTTGATAAGCGCGTAGCAGGCGGCGCAGGGCGATGACGCCGGAGGCGCGGCTCGGATCATAGGTCGGATTGCCGCCGGCGAAGCCCGTCGCATAATCCGAGATGAGCGCCACGGCCGCGAAAGGCAGAGCGCATCGCTTGGCGAGTATCGCCTCCGGCGCGATCGACACGCCGAGCGCGTCGGCGCCGAGCATGCGGGCCATTTTGGCTTCCGCCGGCGTCTCATAGCTCGGGCCGGAGAACCACATGAAGACGCCTTCATGCAGCGTCACCCCGGCGCCCGTGCTGGCCTGCTTGAGGCGGCGCTGCAGCCTTTTGTCATAGGCTCCGTTCATATTCACGAAATTCTGTCCCGTGGCGCCGATGAGCGGATTGAGGCCGCTGAAATTGATGTGATCGGTCACGGAAAGAATGGAGGAGGGCTGAAAATCGGCGTTGGTGGAGGTGGCGAGACCGGTGGAGAGCAGAGCCCGCACGTTCAAAAGCGTCAATGTCTCGATCGGCGAGGACATAAGGCTGGGATCGCCGCTCTCGTAGAATTCCGAGCGGCCCTTGAGGAACAGCATGGGCGCGCCTTCGACGAGGCCGATCACGAGCTCGCCGCCCTCGATCTGAGGAAAGCCGGGAAGCTCGGAATAGGGAATGGCGACCGCCTGCTCGCCGATGTCGGCGGCGGCGAGAAATTCGCGTCCGAGCACGACCGCCGTTTCGATCGGTCCCAGAGGATTGCGCGCGCCGATGATATCGGCGGCGTCCCTTGCGCGCGTGCTCATGAGTAGCCTCGAAAGAATCCGAATCGTCGCAGTGGAGTGTGACGAAGCGAAGGCGTCGCCGCAAGTGCGCGCATGGGCGCTATCGGAATCAGGCCTTGTCGCCGGGGTACGGCTCGGCCTCGATGCGGAAGGCGGCGGCGAAGAGGGCGCGGGTGTAATCGCTCTTGGGCGCGGCGAAGACGTCTACCGCCGGGCCTTCCTCCACCACCTTGCCGTGGCGCATGACGATGAGATGCGCCGCTAGCGACTTCACCACCTTGAGATCATGGCTGATGAAGAGATAGGCGAGGCGGTGCTTGGCCTGCAGCTCGCGCAGCAGATCGACGATCTGCGCCTGCACGGACATGTCGAGCGCCGAGGTCGGCTCGTCGAGCACGATGAATTTCGGCTTCAGCACAATAGCGCGCGCGATGGCGATGCGCTGGCGCTGGCCGCCCGAGAATTCATGCGGATAGCGATCCATCATGGCGGGGTCGAGACCCGTCTCGGCCAGCGCCTTGGCGACGATCTCGCGCGTCTCCTCGAAGGAGAGGCCCTTCATCTGCACGCCGAGGCCCTCGGCGACGATTTCCGCGATCGACATGCGCGGCGACAGCGAGCCATAGGGGTCCTGGAAGACGATCTGCATGTCGCGGCGCAGCGGGCGCATTTCTTTCACGGTCTTCGCGTCTATGCGCTCGCCGAGATAGAGGATCGGCCCCTCCGAGCGAATGAGTCGCAGCAGCGCGAGGCCGAGCGTCGTCTTGCCGGAGCCAGATTCGCCGACGACGCCGACCGTCGAGCCGCGCCGGACCGCGAGGGTCACGCCGTCCACCGCCTTGATATGGCCGACGGTGCGGCGCAGGAAGCCGCGCTTGATCGGAAACCAGACCTTGAGGTCGTCGGCGGCGACGAGAACGGGCTCGTTCTCGTCATCCGGCGGCGGCGAGCCCTTGGGCTCGGCGGCGAGCAGCGCCTTGGTGTAGGGATGCTCGGGCGACGAGAAGACCTTCTCGACATCGCCCTTCTCGACGATGCGGCCGTGCTGCATCACGCAGACATCGTCGGCGAAGCGCCGCACCAGGCCGAGATCATGGGTGATGAAGAGCATGGCCATGCCATAGGTCTTCTGCACGCGCTCCAGCAGAGCGAGAATCTGCGCCTGCACGGTGACGTCGAGCGCTGTCGTCGGCTCGTCGGCGATGAGCAGATCCGGCCGATTGGCGAGCGCCATGGCGATCATCACGCGCTGGCGCTGGCCGCCCGACAATTGATGCGGAAAAGCGGTGAGTCGCTCGGAGGGGTTCGGAATGCCGACCTCGCCGAGCAGCTCCACGACTCGCGCGCGGATTTTTTCCGCGCCGCGCGCACCATGCAGCTCGAGGATTTCGCCGATCTGCTGCTCGATCGTCTGCAGCGGATTGAGCGACGTCATCGGCTCTTGGAAGACCATGGTGATCTTCGCGCCGCGAATGCCGCGCAGCTCGGCGTCCGAGAGCTTCAGAATGTCTTTGCCGGAGAAGTCGATGTGTCCCGACGGATGCACGGCCGCAGGCGGCAGCAGCCGTACGATCGAGAGCGCGGTGATGGATTTGCCGGAGCCCGACTCGCCGACCAGCGCCAGCGTGCGCCCGCGTTCGACGGAGAAGGAGACTTTGTCGACCGCGAGCGTCTCCTTGCCGCCTTGGGCGAAGGCGATGGAGAGATCGCGGACGTCGAGGAGAGGGGAATCCATTTGATCGTTCACCGGAAGGTCTTTCGCGGGTCGAAGGCGTCGCGCACGGCTTCGCCGATGAACACCAGAAGCGAGAGCATCAGCGCTATAATGACGAAGCCGGTGAGGCCGAGCCAGGGCGCCTGCAGATTGGATTTGCCTTGCAGCAGAAGCTCGCCGAGCGACGGCGAGCCCGGCGGCAGGCCGAATCCCAAAAAGTCGAGCGAGGTCAGCGTCGTGATCGAGGAATTGAGCACGAAGGGCAGAAAGGTCAAGGTCGCGACCGTGGCGTTGGGCAGAAGATGGCGCGTGATGATGCGGAAATTGGAGAGGCCGAGCGCGCGCGCGGCGTTCACATATTCGAAATTGCGCGCGCGCAGAAATTCCGCGCGCACCACATGCACCAGCGACACCCAGGAGAACAGCAGCAATATGCCGAGCAGCACGAAAAAGCCCGGCGCCAGGAAGGAGGAGACGATGATGAGCAGATAGAGCTGCGGCAGCGAGGACCACACTTCGATGAAGCGTTGAAACACGAGATCGACGCGGCCGCCGAAAAAGCCCTGCACGGCGCCTGCGGCGACGCCGACGACGGAGGAGACCCCGGCCAGAATGAGGCCGAACAGAACCGAGATGCGGAAGCCATAGAGCAGGCGCGCGACGACGTCGCGGCCTTGATCGTCGGTGCCGAGCCAGTTCCATTCGATCGCCGAGCAACCGAGATGCGCTTTGTCGGGCCCGAGCTTTTTTGCCGCCGCGGCCTCGCATTGCGCCTTGGTGAGCAGCCATGTCGGCGGCGAGGGCGCCGGCGTCGGCAGATCGAGATTATGCGTGTCGTAGGAATAGTGTATCGGCGGCCAGATCATCCAGCCATTGGCGTCGATCTCTTTCTCGATCGTCGGATCGCGATAGTCGGTGCGCGCGAGAAAGCCGCCGAATTTCTCTTCCGGGTAGTCTTTGAAAATCGGGAAGAGCAGCTCGCCCTTGTAATAGGCGAGCACGGGCTTGTCGTTGGCGATGAAGTTGGACGCCAGCGAAAGCAGAAAAAGCGCCATGAATATCCAGAAGGACCAATAGCCCCTGGTATTGGCCTTGAAATTCTGCAGCCGGCGGCGATCGATCGGCCGCAGGCGCAAGAGGCCGCCGCCGGGAATTTCCGGCGCGAGCTTCGTCGTCGGGGCGGGGGCGCTGGTCTCGTTCATGGCGTCAGACCTCGCGCGTCTCGAAATCGATGCGCGGATCGATCCAGGTGTAGGTGAGGTCCGAGAGCAGATTCACCACGAGGCCCAGCAGCGCGAAAATATAGAGATTGGCGAACACCACCGGATAATCGCGATTGACGATGGATTCGTAGGAGAGATAGCCGAGCCCGTCGAGCGAGAAGATGGTCTCGATCAGCACCGAGCCGGTCAGGAACGCATGCACGAAGGCGCCCGGAAAGCCGGAGACGACGATGAGCATGGCGTTGCGGAACACATGGCCGTAGAGCACGCGGTTCTCGGTGAGGCCCTTCATGCGCGCCGTCTGCACATATTGCTTGCGGATTTCGTCGAGGAAGGAGTTCTTGGTCAGAAAGGTCTGCGTCGCGAAGGCGCCGAGCGTCATGGCGAGCACGGGCAGGCAGATGTGCCACAGATAATCGCCCGCCTTACCGATGAGCGGCAGCTCCGAGAAATTCTCCGAGACGAGGCCGCGCAATGGGAAAATCTGCCAGAAGGAGCCGCCGGCGAAGAGCACGATGAGCAGCATTGCGAAGAGGAAGCTCGGTATCGCATAGCCGATGATGACGAGATTGGACGTCCAAGAATCGAAACGCTCGCCGTCGCGCACCGCTTTGGCGATGCCGAGCGGAATGGAGACGGAATAGGAGATGAGCGTCATCCATAGGCCGAGCGACATTGACACGGGAAGCTTTTCGCCGATGAGCTTCAGCACGCTCTCGTCGCGAAAATAGCTGCGGCCGAAGTCGAAGACGGCGTAATTTTTCACCATCAGCAGGAAGCGTTCCCAGGCCGGCTTGTCGAAGCCGAACTGCTTTTCCAGCTCTGCGATGAATTTGGGGTCGAGCCCCTGCGCGCCGCGATATTTGGAGGCGCCCTCGGCGCCTGCGCCGGGAGTCGCCGCGCCTCCGCGGCCGACATCGCCGCCGCCGCCGGAAAAGCGCGAGGTCGCGCCCATGTCATAGCCCTGCAGCTGCGCGATGACGCGCTCGACGGGACCGCCGGGGGCGAATTGCACAATGGCGAAAGAGATGAGCATGATGCCGAGGATCGTCGGGATCATCAGCAGCAAGCGTCGCAGAATGTAAGCCGCCATAGTGGTTCAGCGCCCCGCGTAATTGATCTTGCGCGCCTTGGCGTCGTCCCACCACCACGTCGCGGCTATGCCCGTGTCGAAGCGCGGATAGCGCTCCGGGCGGCCGAACACGTCCCAATGGGCGATCCAATGCGTCGGCTTGTAGTAATGCGGAATCCAATATTGGCCGGCGATCAGCACGCGGTCCAGCGCGCGGCAGATGGCGGCCAGCTCCTCGCGCGAATTGGCGACCAGCGCTTTTTCTATGAGCGCGTCGACGACGGGATCGGCGACGCCGATGACATTTTGCGAGCCCTTGGTGCGCGCCGCCTCGGAGCCGAACATGATGCGCAGCTCCTCGCCCGGCGAATAGGCGATGCGCACGCGCTCCATGATGACGTCGTAATCATGGTCGTCGATGCGGGATTTGTATTGCGCCGCGTCCACGATGCGCATGCGGGCGTTGACGCCGATCAGCTTCAGATTCTTGATGAAGGGCTGCGTGTGCCGCTCGAACATGCTGGTGTTGTAGAGGAACTCGAACTCGAGCGGCTTGCCGTCGGGCAGGCGCAGCAGGCCGTCCTTGCGCGTGCAGCCGGCCTCGGTCAAAAGATCGACGGCCTTGCGCAAGAGATTGCGATCCTGTCCCGAGCCGTCCGACACCGGCGGCTGGAACGGCGCCTCGAAGACGTCCTTAGGCAGACGATCGCGGAATGGCTCGAGCAGAGCGAGCTCGGCCGGCGTCGGAACGCCGACGGCCTCGAGATCGGAATTCTCGAAATAAGAGCTCGTGCGCTTGTACGAGTCGTACATCAGATTATGATTGGTCCATTCGAAATCGAATGCGTAGCCGAGCGCCTTGCGCACGCGCGGATCGGCGAACACCGGCCGGCGTATGTTTATGAACCAGCCCTGCGTTCCCGATATGTTGTAATCGGGAATTTCCTCGCGCTTGACGCGACCGTCGCGAAAGGCCGGGAAATCATAGCCTGTCGCCCATATTGCGGAGGTGAATTCCTCATGCACGGTGAAGGCGCCGGCCTTGAAGGCCTCGAAAGCGACATTGCGGTCGCCGTAATAATCGAAGCGTATCGTGTCGAAATTGGCCTGTCCGACATTGACCGGCAAATCCTTCGCCCAATAGTCCGGCACGCGCTGGAAGGAGATGAAGCGGCCCGGATCGACCGCGCCGATCTTATAGGAGGAGGAGCCGAGCGGCGGCTCGAGCGTCGTCTCGTTGAACTTGTGCTTGGTGTAATAGGCCTTGGAGAAGATCGGCTGGCTGGCGACGATGATCGGCAGATCGCGGGCGCGGCCGGGCGCCAGCTTCACCACCAGAACATCGTCGGCCTCGGCCTTGGCGCTGACGAGATCGCGCAGCGATTGCGAGATCATCGGATGGCCTTCCGCCTTCAGCAGGTCGAGCGAGAAGGCGACGTCATGGGCGGTGAGCGGCGAGCCGTCGTGAAAGCGCGCCTCCTTGCGCAGGAAGAACGTATAGGTGAGCTTGTCGGCGGAGATGCGCACCTTTTTGGCCACCAGACCATAGAGCGCGTCGCGCTCGTCGAGGCTGCCGGCCAGCAGCGTGTCATAGATGAGCCCGACGCCCGCCGCCGGATTGCCGCGCAGAATATAAGGATTCAGCGAATCATAGCTGTTCTTCTCGGGCGGCGGCGGCTCCATCACCAGCGTTCCGCCCTTGGGCGCCTTGGGGTTCACATAGGCGAAATGCGGAAAATCCGCCGGCTCGGCGAGCTCGCCGAAGATGGAGAGCCCATGGCTCTCGGTCTCGCCCGGCGCGGCTTCGGCGAAGGCGGGGCGGATGGCCCATCCCGGCAGGGCGAGCCCGGCGAGGCTCGAGAGGGCGGCGAGCGCCCGGCGGCGCGTCACAGGAAGAAAATTGCGTGTTTCAGCCAAGGTGATCTCGCTTTCGGGGCGTCAGGGCTGGCGTGAGCGCGGCAGCTCACGCGAATCCCGCGATTATGTCGGATTTTCGGGATGAAGCCATATGAGATTGCAGTCGCCTCCCATATGACGCGCGAGCCGGGGCCGCGGTTCCGCCTTCCGCGGGAGGGCGCCGGATACGCGAGGAAAACGCCGCTTTTCGGGCAGCGGGACCGCTGGCGAGCGGGCCCCCGCGAGATTTGCGGAAGCTAAATGTTGTGTCCGCTGGCCAAGGCGCCGTATTCGATGGCCCCTTTCGTATCGCGTCGGGAGCGCAGCCGAGATGACCAGAGAGCCCCGCCCGTTCCGCCACCAGGCCTTCATCGACGGCGCCTTCGTCGCCGCCGACAATGGCGCGACCTTCACCGTTCGCGATCCGGCCACGGGCGCGGTATTGGCCGAGGTCCCGGACCTGGGCGCAGCCGAGACGCGCCGCGCGATCGAGGCCGCCGAGCGCGCGCTGCCCGGTTGGCGCGGCAAGCTGGCCAAGGAGCGCGCGCAAATATTGCGGCGCCTGCATGATCTGCTGCTTGCCGATCAGGAGCGCCTCGCGCAGATCATCACCGCGGAGCAGGGCAAGCCGATCGCCGAGGCGCGCGGCGAGATCGCCTATGCCGCCGCCTATTTCGACTGGTTCGCGGAGGAGGGCCGCCGCGTCTATGGCGATGTGATTCCGCAGCAGGCGCGCGAGAAGCGCATTCTCGTGTTCAAGCAGGCGATCGGCGTCACCGCCGCGATCACGCCCTGGAACTTCCCTTCCGCCATGATCGCGCGCAAGGCCGGCGCGGCGCTCGCCGCCGGCTGCACAATGGTGGTGAAGCCGGCCGAGCTGACGCCGCTCTCGGCGATAGCGATGGCCGAGATCGCGCAGCGCGCGGGCGTGCCGGACGGCGTGCTCAATGTGGTGACGACCAACGACCCCGCCAGCGTCGGCGCCGAGCTCACCTCCAACCCGACCGTGCGCAAGATCAGCTTCACCGGCTCGACCGAGGTGGGGAAGATTCTTCTGCGCCAGGCGGCGGAGAATGTGCAGAAATGCTCGATGGAGCTGGGCGGCAACGCGCCTTTCATCGTCTTTGCCGACGCCGATCTCGATCTCGCGGTGAAGGGCGCCCTCGCGACCAAATATCGCAACAGCGGCCAGACCTGCGTCTGCGCCAATCGCTTCCTCGTGCAGAAAGACGTCGCCGAGGCCTTCGGCGCCAAGCTCGCCGAGGCGGCCTCCAGGCTGAAGGTCGGGCGCGGCGTCGAGCCCGGCGTCGTCATCGGTCCGCTGATCGAGGAAGCGGCGGTCGAGAAGGTCGAGCGTCTCGTCGCCGACGCCCGCGCGCGCGGCGCGAAAGTGCTGACCGGCGGCGGACGCCATGAGCTCGGCGGCAATTTCTATGCGCCGACCGTGCTCTTCGACACGCGGCCGGACATGCAGATTTTCGCGGAGGAGATCTTCGGCCCTGTCGCCGCGATCACCACTTTCGAGGATGAAGCGGAGGCGCTCCGCCTCGCCAATTCGACGCATTATGGCCTCGCCGCCTATTTCTACAGCCGCGACATAGCGCGCGTGTTCCGCGTCGCCGAGCAGCTGGAGTTCGGCATGGTCGGCGTCAACGAGTCGCTGATGTCGAGCGAGGCGGCGCCTTTCGGCGGCGTGAAGCAATCGGGCATGGGACGCGAGGGCTCCAAATACGGAATAGAGAGCTATCTCGAGATCAAATATGTCTGTCTCGGCAATATGTGAGGCGTTCAGCCTGCGCGGTTCGGCGTGCCCAGCACATGCACGTCGGGCGCGATCATCACATTGTCGAAACGCTGCGTGAACATCGGCGCCGCGAAGAAGGCGACGGCGCGCAGCGTTTCCTCGCCCGTGTTGACGAGATCATGCCGCAGCGGCGTCGGAATGACGAAGACGTCGCCCGGCCGCACATGATGGACGACGCCGCCTTCCGCGCGCAACTCGCCGCAGCCGCCGAGAATATATTGGGTCTCCTCGGTGGCGTCCGTGTGCCAGCCGAGCCGTCCGCCGGGCTCGATCTCATAGACGATGGTCGAGGATTGCGTCGCGCCATGCTCGCCGCAGGAGGCGAAGGCGCCCGCCCAGCGCACGCTCGGATCGTCCACGCCGCCGACTTTGGCGCGCGGCAGGTCATTGGTGGCGACGAGGTGAATGGCGCTCATTGATCTTCTCCGAAATTCTAATCGAATTTTCCATGGCGCGAGTTCCGGGCGCGAGTTCCTGGGACGAGTCCCGCCGCTGTGCCAACGCGCCGGGCGCGGCTTCGTTCCGCGTGCTTGACAGGGGAGCGCTGTGCGGCTCTATTGAAAGGCGATGGTTCCCTCTCGAGGGATCAAAAGGGAATGCGGTGAGCGCCGGCGACGGCGCGAAGCCGCGGCTGCCCCCGCAACTGTGAGCGGCGAGCCGAGGATCAAACGAGCCACTGGAGCAGACGCTCCGGGAAGGCGATCCGAAGGCGCTGACCCGCGAGCCAGGAGACCTGCCATCAGTCGTGGTCACGCGCGATAGCGTCGGGCGGGGTGCACCGAGGCGGCCGAGCCCCTTTTCGCTATGCGCGAGAGGGTCGCGACCTTTCGCAGTGACGGCCCACGTCTGCTGCGAGTCTTCCGGCAATGTCCTCCCTGTCCCATCGGGCCGCCCTCGCGGGCGCTGCTTCTCATATTGCGTTTCTTTCCGCCACGCTTTTCCTTCCCGCTTCCGCTGCGGGACAGGAGGCTCTGCCCACGGTCGAGATCGGCGCGGCGACCATTGTCTCCGCCGATCGCGTCGAGGAGCGCGTCGACAAATCCTCCTCCGCCGTCACCGTCATTCCGTCCGCGCAGATCGAGAAGCGCGGCGCGACCGGCCTCACCGAGGCGCTGCGCGGCGCGCCCGGCCTCGATCTCTATGAGACGGGCGGTCCCGGCGCGCAGACCTCGGTGTTTCTACGCGGCGCGACGCCCGGCCAGACGCTCGTCGTCGTCGATGGCGTGCGCATCGGCGATCCTTCCTCTACCGACGGCTCCGTCGATCTCGGCGGCCTCGTCGCCACGGACATAGAGCGCATAGAGGTGCTGCGCGGTCCGCAATCGGCGCTCTATGGCTCTGATGCGATGGGCGGCGTCATTCACATCGTCACGCGCAAAGGCGAGGGGCGGCCGCGCGCGTCTCTCTCTCTGGAAGGCGGCTCCTATGGAACCGGACATTTGCGCGCGCGCGTCTCGGGAAGCGAGGATCGCTTGTGGTACGCATTCGCGATCGATGCGCTGACGATCGACGGCCATCCGCGCTATGGCTATCGCATTGCGCGCCCGCTGACGATCGGCGACGGCAAGACGCCTCTGCCGCCTCTGCCGCCCAATGATCCGACCAGAAAAGGCGGCGCCAGCGCGCGCCTCGGCTATCGCGTGAATGAGGATGTCGCGGTCGAGGCCGGCTTCTACGGCTATGACAGCGCGATCCGCTTCGACAATCCCTATTCCTTCTCGGCGATCGACGTCTACGATCCGCAGAACCACCAGCATGCGACATTCGCGCAAGGCTTTGCGCGCGTCGACGCCGACATGTTCGATCGCGCATTACACAATCGCTTCACCCTCTTCGCCAATGTGACGAGCAGAGACGTCTGGCAGGCGCGCTCCTGCTATGATGCGAGCTTCGACGCCTATAATTGCCGGCGCGGCTATCGTGGAACGCGGCGCGGCTTCGAATATCAGGGCGATCTCACGCTTGGCGGATTCGGCCTGCTGACCTTCGGCGCGCGCAATGAGACGGAGTCTGTCCGCACGTCGCAGGACCCGGTTCCGCCGACCACATTCACGCCGATCGACGCTGCGCAGACGACGCATTCGGGCTTCGCGCAGCATAAGTTCACAATGCTCGAGCGCGTCGATCTCTCCTATGGCGGACGTATCGACGCCGTCGATCAGAACCGCACCTTCGCGACATGGCGCGCCACCGCCGCTTACCGCCTCGAGGAGACCGGGACCAAATTGCGCGGCAGCGCCGGCACGGGCGCGCGCGTCGCCTCGCTTTATCAGCGCTTCAGTCAATATGGCGATCCGGCGCTCGCGCCGGAAACGAGCGTCGGCTATGACGTCGGCGTCGATCAATCCTTGTTCGGCGAGCGTCTCTATGCCTCCGTGTCGCTGTTCGAAAATCGCTTTCGTGACATCATCGAATTCGGCCGCGCGCCGAGCTGTTCTGCGGCACAGGCTTTCGGCTGCTATTACAATGTCGGCCGCGCGCGCACGAAAGGCGTCGAATTCTCCGGCGAGGCGATCGTCGTTCCCGGCGAATGGCGCTTGCGCGCCAGCTACACGCATCTCGCCGCGGAAAATCTGACGACGCAGCGCAGCCTGTTCCGCCGGCCGCGCGACAAAGCGACGGGCTCCCTCATCTACACGGGAATCGCAGGGCTGGAACTCGAGGCGCGCCTCAGCTACGTCGGCCCCAATCCCGACTATGACTATATTTTCTCGCAGCGCGTGACGCTTGTGCCTTACGCCAAGCTCGATCTCTTCGCCGATTACAAGATCGACGAACGCATGTCTGTGTTCGCGCGGATCGAGAACGTCAATGATGCGCGCTACGAGGAAGTCTTCAATTACGGAACGGCGGGACGCTCTATCTATGGCGGCGTGAAATTCAGCTGGTGACGAGGTTTTAAGGGAGAATGAACCGATGACGAATGCGACGCCGCAACGGCGCCTGGAGCCGGATGGAACGCCGGTCGATGTCTTCGCGCTGCCGACCGACGCGCCGAGCCTCGAAGCGCTGCTGCGCGATCTCTTCGAAAATCATTGGCGCGAGATCGTGTTCGGGCCGATCATTCAAGGCGCGGCCTTCGAGATTCATGTCGATCAGGCGCCGACGCATATCGGTCTTCTCGATGGCTATCTCACCATTGCTTTCGGGCAGACGCATTTTCATGTCTGCATCGGCGAGACGAAAGGACCGCGCAGCCGGCCGACGCCGCCGGAACTCGCGCGGCACAGGCGCACGGCGCGCGCGGAGCTGCATCGGCGCTTCTCGGGGACATGCGTTCCCATGTCCTGGAGCCTGCAATTGTTCAATGGCGCGGATGAGCAGCAGCTCGCCGTGCTCTTGCCCAATCCGTTTCTGCATCCAGAAACGGAAAAAGTCCTGCGTGAGCCCGATTGGTCGCGGCTCTCATTGTGGGATGCGCTGCGGGCGCGCTGGCTCGGGCTCGTCGAGGCCGATCCGCTCGATCGGGCAGCGCATTGATCTTCGGCAGAGCAGGGCGTCCGCCCCGCTCATAAATATGGAGCATCGCATGACAAGGCTTTCACTTCCCATCATCGAAGAGCGCAATCTGCTGTGGAGCGGCGCGCTCATTCTCGTCGGCGCCTTCTTCTCGCTGGCTTTCGCTTGCGCGGCGCCGCTCGCGGGCTTCGCCGCCATTGCGGCGCTGACGAGCGCGCGGCGCAATGCGCTGGCGCTGACGGCGGCGATCTGGTTCGCCAATCAGCTCGTCGGCTTCACCATGCTGCATTATCCATTGGACTTCGAGACTCTCGCCTGGGGCGGCGCGCTCGGACTCATCGCGCTCATCTGCTGCGAGACCGCGCGTTTTGCGGTGCGCATGTCGATCGGCGCCGGCGCGCCCTTCGCTGCGCTCGCTGCGAGCTTTCTCGTTTATGAGGGCGCGCTCTTCGCGATCACCCGCGCGGTGGGCGGAGATGTCTCGCATTATGCGCTCGCCAGCGTCGCGCGCATCTTCGCCATCAACGCCGGCGCATTCTTCGGGCTCTGGGCCCTTGCCCTCGTCTGTGCGGCCATTGGCGCTGGGCGGCGGGTCGCGTCGCTGCGCGTTTGAAGCATGTCATTGGCGCGCGTCATTCTCTCTATGGGGAGAATGACGCGAATGTCTGTGTCCGCGTCGGATGGATCGACGTGTCTCGAGAAGCGAGCCTGAAGGCTCGCGGTCCAAACGCGGCTGTTCGAGCGCTCTCCTGGACTGCGAGCCTTCAGGCTCGCTCTTTTAAAACCGTTCGGCTTCGATGACGCTGGCGCCTATTTCGGCGCATGAACCAGCAGGCGCGCGACGCGGCGCGGATCGGCTTCGACGATCTCGAATTCCCAGCCGTCCACCGGCGCGGGCACGATCTCGCCGCGCATCGGCACATGGCCGGCGAGCGAGGCAACGAGCCCGCCGAGCGTCGTCACTTCGGCGCCGTCGTCCTCCGGCGTGAAATCGACGCCGAGCCGCTGCGAGACTTCCTCGAGATCGGCCTTGGCGTCGATGAGATAGACGCCGTCGGACACGGTCTCTATGCGCGGCTCCTCGTCGACGTCATGCTCGTCCTCTATGTCGCCGACGATCATCTCGACGATGTCCTCCATCGTGACGAGACCATGCGTGCCGCCATATTCGTCGATAACGAGCGCGAGATGCGTGCGCGTCGCCTGCATCTTCACCAAAAGATCGAGCGCCGGCATGGAGGGCGGCACATAGAGCACCGGCTTCAGCACGGTGACGGTGGAGAGCTCCGCGGAAAAATCGATCGCGGCGAGCGAGACGGTCGGCGCATGCTCGCTCGGCGCCGGCGCTTCCGCCGTCACGGGCTCGGCGCGCTCGGCGAGCGAGGCGAGATAGTCGACGAAATCGCGAATATGGATCATGCCGCGCGGATCGTCGAGCGTGTCGCCATAGACGGGCAGGCGCGAATGGCCGGCGTTGCGGAACAGCGCCAGCGTCTCCCCGAGCGTGGCGTCCTGCGCGACGGCGACGATATCGGCGCGCGGGATCATCGCGTCGGCGACGCGCAGATCATGCAGGGCCAGCACATTTTTCAGCAGCACGCGCTCATGCGGCGTCACATCGCCGGCGGCGCCTTCCAGCGCCTCCTCTATGTCCTCGCGCACCGAGGGCGAGCCGAGCCCGATGAGCGCGCGCAGCCGATCGACGATGCCGCTTCGCTGCTCGCGCCTCGAGGCCGCGTGCTCGCCATTATCCGTCCTAGACATCGCCGTTCGATTTTCCTTTGGATGAAGCCTCCGCCACGAGCTCGGAGCCTTCGTAAGGATCATTGAGGCCGAGCGCCGCCGCTATGCGGCGCTCCAGCGCCTCCATCTCTTCGGCCTCCCGTGGAGCTTGATGGTCGTAGCCGATCAGATGCAGAAATCCATGAATGAGCAAATGGGTGAGATGCGCGTCGAAGCTCTTGTCCTGCTCCGCCGCCTCGCGCGCGACCGTCTCATGCGCGATGACGATATCGCCGAGCGCCATGCGGCGCGCGAGCGGGCCGGGCGTCTCGAAGGAGAGCACATTGGTGGGCTTGTCCATGCCGCGCCATTGCGCGTTCAATTCACGGATCGTCGCGTCATCGGTGAAGTTGACGCTCAGCTCGCAGCCCGGCGCGAGCGGCGCCGCCGTCTGGGCGACGCACTCGCGCACGGTACTCTGCGTCAGTTCGTCGAGCCCGGCCTGCTGATCCCAGCAGGGCGCAGTGACGATAATGTCGATCGCGACGCTCATGATTCTCGAGGCTTCGCCTTCTCCCGTCCGGCCGCCTCATAGGCGCCGACGATTTGCCGCACGAGGTCGTGGCGCACCACGTCGCCCTCGGCGAATTTCACCCTTCCGACGCCCTCGATATCGGAGAGCAGCGCGATCGCCTCGCTCAGCCCGGATTTCTGGCCGGGCGGCAGATCGGTTTGCGATGGGTCGCCGTTGATGATCATACGCGATCCGTCGCCGAGACGGGTGAGGAACATTTTCATCTGCATGGAAGTGGCGTTCTGCGCTTCGTCTAGCAAAACGCAGGCCTTGGTGAGCGTGCGCCCGCGCATGAAGGCGAGCGGCGCCACTTCTATCATGCCAGTCTGAATGCCGCGCTCCACCATGCGCGGATCCATGAAATCATGGAGGCCGTCATAGATGGGCCGCAGATAAGGGTCGACCTTCTCGCGCATGTCGCCGGGCAGGAAGCCCAAGCGCTCGCCGGCCTCCACGGCCGGGCGCGAGAGAATGATGCGCTCGACCACGCCCTGCTCGAGCAGCGAGACCGCATGGCCGACGGCGAGCCAGGTCTTGCCCGTGCCGGCCGGCCCTTCGGCGAACACCAGCTCGTAGCGCTTCAGCGCCCGCAGATAGAGATCCTGGGCGAGGTTGCGCGCCCGCACCGGCCCGCGCCGGCGCGTCGAAACCTGCTCGAAGACCGCGCGGCCGGGCTCCGCCTCGGGAAAGAGGCTGCCCTGGCGAGCTGATTCCTGAATGGCGCCGTCCACGTCGCCCAATCCCACCTTCTGGCCGAGCTGCACGCGGCCGTAGAGAATCTCCAGCACGCGGCGGGCCTGCTCGCAGGCCTCGGCGCGGCCCTTCAGCGTGACATGATTGCCATTGGCGAAGCAGGAGACGGCAAGGCGCCGCTCGATCTTGGCGAGATGCTGGTCATAGAGGCCGAAAACCAGCGAGGCGTAACGATTATCCTCGAAGGCGAGCGTGATCTCCGCCTCCGGCTCGCCCGAACGCGGCGCGTCCGGCTGTTCGAAGACCCGTCTCTCGCGGTCGAGCGTCACAGGGCGGCCTCCCTCGCAGCTTCAAGGCTCGTTCGGTCGACGATGCCGCCGGCCAGCGAATTGGAGCCGGCGGCGACGATCGTCACCGGCAGAGTCTTTCCGATCAGCTCCAGGCCGCCCATCGCATGGACGGGCTGCATATAGGGGCTCTTGCCGGCGATCTGACCCTCGTGCCGGCCGGGCTTCTCGAACAGGACCTCGACCGTGCGGCCGACAGTGGCGGCGTTGAACGCCTGCCGCTGCTCCTCGACCAGCGCCTGCAGAATGGCGAGCCGCTCGGATTTGACGCGCTCGTCGATCTGATCCGCGCGCTCGGCGCCCGGCGTGCCGGGGCGCGGCGAATATTTGAACGAAAAAGTGGACGCGAATCCGACAGCGCGAATGAGCGCCAGCGTCGCCTCGAAATCCGCGTCGGTCTCGCCGGGAAAGCCGACGATGAAATCGGAGGACAGCGCGATATCCGGCCGCGCCGCGCGCAGCCGCGCGACAATGTCCAGATAAAAGCCCGCGTCATGGCGTCGGTTCATCGCTTTCAAAATGCGATCCGAGCCGGATTGTACCGGAAGGTGCACGAAGGGCGCCAGAGTCGGCAGCTCGGCATGGGCGTCGATCAGCTCCTGCGTCATATCGATCGGATGGCTGGTGGTGTAGCGCAGCCGCGTGACGCCTTCGATACGCTCCAGCCGCGCCAGCAGGCGGGGCAGGGACCAGGGCGCGCCATTCTCGTCCGAGCCGCTATAGGCGTTGACGTTCTGGCCGATGATGGTCAGCTCGCGCACGCCGGCGGCGGCCAGCGCCTCCGCCTCCTCGACGATCTCTTCCGGGCGACGCGATATTTCGGCGCCGCGTGTGTAGGGCACCACGCAGAAGGAGCAGAATTTGTCGCATCCTTCCTGCGCCGTGACGAAGGCCGTGACGTCGCGCACGCGCTTGCCCGCGGCCGCCGCGCGGCGCAGCGCCTCGAACTTGTCGGCGACGGCGAAATCCGTCTCGGCGACGCGCTCGCCGACCTCGACCCGGGTCAGGAGATCAGAGAGGCGGTGATAGCTCTGCGGCCCGACGACGAGATCGACCGCGCGCTGGCGGCGCAGCACTTCCTCTCCCTCCGCCTGGGCGACGCAGCCGGCGACGACGATTCGATAGTCCCGTCCTTCGGCGCTGCGCTCGCTCTTCACCCGAGCGAGGCGGCCGAGCTCGGAATAGACCTTTTCCGTCGCCTTCTCGCGAATATGGCAGGTGTTCAGCACGACGAGATCGGCGTCGTCCTCATCGGCGGCCTCCGCATAGCCGCGCGCCGTGAGCAGATCGGCCATGCGCGTCGCGTCATAGATGTTCATCTGGCAGCCATATGATTTCACATAGGCTTTCGCGGGTCCCACGGCTCCCGGCGCTTGCTCGAGGGATAAGGCGGGCGCGGGCTTCGATGCGGCGTCGGAAATCTCGGTTTCTCCTCAACGGGCGGCGGGGGCTCGCGCCGGGGCGATATTACTCTTGCTTTCCCGGCCCGCAACGTCCGTCGCCAGAAGTTCTCGCACGCGCGCCTCGGTGGCGGCGGCGAGAGCCTTGCGGTCGCCGGAGCCGGGGTCCACGGCCTCGCCCCACAATATATGGCATTTTGCGCCGCCGCGCTTCATCAGACTCCATAAATGTGGGAGGAAAGTCATATCCCCGTACCAGCCGACGTCCAGCCGGCCGCCGGGCGCGCTTTTTCGCTCCGTATAGAGAATGGCGGCCGGAGCGAGTGTGGGCGCGGCCGCATTGGTGGCGGCGAGATCGCTTAACATGGCGAAATGCGAGGCGTTGAATTTCAGCACGCCGGCGCCGTCGCTCGACGTGCCTTCCGCGAAGACCACGATATCGTCGCCCTGCCGCAGCCGTTCCGCCAGAGCCGCATTGACGATGGGGATCGCGCGTCGATTGCCGCGCTCGACGAAGACGGTGCCTTGCAGCCGCGCGAGAAAGCCCAGCACCGGCCAGGAGGAGACCTCTGACTTCGCCAGAAAGACCAGCGGATAGCGGCTGGCGAGGGCGATGATGTCGGTCCAGGAGACATGATTGGCGACGACGAATCGCGGGCTCTCGCCGGCGAGCCGGCCGCTCTCGCGGACCTCTATGCCGATGATGGCGCACATTACCCGGCAAAAGCCGGTCTGAATATTGTGGCGCAGCTCCCAGCGCCGTCTCCGCGCCATCCATTGGACGGGAACGAAGAAGACGAAGGCCCCGGTCATCGCCAGGACGAAAGCGAGCGCGCGCAGATAAGGCATGGCCCTGTCTCTAACGCGCGAACGACGGTTTCGTGACAGCCGGGCGTTCCGCCATCTCCAGCGACGCGAGCGTAGCCTTGACGGCTCGGCAATAAAAATATTAAGCCGATAGGAAATATTAATTATTTGGGGCCTCGAGATGACCGTGATCACGTTTTCGCGTTTTCTACTCTCCGGCGTCGCCGTCGGCGCTCTGGCGTTGGCGTTCGCAGCGAAAGCGGAAGACGCTGTGGTCGAGGACGTCCAGGTCGGCGCCAAGAGCGAGAATGGATTGACCCGACAGGAGGAGAAAGTCCTGTTGAAGACGCCCCGCTCGGCCGGGATTGTCGCGGGCGAGAAGGCCACAGAGGAACATCTGGAGCGTCTGTCCGACTTTTCGCAACTGGTGCCGAATTATCGGCCGAACATCGCCAATCCGCAGACGACGACCCCCGCTATTCGCGGGGTCGGCGTAGGAGTCGGAACTGCCGCGGGCGTCGAGTCGCAGACGGGATTCGTCGTCGACAATGTCTTCTACAAGCATGTCGGCTTCCAATGGGCCGATTATGTCGAGCTCGAATCTTTCGAGCTCGGCCTCGGTCCGCAGGGCACGGCCGGCGGCAAGAACACGACGGTCGGCAATGTCATCGTCCGCACTCAGCTTCCGTCCTTCGAACGTCGGGCCACATTCGAGACCTCCTTTGCAAACTACACTCATTTTATCGAGAAATTGAATGTCACAGGGCCGGTCGTAGACGACAAGCTCGCTTATCGCGCCACCTTCTACCTCGACAAGGGCGATGGCTGGATCCGCGATCAGAACACCGGCGCCGAGGTCCTGAACAACAATCGCTGGGGCGCACGCGGTCAATTGCTCTATGTCGGCGAGAACGTCACCGACAGGCTGATTTTCTTTCGGCTGATGTCGGACGAGTACAACAGCTTTCTGAACGGGCCATTCGGCGATTCGGCGCAGCTCTTCGCCAATGGGACACTGGCGGCGCCATATTCGCAAACTCTATGGTCGCGGCTCGGCCGCGTCCTTCTCACGACTGATCCCTATAAGCCATATTACACGCGTGGCGGCACGCATCACACTCGCACGATCGGGGCGTCGAATGAGCTGAATTGGCAGATTGGCGAGAACACGCTGACGTCGATCACCGCTTGGGGCGCGTTTCTGACGCATCCCCATGGTCCAATGACAGGATTCCAGACTTTAGAGATAAATAATAGCCCGGTTAATACATATGTAGACCAATATTCTCAGGAGTTTCGTTTTGCTTCTGCGAAGGATGTTGCCTTGGAGTGGCAATTCGGAACTTATCTATTCTACGAGAAATTTTGGTCTTATAGCCATAATGACTTTGGGTCTGACGCCGCGCGATGGTACAATTCTCCAACGACCGACCCCGCGCTGCTCAATGGCTTCATTTATCACAAGGACGGAAAATCGACGACCTTTCAGGCCGCCGGATTTGGACAAGGAACCTACCATCTCGACGAGCTGTGGTCGCTGACTTTCGGCTTGCGAGACAGCTACGAGAGCAAAGAAGGTTCCGATTTCGGCTGGGAAGAGGCTTCGAGCGTCAAATTCTCGCCGGCGCAAGTGGACACGGCCATTCGTGGCGCGCTCGGATCCGGCTTTTTCGACACCGGCGGAACGCGCGCGACCCGCAATATGCTGACTGGAATATTCAATCCGTCCTTCAAATATAGCGACAATATACTCCTATTCGGCCTGGTCGGACGAGGCGAGAAGGCGGGCGCGGCGAATGTCGCGGCCCTGCCGATTCTCTCCGGTGCGACATTCAAGGGGTTTCAGCCCGTCATCACCAAGGCCGAAAGCAATTGGGACTATGAGCTCGGCGCAAAGACGAATTGGCTCGACGGAAAGCTCATCGCCAATTTCAACCTCTATTGGACCGATATCTACAATTTTCAGGCCTCGCAGGTCGACACGAGCTATTCAGATAGCACCGGGCAGCCCCTGCGCCTGACTTATATGGGAAATGTGCCGCATGTCCGGCTGCGCGGCTTCGAGTTCACCGGCCGATGGAAACCGCTCGAGAGGCTGTGGTTCAGCTTCAATGGGGCTTATACCGAGGCGCGTTACATCGATTATTCGAACGCGGCTCCGCCGTCCGATTGGATATGGCCGACGCCCAATCCGACTCCGGCAGGCTTCGTCAAGGCGCCCCTGACCCTGTCGCGTTCGAACACGCGTTGGGAGAATCTGCCGAAATGGGCGCTCAATGTGGGCGTCAATTACGAGCATCCTTTGGGACCTGTTTTTCAGGATCTCGGTTCTGATTGGGAGCGCTCGATCACAGGATTCGGCTATGTCAATCTCGCTTGGCAGGACAAGACTCAGCTGACCCACCCGTTTTCCGTGCTTCAATACTGGCAGCCGGCCTATTCGATCGTGAATGCAGGCCTCGGCCTACGCACCGACGACCAAAAATACACCGTGTCGCTATGGGCCAAGAATGTCTTCGATCAGCGGTACATTACGGCGTGGTCGCAAGGCAACGCCACGACACAGGCGACCGTCGGCATGCAAAATGCGCCGCGCTACTTCGGCGGCACGCTTCTGGTGCGGCTCGAGTGACGGAGCCTCACAGCTCGCACCGCATGGTCAGCGCCGCCTGACGCTCGCCATTGGGCCGCTGATAATAATTTTCGCGCCGGCCGATCGTCTTGAAGCCCAGCTTCTCATAGACCTTCAGCGCCGCGGCATTGTCCTCGCCCACCTCGAGGAAGACGAGGCGCGCCCCGCCGCGCTCGAGATTGCCGAGATGCGCCGCGAGCAGCGCCCTTCCGAGTCCGACGCCGCGGCGGGCGGGATCGACGGCGAATGTCAGAATCTCGGCGTCCGGCGGCAGCAGGCGCGACAGCGCCATGCCGCCCATCTCGTCCTTGAGCAGCCGCTCGTTCATCGCGCCGTCGGCCAGCACTGTGCGGTCGGTCAAAAGGCTCTCGAAATCGATCTTCGACCAGGGGAAGGCGAAGGAGCCCGCGTGAATCTTGGCGCAATCATAGGCGTGATCGGCGCCGATGGGGCGGATCACATAATGGGGCTTCGGAAAGAAGGTCGAGAACAAGCTCATGACGCTGGAGCTCATGCGCCCGCGGGGGCGTCTTGCGGCGCGCGCTCCTGCGGCGAGCGCTCCAGCGGCTTGGCGTCCGGGGCCTTCAGATAGAGCGGGCGCGCCGGCGCGGTCGCCGGATCGGCGACGAGGCCGAGCCGGGCCACAAAGGCGATATCGGGCGCCGGCGCGCGGCTGGCGACCTCCGCCTCGAGGCCGGCGAGGCGGGCTTCCTCGGCCAGCAGCGGCGCGCCGGAGCCGATCAGCCGCAGCGGGCCGGAGCCGAGCGCGCGCAGCGCCTCATGGGCGCCGACGCGGCGCGGCGACAGCAGTGTGCGGCCGTCCGGCCCATAGGCGGTCACATAGACTTGGCCATGGCGCGCGTCGATCGCCGCCGCCACCACGCCGTCATAGGGCAGCAGGACATAAGGCGCCGCCAGCGCCGCCAGCGTGGAGACGCCGACGATGGGCGCCTTCACGGCGAGGGCGATGGCCTGGCCGGCCGCGAGTCCGATTCGGATGCCGGTAAAAGAGCCCGGCCCGACCGTGACCGCCACCCGATCGATGGAGCCGAAGCCGCCGCCTGCCGCCGCGACGACGCGCTCGAGGAGCGGCAGCAATTCCTCGGCGTGGCCGCGCTCCATCGGCGCCGTCTCGACGGCGAGCGGATCGGCGGCGCCCAGATCGAGCACACAGGCGGAGACGGCGGGAAGCGCCGTGTCGATGGCGAGGATTCTCATTGCCGGCGGATTATGACGGGTTTCGCGCGGCTTTCAAAGCGGCCTCTCAAACCTGCTGCACGGACGTGACCTGGGGCACGAAATGGCGCAGCATATTTTCTATCCCGTTCTTGAGCGTGGCGGTGGAGGAGGGGCAGCCGGAGCAGGAGCCCTTCATCGCCACATAGACGGTTCCGTCGCGAAAGCCGCGGAAGGTGATGTCGCCGCCGTCATTGGCGACGGCCGGACGCACGCGCGTCACGATCAGCTCCTTGATCTGCGCGACCGTCTCGGCGTCGGCGGGATCGAAGAATTCGGCCGGCGCGGCCTCGGCGCCGTCGACGACGATCGGCTGGCCGGAGCTGAAATGCTCCATGATCGTGCCGAGAATGGCCGGCTTCAGATGCGCCCATTCGGCGTCGGTCTTGGTGACGGAGACGAAATCGGGGCCGAACATCACCGCCTCGACGCCGGCGATGGAGAGCAGCGCGCCGGCGAGCGGCGAGGCGGCGGCGGCCTCCGGCGTGCGGAACTCGCGCGCGCCCTCGGCGAGGACCGGGCGGCCGGGCAGGAATTTCAGCGTGGCGGGATTGGGCGTGGATTCGGTCTGAATGAACATTTGTCTTCTCCGCGGCGTCCGGTTCAAGGCCGGCGTGGCGATATTTTCGGAGCCTATGTAGCACGAAATCCGCCGCGTCGCAGCAACTGCCGCATCCGCCTTCAGCGGCCGGCGCGGGCGTGGGCGCGCAATATGTCGAGCAGCGCCGCGCCATGGTCCGAACGGCGCGCGCGGGCTTCGCCGATCGGCTCGAAATCGGAGAGGTCGGGAACGAATTTGCTGGAGCCTTTGAACATCAGCAGGCCCGTGGCCGTGACCACAATGTCGCCGGGCCGCAATGTGGGGTCGTCGAGCCGCGCCACCTCGCGTTCCGCGCGATTGACGGCCATGCGGTCGAGATCGGCGACCATGCGCGACGCGAAAGCGTCATAGCGCTCGCGCGCTTCGGCGATCTGCCGCAGCCATTGCGCGCGCCCGTCGTCATCGGCGCGCGCGATCTCTTGGGCGCGCGCGATCTCTTGCGCTCGGCCTCCGTGCAGAGTCGCGGCCGTCATGCATGCGAGGAAGATGCGTCTCGTCGTCGCCATGGCGCGCGAAAAAGCCGCGGCGCGCCGCGCGGCATGAATGATGATCGAACATGCGTTCGTGATTCGCACCTGCGCGTTTCCCGAGTACGTGCATTCCCCAGTTTGTCAATCTCTGTAGCGCCCGAATAATGATTATAGCGCGGGTCACGCCGATCGAAAGTCGGCGCATGGGTCGAGCACAGAGCTTTTTCGCGGTTGGTTATTCCGAGGTTCTTGATGATGATCTGTCCGCCGCCACGCGATGCGCAACGATGCTTCGCGTTTCCTGCGCCGGCGCGTCAATGCGCCGCCTTTTTCTCTCGAGACGAGCGATGCACATGGTCCAGATGCCGCTGACGGGCGCGCTCGTCGACGATACGTCTCGGCGGATGTGCTCCATTCCGCAGGAGAGGACGAGTCGAGACGCCACGATCCATATTGTCGACGACGACGACGCCGTCCGTGATTCTCTCAGCCTGCTGCTGTCCACGGACGGCTTTCGGGTCCGTGCCCATGAGAGCGCCAGCCATCTTCTGGCGTCGGTGGAGCCGGGCGACACCGGCTGCGTGGTGACGGATGCGCGCATGCCGGAGATGACCGGAATAGAGCTGCTGGAGGCGATGAAGGCGCGGCGCTTGTCCTTGCCGGTCGTCGTCATCACCGCCTATGCCGATGTGTCGCTCGCCGTGCAGGCGATGAAGCAGGGCGCTTTCGACTTTCTGGAAAAGCCCTTCGACAATGAGGCGCTGATCGCCTGCGTGCGTCTGGCGCTCGCCTATGAGCGCGAGGAGCAGTTCCGCGCCGCCGAGACGCAGACCATTGAGGCGCGGCTGCAGACTCTCACCGCGCGCGAGAGCGAGGTGCTCGAGCGCCTTCTGCACGGCATGCCGAACAAGGTCATCGGCCGCGAGCTCGGCATCAGCGTTCGCACGGTGGAGGTCCACCGCGCCAATGTGATGCTGAAAATGAACGCCGGCAGCCTTTCCGAGCTGGTGCGCATGTCGCTCGCCGCCGAGCAGGCGCGCGGCAAGGGCTGACGCGCGGCTCGCTATCGTCGCGCGCGTCATTCGATTCTGTGTCTTTCGAGGACGCTCCGACTCCCGGAGCGTCCTATTTTTTGTTAACCATGGCCTGTAGCGAACGGGTCACAGCCGGGCGATAAAGGGGTCGCGTCGCGCGGAAGGCCTTGTCTTCGCCAAAGAGACAGGGTCATTTGGGCGCGCGGCGAAGCTTCGGGAGCGGCTCGGAGCATTGGTCGGGGGCGGCGTGGTTTTGAAGACGCTTCGTATTTTCGGGGTTTTTGCGGCTGCTTCGCTCTCGGGCTGCAGCCTGCTTCCGGGCAGCGGCCCGTCGGGCGATGCGGTGATGACCGCCGGCGTGCCGAGCGAATCGCAGCCGGAGACGGCCTTCGCCCTCGTCGAGATCGACGGCCAGGTGGTGGCGGCGCTGGCCAAGCATGGCGCGCCGGGCCTGCGCGGCTCCTTCGGCGATTATCGTCCGCCGGCCTCGCAGCCGATCGGGGTCGGCGACACGTTGCAGATCACTCTTTGGGAGGCGGCCGCGGGCGGCCTGTTCTCCTCGCCGGCGACGGATCGAACCAGTCCGGGCTCGCGCTCGGCGGCGATTCCCGATCAGACGGTCGGGCGCGACGGCTCGGTGACGGTTCCCTACGCCGGGCGGATACAGGTCGCCGGCCGCACCCAGCAGGAGGTGGAGGCCGTCATCATCGAGCGGCTGCGCGGCAAGGCGATCGAGCCGCAGGCGCTGGTCAATGTGTCGCGCAACATCAGCAATACGGCGACGGTGACGGGCGAGGTGACGCAGGGCGCGCGCGTGCCGCTGACCTTGCGCGGCGACCGCGTGATGGACGTCATCGCCCAGGCGGGCGGCTTTCGTTCGCCGGTGCATGAGACCTTCGTCAGCCTGACGCGCGGCGACCGCACCGCGCGCGCGCCGATCCAGGCGCTGCTCGCCAATCCGCGCGAGAATATATTCGTGCGCCCGGGCGATGTGCTGACGGTGGAGCGGACGCCGCAGACCTTCACGGTCGCCGGCGCGACCGGGGCCAACGCCGTGGTGCCCTTCGACGCGCGGGGAATCACTCTGGAGGAGGCGATCGGCAAGGCCGGCGGCCTCGCGGACCAGCGCGCCGATCCGAGCGGGCTGTTCGTGCTGCGCTATGAGCAGACGGCGGTGATCGCGGATTATCCGACCGTTTCTCCGCTGCTGGCCTCACAGCGTCAGGTTCCGGTGGCCTATCATCTCGACATGCGCAGTCCGGCGGCGCTGTTCACGGCGCGTCGGTTCGCGATGCGGGACAAGGACATATTATATGTGTCCAACGCGCCTGTGACGGAGATCGCCAAGGCGTTCCAGCTCGTCTCCATGCTGACGCAGCCGGCGATTCAGGGCGCTGCGGTCGGCGCTGCGGTGAAGTGACGCAGGCGGAATAGTCCCCTCAGAAATCTACCGTAAGGGTAGCAATAACGGTTGACGGAGGGGACGGGCGCGGGGCAAGCTCACCGGCGTAGATATTGCAGTGCGAAAGAAGTAGTGATTCTGGCGAGATTTTCGCGGTCACGAGGGCGGGCTTGGTTTTCGAGGGGGTTTCTTGGCGAACCGATTGAACACGAGCCTTTTGGCGATCGGCGAGCGGCGCGTGCTGCAGGCGCTGGCGCCGCGGCTTCCCGCCTGGACCACGCCGGATCATCTGACGGCGGCCGGACTGGTCGGCGCGGCGGTGACGGCGGCGGGCTTCGCGCTCAGCCATTGGTCGGCCGGCTTCCTCGCACTGGTCGTGGCGGGCCTGTTCCTGAACTGGTTCGGCGATTCGCTCGACGGAACGCTGGCCCGCTATCGCGGGATCGAGCGTCCGCGCTACGGCTTCCTGCTCGATCATTCGAGCGATCTGATCGCGCAGAGCCTGATCGTCGTGGGCCTCGGCGTCTCGCCCTATTTCACGCTTCCGTCGGCGCTGTTCGTGCTGTCGCTCTATCTTCTGATGAGCTCCTACACCTATCTGCGCGTGGCGACGGCGGGCGTGCATCGGCTGTCCTACGGCGGCATGGGCGCGACGGAGTTCCGCATTCTTGTCGCGGCCTGGAGCCTGTTCGCCTGCTGGCTCGGCCCGCAGGTTGTGGAGGCGCGGCTGTGGCGCTTCTCCATTCTCGACGTGACGATCGGAACGATGTCGGCTATCGCCTTCGCGCTCTTCGTGCTGATGGTGCGTCAGGATCTGTCGCGGATGGACCGCGACGACGACCAGGAATCGACGACCATCCACCGCCTGCCGACGCGCCGCCACGCGGCCGAGCCGGCTGCGGCCGAGCCCGAGAGCGAGCTTCCCAGCGTCTCGGCCGGCTGAAGCGCGCGCGGAAAATCCGCGCTCTGCAAAAAATCCGCGCCCGGCCATAGGAAGCCGCAGTCGCCGGCATATCTTGTCATAGCGATCCAGCCCTCCGCTCGAGGAGTAGCGACGCATGACAAACCGTGAAATTCGTTCCCGCCAAAAGGCCGCGCTCGAGACGCCGACCGGCTTCTCGCCCGAGGCGACGCGCGACCTCACCGGCGCGCTGAACGCGGTTCTGGCGGATGTTTTCGCCCTTTATCTCAAGACCAAGAATTTCCACTGGCACGTCTCCGGCCCGCACTTCCGCGACTATCATCTGCTGCTCGACGAGCAGGGCGCGCAGATTTTTGCGACGACGGACGAGATCGCCGAGCGCGTGCGCAAGGTCGGCGGCACGAGCTTGCGCTCGATCGGCCATATCGCGCGGCTGCAGCGCATCCTCGACAATGACGCCGATTATGTCGATCCGCAGGACATGCTGGCGGAGCTGCGCGACGACAATGGCGCGCTGGCGGCGCGCATGCGCGAGGCGCATTCCATCTGCGACGAGCGCGGCGACGTCGCCACGGCGAGCCTGCTGGAGAATTACATAGACGAGGCCGAAAGGCGGATATGGTTCCTGTTCGAGGCCGGCCGCCGCGGCAATGCGTGACGTGAATCGGCTGCGGCGGTCCCGTTTCCGTTGCGAAGCCGCGCGGCCGCGTGTAGGTGTGACGGGCATCGAGGTCCCATGCGCAACCCACCCCCCCAGGCCGTTCGTCTCGCCGATTATCGTCCGCCCGCGTTTCTGATCGACGCGGTCGATCTCGATATTTCTCTGCATCGAAGCAAGACGCGCGTCGTCGCGCGCCTCGCGATAAGGCGCAACCCCGCCGGCCGGGCGGGCGCGCCGCTCGCGCTCGATGGCGACGGGCTGGTCTTGCGGCGCGCGGCTCTGGACGGCGCGCCGCTCGCGCCCGAGGCCTATGAGGCGACGCCCGATTCCTTCGTGCTGCACGCCCCGCCCGAGGGGCCCTTCACGCTGGAACTGGAGACGGAGGTCGACCCTTCCGCCAACACGCAATTGAGCGGGCTCTATCGCTCCGGCTCCGCCTATTGCACGCAATGCGAGGCGGAGGGCTTCCGCCGCATCACCTATTTTCTGGATCGGCCGGATGTTCTCAGCGTCTATACGACACGCATAGAGGCGGAGAAGAGCGAAGCTCCGGTCCTCCTCGGCAACGGCAATCCGGTTGCCTCCGGTGATCTCGACGGCGGGCGGCATTTCGCGGTCTGGCGCGATCCTTTCCCGAAGCCCTGCTATCTCTTCGCCCTCGTCGGCGGCGATCTCGGCCATATTTCGGCGAGCTATCGCACCGGCTCCGGCCGCGACGTGGCGCTGGCCATCTATGTCGAGCGCGGCAAGGAGCCCTTCGCCTCCTATGCGATGGATTCGCTGGTGCGCTCCATGCGCTGGGACGAGCAGGCCTTCGGCCGCGAATATGATCTCGACGTCTTCAATATCGTCGCCGTCTCCGACTTCAACATGGGCGCGATGGAGAACAAGGGCCTCAACATATTCAACGACAAATATGTTCTGGCCTCGCCCGAGACCGCGACCGACTCCGACTACGCCGGCATAGAGTCGGTCATCGCCCATGAATATTTCCACAATTGGACCGGCAATCGCATCACCTGCCGCGACTGGTTCCAGCTGTGCCTGAAGGAAGGCCTGACCGTCTATCGCGATCAGGAATTCTCGGCCGATCAGCGCTCGCGCGCGGTGAAGCGCATTTCCGATGTGCGCGGCTTGCGGCTGCAGCAGTTTCCCGAGGACGCCGGCCCGCTCGCCCATCCGGTGCGGCCGAACCTCTATCATGAGATCAATAATTTCTACACCGCGACCGTCTATGAGAAGGGCGCCGAGATCGTCCGCATGCTGAAGACGCTGATCGGCGACGCCGATTTCCGTCGCGGCATGGACCTCTATTTCGAGCGTTTCGACGGGACGGCGGCGACGGTCGAGAATTTCCTCTCCTGCTTCGCCGAGGCTTCGGGCCGCGATCTGACGCAGTTCTCGCTCTGGTACGAGCAGGCCGGCACGCCGCTCGTGACCGTGGCGAGCGACTATGACGCGAACGCCAAGACGCTGACGCTCAGCCTAGAGCAATCGACGCCGCCGACGCCCGGGCAGAATGAGAAGAAGCCCTTCGTCATTCCGCTGGCGCTCGGCCTCATCGGCGAGAATGGCGACGAGCTGACGCTGTCCGCCGCGCCCGGCGAGAGCGGCGCCAGCGCGGAAGAATGCGCCCGCGGCGTCGTCGAGCTTTCGACGCCTTCGCGCCGAATCGTGTTCGAGAATGTGCCGTCGCGCCCAGTGGTGTCGCTGCTGCGCGGCTTCTCCGCGCCGGTGCGCCTCACGCCGCCGCAATCGGCGGAAGACCTCGAGCGCCTGCTCGCCCATGACAGCGATTCCTTCAATCGCTGGCAGGCGGCGCAGAGCCTCGCGCTGCGCTCCATCTTCTCGCGCATAGAGGCCGCGCGCGGCGGCGCGGCGTCGGATGATCGCGCCTTTTTCGACTCGCTGAAGCGGCTCGTCGAGGCGGGGGAAGGCGATCCCAGCCTCGTCGCGCAGGCGCTGGCTCTGCCCTCCGAGATCGACGTTGCGCGCGAGATCGGCAAGGACGTCGACCCCGATGTGATCTTCGCGGCGCGCTCCGGCCTGAAGCGCGATCTCGGCCGCCATTTGGGCGCGGCGCTCGCCGAGGCGCACGCCCGCTTCGCCGCGCAGGAGGGCTTCTCGCCGGACGCCGACAGCGCCGGGCGGCGCTCCATGCGCAATGTCGCGCTCGATCTTCTCGCCGCCGGCGATCCGGCCTCGGGCGGTCCGCTGGCCGAGCGGCAATTCGCCGAGGCGACCAATATGACCGACCGCATCTCGGCGCTGGCGACGCTGTCGCATGTGCCAGGCGCGGCGCGGGAGGAGGCTTTCGCCGCCTTCTATGAGCGCTACAAAAAGGACCATCTCGTCCTCGACAAATGGTTCTCGCTGCAAGCGACCATTCCCGAGGCGGAGACCACCGCCCGCATCGCGCGGCTGATGGAGCATGCGGATTTCTCGCTCGCCAATCCAAACCGCGTGCGCGCCGTGGTCGGCTCCTTCGCCAATGGCAATCCGACGCGCTTCCATGCGCTGGACGGCTCCGGCTATGCGCTGCTCGAGCGCGTGGTGCTGGAGCTCGATCCCAAAAATCCGCAGCTCGCCGCGCGGCTGCTCTCGGCGCTGCGCTCCTGGCGATCGCTGGAGGAGCGCCGCCGCAAGCTCGCCGAATCGACGCTGCGTCGCATTCTGTCGACGCCCGATCTTTCGGCCGACGTCTCGGATATAGCGACGCGCGCGCTCGGCTGAGGGGCTTTACGTCCTTTTAAGGTCTGGACAAAATCCCGCCAGCGGATTCGAATGGGGCTGATTCGGGGCGGGATGCGGCGCGTTTTTCCCCCTCTTGGGCCAACTGCGGGGATGGACGAAAATGGCGCGTGGGCGCGCGGCCAATACGACGACTTGCGCCGATACGTCATGGAGCGCTGCGGCCTCCTCGAGCATCGGCCGGCTGATCACGAAAACGCCGAGCGCGCGCCAGCTGGCGCTCGCGCTCGGAACCTGCGCCGTCGCATTCGGCGCTCTGCTTCTCCTTCTGGCCGAGGCCGCGCATGAGCGCACTCTGGCGGAGGCGGCGCAGGAGCTCGAGATTTTCGCGCGCGCCGTCTCGCGCGACGTGGAGACCTCGCTGCGCAGCGGCGCGGCGGCGCTGCCGGACTATGCCGCGACGCGCGGACGCCGGGTCGTCGTCGCCGATAGGGCCGGCCATATCGTAGCCGCGACGGCGCCGCTGGTCGCCTCCGGCGCGCTCGCCGATCTGCTCGGCGCCGAGCAGCTATTGATCGAATTCGGCGAGAAGGCCGGCGTGATGCGCGTCACCCTCGCCGATGGGCGCAAGGCGCTCGCCACCGTGCGCAATCTGTCGCCGGGGCAGGGCGGCGGACAATTGGCGGCCATCCTCTCCTATGACGCGGCGCTGGCCGAATGGCGGGGCCTTCTCGCCCTCTATGCGGCTCTGTCGGTCGCTGTCGCCACGGCCACTGCGCTCGGCCTCCTCGCCTTTCGCCGGGAGGCGCGTCGCGCCGCGCTCGCCGAGCGAGCGCAGATCGATCTGCGCCGGCGCGTCGACGCCGCGCTCGGCTCCGGCCGCTGCGGCCTTTGGGATTGGGACATTGCGCGCGGGCGCATCCATTGGTCCGATTCGATGTTCGGCCTGCTCGGCCTCGATCCCGAGCAGCGCTCGCTCTCCTTCGGCGAATTGAAGACGCGGCTGCATCCGCAGGATGGCGATCTCGTCGCCATCGTCGAGACGATTGTCGCCTCCGGCTCGCGCGGCATGGATCACGAGTTCCGCATTCGCAATGCGCGCGGCGAGTTTCTGTGGCTGCGCGCCTGCGCCGAATTGATCGACGATCCAGAGGGCGGCAAGCGCCTCGTCGGCGTCGCCGTCGATATTTCCGAGCAGCGCGCGCTGGTGGAAGGCGCGGCGACGGCCGACATGCGGCTGCGCGACGCGATAGAGACGATCTCGGAAGCCTTCGTGCTGTGGGACGCGCATAATCGGCTCGTCGCCTGCAATTCGAAATTTTTGGCGCTGCACGGCCTCGCCGCCGAGGCCGCGGCGCCCGGCGCGAGCTATGCGCGCATCATGGCGAGCGCTTCCGCCGCTCTGGCCGAGACGCAGATCGTCTCGGATGCGGCCGTGACGGCGAGCGAGCGCACCTATGAGGCGCGGCTGGCGGATGGCCGCTGGCTGCAGATCAGCGAGCGCCGCACCAAGGACGGCGGCTATGTCTCCGTCGGCGCGGACATCACCGCGCTGAAGCGCAATCAGGAGAAGCTCATCGACTCCGAGCGCCGGCTGACGGCGAGCGTCGCCGACCTCCTGAAATCACGGCAGACGCTGGAGGCGCAGGCGCAGCAGCTCGCCACTCTCGCCGAGCAATATCATCTGCAGAAGGGCGAGGCCGAAGCCGCCTATCAGGCCAAATCCGAATTCCTCGCCAATATGAGTCATGAGCTGCGCACGCCGCTCAACGCCATCATCGGCTTTTCGGAGATGATGCAGGCGCAAGTGTTCGGCCAGCTCGGCTCGACCAAATATGTCGAATATTGCAACCACATCCATCAGGGCGGCCGCTATCTGCTCGATGTGCTGACCGATATTCTCGACATGTCGCGGCTCGAGGCCGGCCGCGTGCGGCTAGACCAGCGCGAGGTCGACGTCTCCGGCGCCGTGCGCGCCACGGTGGAGCGCTTCCGCCACAGCGCCGAGACGAAGCGCGTCGAGATCAGCGTCGACGCCCGCGACGGGCTGCGCTGCTATGGCGATCACGACGCGATCGTCAAATCGATCGGCGTGCTGGTTTCCAACAGTCTGAAATTCACCACGGCCGGCGGCGCGGTGCGCGTGCGCGCGCGCCGGCTCGCGCGCTCTGTCGCCATTTTCGTCGAGGACGATGGCTGCGGCATCGAGAAGGCCGCCATCCCGAAGCTCGGCCGCCCCTTCGAGCAGCCGATCGCCGTCATCGAGAATGGCATGAAAGGCTCCGGCCTCGGCCTCGCCATCGCGCGCTCGCTGATGGCGCTGCATGGCGGCGCGCTGCGCATACGCTCGCATGAGGGGATCGGCACAGTCGTGATGCTGCGCATTCCCGTGCGGCCGACGACGCGTGCGATTTCGACGCAAGGCGCGCGGACGTCGCTGCATTGAGGACGGCTGTGCGAGGCGAGCCTTCGAGCTCGCGGTTTTGGCTGAATGTTTCGGCGCGCTCCCTCTCCCCGCGCGCGGGGAGAGGGCTGGGGTGAGGGGCTCGGGGCGTTAGTCAGAGACGGAAAACGTCCCGAGCCCCTCATCCTCACCTTCTCCCCGTAAACGGGGAGAAGGAAGGCGGAGAGGCCGCGCGAATGACGACAGGGTACGGCCCCACCGTCACTCCGCTGCGGCCTCCGCCATCTCCCGCCGCGGCGGCGCATAGGCCAATTGCGGCTCCCAATAATTGCCGCGGTCGAACATGTGCCGCGCCTGCGCATATTGGAACATGATGCGGCCGACGATCTTCGCCGTCGCCGGCTTGCGCAGCGCCGCGCCCCACACTTTGTTCCACATGCGGCCTTCGGCGTCGCCGAGACGGCGCACCTCGGCGGCGATCTCCATCGCCTGCCGCTCCACCTCGCGGAAGCTCTCGAACTCCGGCAGCTCGGCGTCGCTCAAATCGCGCGCGCGGCCAAAGCTGTGAATGAAATTCAACATGCGCTCGCCGAAGGCGGCGGGCGAATAGAGCGCGTTGCAGAGATTGTGCAGGCCGGAATTCAGCTCCTCCATGCTCATCGTCACCGGGCGAATATTGGAGCCCCAGGGCACCGCCTGCGTCTCCACAGTGCCTTGCAGCAGGCGTCCCTCCGCCGCGATGCGGTCGAAGAGCGGCGTCGCCTCCGAGGCCATCAGCGCGCCGAGGCTGAAGATGGGGATCGGCGTCGACATGGCGAACTCATATTGCTGCGAAAACACGTTCGGTCCGTCGTGATCGAAGCCGACGATCATGCCGCCCATCACCGAAATGCCGCGGTCGATGAGCTTCTGCACCTCGCTCGGAATGTCGATCTTCAAATTCTGCTTCTTGCCAGTCTCGCGCAGGCTGTCGAGATTGGGCGTCTCGATGCCGATGAACACTTGATGCACGCCGGCCTCGACCAGCATGTCCATCAGCTCCGCATCGCGCGTCGCGTCGATGGAGATTTGCGTGACGAAATCCATCTCATGGCCATTGCGCCGCCAATGCGCCATCGCCTCCAGCAGCTCCTTGCAATGGGCGCGATAGGCGGTGAAATTGTCATCGGCCAAGAATGTCGCGCGAAAGCCATGCGCCCACAGCGCGTCGAGCTCGGCGATCACATTGGCGATCGGCTTGTGGCGCTGCTTGCGGCCGAGATATTGGATGACGTCGCAGAATTCGCATTCGAACGGACAGCCGCGCGAGGTCTGCACGGCGCCGAGCATGGCGCGATGATTGGGATAGAGATCCCAGCGCGGGATCGGGCTCGTCGCCAGCGAAGGCTTGTCGCCGATGTAGCGATCACGCGGCCGCCCGCGGCGCAGATCGGCGAAGAATTCTTCCGAAATCTCCTCGATCTCGCCGCTCACCAGCACGTCGCAATGCGCGGCGAGATGATCGGGGCTGAGGCTGGCGTAGGGCCCGCCGATGATGACCTTCTTGCCGCGACGACGAAATTCGTCGGCGATGGCGATCATGCGGCGACGCTGGCTCACCTTGCCGGTGACGCAAATCCAATCCGCGTCATGATCGAAATTCACGGGCGCGACGCCCTCGTCGCTGATCTCGATCGCGAAGTCGCGCGGCGCCATCGCAGCGACGGTGGTCGATGAGAGATCGGCCATCATGACGCCGGAAGGCCGGCCGGAGGCGACGAGAATCTCTGCGCCGAAGTAGGTTGGAAAATCTGCAGCGGGATTGATGATATAAAGGGATGAGGTCATTGCAGGCCCCTTTCCGACAACCCATGAATTAAGGTCCTTTTTTTTGTCGTGCGCAAGCCGAAAGCGCGCCGCGGCCGCGCATTCGCGCGGCGCCGGCCCATTGCATGAAGGTCATCCACAGGCTCGCCCGCGCCGCGAGACCGGGGCGCAAAGTCATGCGAGCATGGAAACGTCATGCCGCTCAATCTTCTACATCGATCTGCGGACGCGGATGGGGATACCCCGTAATTGACGCTCGGCTTTTCACCGCCTAAGCCTCGAAAGGTTTCGATGACGACGCGTTTCTACGGTTTTTTCAGGGAATAGCGCCATAAGATGACGCATGAGACCCTCACCTCGGATCGGCCGGTCGAGCGTGGCTCCGATCGCTCTTTTGGCCTGGTGATCGCCGCTGCGCTGACCATTTTGGCGCTGGCGCCGATGTGGCGAAACGACTCTCCGCACCTCTGGGCGCTCGCGGTCGCCGCGGTTTTCGCAGCGCTCGCCATCATCGCGCCGAAGCGGCTCGCAGCGCTCAATGATCTATGGCTCGCCTTTGGATCGACGCTGCACAAAATCGTCAATCCGATCGTCATGGCCGTGCTGTTCTTCGGCGTGGTGACGCCGATCGCAATTCTGTTTCGGCTGCGCGGGCATGATCCGCTCGCGCTGCGTTTCGACCCTGCGGCAGAGAGCTATTGGACGCGGCGTGGCGATGCGGACGGCGCCTCCGACATGCGCAAGCAATTCTGACCGCAAAAGCAATTTCTGTCAGGGAGACGAATGCGATGGATATGGTTGTCGAGCTGTGGGATTTCGTCGCGAGCCGCAAGAAATATTGGATGGCGCCGGTGCTCGGCGTGATGATGCTGCTCGGCGGCCTGATGCTGCTGCAGGGAACGGCGGTCGCGCCTTTCATCTACACGCTGTTCTGATCGCTCGTGCGAATTCTGGGCGTTTCCGCCTTCTATCACGACAGCGCGGCCGCGTTGATCGAGGATGGACGCATCGTCGCCGCCGCGCAGGAAGAGCGCTTCTCTCGCGTCAAGCATGATGCGCGCTTCCCCGCCAACGCCATCGATTATTGCCTCGCCGCCGCTGGCGTCGAGGCGAAGGACATCGATCACGTCGCCTTCTACGACAAGCCTTTCGTGAAGTTCGAGCGTTTGCTCGAGACCTATATGGCCTTCGCGCCGCGCGGGTTTCAGTCTTTTGCGACCGCTCTGCCGGTTTGGCTGCGCGATAAGCTGTTTCAAAAATCTCTGCTCGCGCAAAAGCTGAAGCATCACGCGCCCAATGTCGATTGGCGCGCGCGTCTCCTCTTTGCTGAGCATCATCTCAGCCATGCGGCGAGCGCCTTCTATCCATCGCCATTCGATGAGGCTGTGGTGCTGACAATGGATGGCGTCGGCGAATGGGCGACGACATCGGTCGCCTTCGGCGAGGGCGCGAAGCTCGCCATGCAGCGCGAATTGCGCTTTCCGCATTCGCTCGGCCTGCTCTATTCGGCCTTCACCTATTACACGGGCTTCAAGGTCAATAGCGGCGAATATAAGCTGATGGGCCTCGCGCCCTATGGCGAGCCGAAATATGCGAGCCTCATTCTCGATCACATCGTCGATCTGAAAAATGACGGCACATTCCGCCTCGATCAATCCTATTTCGATTATTGCACAGGGCTGCGCATGTCGAGCGAGAAGCTGCATCGCCTGTTCGGCGGTCCGCCGCGCGCGCCGGAAGAGCAGCTGACGCAGCGTCATATGGACATAGCCGCGTCGATCCAGGCGGTGACGGAGGAGATCGTGCTGCGCCTGACGCGCGCGCTGGCGGCGGAGACGGGCGCGCGCAATCTCTGCCTCGCCGGCGGCGTCGCGCTCAATTGCGTCGCCAATGGCAAGGTGCTGCGCGACAAGAGCTTCGAGCGAATCTGGATTCAGCCTGCGGCGGGCGACGCCGGCGGCGCGCTCGGCGCCGCGCTGCTCGCCTATCATGAATTCAACGGGCGTCCGCGCGCCGCGCGCGGCGAGAGCGACGCCATGCAGGGCGGCTATCTCGGGCCGTCCTATTCGCAGAGCGACATAGAGCGCCGCCTCGCCGATTGCGGCGCGCGCTTCACGACGCTCTCGGATGAGGAGACCATCGCAGCGACGGCGCGCGATCTCGCCGACGGCAGAGCGGTGGGCTGGTTCCAGGGGCGCATGGAGTTCGGCCCGCGCGCACTCGGCGGGCGTTCCATTCTCGCCGATCCGCGCTCGCCGGAAATGCAGCGGACGCTCAATCTCAAGGTGAAATATCGCGAATCCTTTCGACCCTTCGCGCCCTCCGTTCTACGCGAGCATGTCGCCGATTGGTTCGATCTCGACGAGGATTCGCCTTACATGCTGCTCGTCGCCGATGTCGCGACGAAGCACAGGCTCGCGACCCGTGCGGAGGATGAGGCGCTGTTCGGCATAGAACGGCTGAATCGTCCGCGCAGCGTCATTCCGGCGGTGACGCATGTCGACGGCTCCGCGCGCGTGCAGACGGTGCATGAGGAGACCAATCCGCGCTATCACGCGCTGATCTCGGCCTTTCATGCGCTGACATCCTGTCCCGTGCTGGTCAATACGAGCTTCAATGTGCGCGGCGAGCCGATCGTCTGCAAGCCGGAGGACGCCTTCGCCTGCTTCATGGGCACGGAGATCGAGACGCTCGTCATCGGCAATTGCCATTTGCGCAAGGAGGATCAGGACCCCGCGCTGCGCAAGGACTACAAGGACAGATTCGAGCTCGATTGAGGAGCTATTCCGCCGGCGGCGCCAGCGGAACGGCGGGGGAGGGCGCAGTGCTCGGCGCATGAGTCTTGGCCTGGGCCGCGCGCGGCAGCGCGAGCACGACGCGCAGTCCCGGCGCATTGTCCTCTATGCGCAAGGTCCCGCCATGCAGTCGCGCCACGGCGGCGGCGAGCGAGAGACCGAGGCCGGAGCCCGGCCGCGAGCGCGAATTCTCTAGCCGCACGAAACGGCCGATCACACGGTCGCGGTCCTTCTCCGCTATGCCGGGGCCGCGGTCGGAGACCGCGATCTCTATGCCGTCGCTCGTCCCTCGCGCCGCGACGCCGACGACGGCGCCCGGCTCGGTCGCGCCATATTTCAGCGCATTGTCGACGAGATTGACCAGCGCTTGCCCGAGCAGCTCGCGATTGCCGCGCAGCGTCAGGCCCTCGGCGGCGGCGAGCTCTATGCGCGCGCCATGCTCCTCGGCGACGGGCTCGTACATTTCGGCAATGTCGGCGGCGACGCGGCCGGCGTCGAAATCGCTGGAGAAATCGCTGCAATAGCCGGCCTCCGCGCGCGCGATCATCAGCAGCGCGTCGAAAATGCGGATGAGCGCATCCGACTCCTCGATCATGTCGGTCAGCGCGTCGCGATATTGGTCGGCGCCGAGATCGGCGCGCAGCGCGGCGTCGGCGCGATTGCGCAGGCGCGTCAGCGGCGTCTTGAGATCATGCGCGATATTGTCGGAGACCTCGCGCAGCCCCGTCATCAGCTGCCCGATGCGGTCCAGCATGGCGTTGAGATTGCCGGCGAGACGGTCCAGCTCATCGTCCGCGCCCATCAGCGGCAGGCGCTGCTCGAGATCGCCGGACATGATGCGGCGGCCCGAGGCGGAGAGCTTGTCGAGCCGCGCCAGAATGCGCCGCGCGACGATGAGGCCGCCGAGCGTGCCGATGGCGATGAGCCAGAACAGCGAGGCGACGAGCGCGCGGCGCAATATGCCGCGCAGCAGCTTTCGGTCTTGCAGATCATGGCCGACCAGCAGGCGAAAGCCGCCGGGGAGCTGGAACAGCCGCATCATGGCGCGATGGTGGGCGGCGGTCTCGCCGCGCCGCTGATAGCGCGCCTCCACCAGCTCGGTGCCGTCCGGCAGGTCCGGCGGCAGCTCGGCGATATTGCCGACGACCAGCTCGCCGGAGAAGGTCGTCACCAGATAGAGCGAGGCGCCGGGCGTGCGCACGCGCCGCTCGATCACCTCCACCAGCTGGCGAATGCCGCCTTCCGAATATTGCTCGGCGAGGCCGCGAATGTCGGCGTCGATCGTCTGCGCGGTCTGCTCGTCGAAGAGGTCCTCGACATTGATCTGCACGCGCGTCAGCACCAATGCGGCGCCGATGCCGAAGAGCACCAGATAGGCGAGCGACAGCTTGAAGGCCGTCGTGCGGAAGAGTCTAACGAGCGCCTTCACGGATCATATATCCGGCGCCGCGGATCGTGTGCAAAAGCGGCGTCTCGCGGCCCTTGTCGATCTTGGAGCGCAGTCTGGAGATGTGGACGTCGATGACATTGGTCTGCGGATCGAAGTGATAATCCCAGACATTCTCGAGCAGCATGGTGCGCGTCACCACCTGGCCGGCGTGCTTCATGAGATATTCCAGCAGGCGGAACTCGCGCGGCTGCAGCACGATCTCCTGTCCGGCGGACACGACCTTATGGGCGAGCCGATCGAGCTCGAGATCGCCGACGCGATAGACGGTCTCCTCCGGCTTCGGACCGCCGCGGCGGCGCGCCAGCGCCTCGACGCGGGCGAGCAGCTCGGAGAAGGCGTAGGGCTTGGACACATAATCGTCGCCGCCGGCGCGCAGCCCGCGCACGCGATCGTCCACTTGGCCGAGCGCGGAGAGGATGAGGGCGGGGGTGTCGATCTTCTGCTCGCGCAGGCCCGAGATCAGCGAGAGCCCGTCCAGCTTGGGCAGCATTCGGTCGACGACGAGCACGTCGTAATGGCCTTCCGCCGCCGCCGCATAGCCGGAGAGCCCGTCCGCCGCATGGTCGGCGACATGGCCTTGCTCGCGAAACGCCTTCACGAGATAGGCGCCGGCTTCCGAATCGTCCTCGACGACCAATATTCGCATCTCTCTCATATAGCGCGCCTCGAATAAAAACGGCAGGCCGGCGATACGCGCCGACCTGCCGCGACTGACGCGGCGGGAGAGGAGACGAAACGCCTCCCGCCGCCTCCTTTGCGCTGGCCCGCTACACGGGGGGCGGGCAAAACGGGCCGATCACGCAAGAAGCTCTAGAGCGCCGTCACGACGCCGGATTGACCGAGAGGGCGACGAAGCGGGCGCCCTCCGGGGATTTCACGCGCAGCAGCACGGATTTGCGCCCCTCCTTCTTGGCCGAGTCGATGGCGGCCTGCAGATCGCCGCGCCCTTTGAGCGTCTGGCCATTGGCCTCGACGATCACATCGCCCTGGCGCAGGCCCTTCTGGGCGGCGGCGCCATTGGGGTCTATGCCGACGATGATGAGGCCCTCGCCGCCGCGGCCGCCGCGCACCTCGGCCGCCGGGGCGACCTCTATGCCATAGGCGGCCAGCGCCGCGCCGGGCTCGACGCCGTCGTCATTGGATTCGGCGGCGGCGGTCTCCTTCTCGCTCGGCAGCTTGCCGAGCTTCAGCTTCACATTCTTCTCCGCGCCATTGCGCAGATAGGTCAGCTCCGCGCTCTTGCCGGGGCCGAGCGTCGCGATGCGGCGGGCGAGGTCGCGCGGTCCGTCCACCTTCTGGCCGTCCACGGCCGTCACCACGTCGCCGGCCTTCAGCCCGGCCGCCTCGGCCGGTCCGCCACGCTGCGGCTGCGCGATCAGCGCGCCTTTGCTCGTCTTGAGCCCCAGGCTCTCGGCGATCTCCGGCGTGATCGGCTGGATGGAGACGCCGATCCAGCCGCGTGCCACCTGGCCCTTGTCCTTGAGCGCCGCGATGACGTCCTTGGCCACCTCGGAGGGGATGGCGAAGCCGATGCCGACCGAGCCGCCGGAGGGCGAGTAGATCGCCGTGTTGACGCCGATCACCTGGCCATGCTCGTCGAAGGAGGGGCCGCCGGAATTGCCGCGGTTCACCGGCGCGTCGATCTGGATGAAATCGTCATAGGGGCCGGCGCCGATGTCGCGGCCGCGCGCCGAGACGATGCCCGCCGTCACCGTGCCGCCGAGGCCGAAGGGATTGCCGACCGCGATGACCCAATCGCCGACGCGCGGGCTGGAGCTCGCCCAGTCCACATGCGGCAGATTATTGCCGTCGCTGATCTTCAGCAGCGCGAGATCGGTGCGCTTGTCGGTTCCGATGATCTTGGCGGGCAGCGTGCGGCCGTCGTCGAACGTCACCTCCACCTGCGTCGCATTCTCGACGACATGGTTGTTGGTGACGACATAGCCGTCATTGGTGATGACGAAGCCGGAGCCTTGCGCCTGCGTCATATGCTTCTGCCGGCCGCGTCCGCCTCCCTGAGGCTCGCCGAAATGGCGGAAGAAGCGATAGAGCGGGTCGTCGGGCGAAAGCTCGGGCGGCGCGCCGGGAAAGCCTTCCTCGGGGCCGCCGCCGGCCTCCAGCGCCTTGGTCTTGATCGCGACCACGGCGGGCTTCACCCGCTCGACGACATCGGCGAAAGATTGCGGGCCGACGGCCGGGGCCGCGCTCTGGCTGGAGCTCTGCGTCTGCGTCGCAGGAGCCTGGCCCCAGGCGAGGGTCTGCGCCGGGGAGAGCAGCGTCGCGCCGAGCGCGAGAGCGGCGGCGCCGGACATCAGCGCGAGGCGGAAAGGGCGTCCTTCTGGACGACGCCAGCGCGCCGTGCGGCTGGTGGCGAGAGCTCGACGAAACAGCACAGGCAAGGTCATCAAACCGTCTCCATCGATCTGCCAGCGGCGCGCTCTCTCACTCGGGAGCTGCGGCCGGTGGCGCGGCGGGGCGTCCGCCTTCGACGATGAAGATGGTGTTCGCGAGCTTACGCCACAGTGGCGGCCGCATGAAACTTTCGTAAGGCGCGAGCGCGGGCTCGGGCGGGGCCGGCCTCTCTCGCTCGTCTCGGGCAATTCGCCCGGCGCCCGGAGGGATGGCGTCCATGGCGCGGCGCGGCCTCTTTCGCCAGGCTGTCCCGGTCGCCTCGGACCGGGAGGAAAGCGCGATGACGAAATTCATTTTTAACGACGAGAACATCGATTGGAAGAGACTCGAGGGGATCGATCACCTCTGGCTCTCCGTGCTGAATATCGATGACGAGGCCGGCATCGTTCATGTCTTGTACAAATTCGCCGCCAATGAGAAAATCCTGCTGCATCGTCACAAGACTCTGAACAAGACCTTCGTGATTCAAGGCGAGCATCGCCTCTATCACGCCAATGACGAGCTGAAGGAGGCGCGGCCGGTGGGCAGCTACAAGGTCAGCCCGCCGACGGAGGATCCGCATCGCGAGGGCGGCGGCGATCAGGACGTGATCGTTTTCTTCACCATCTATGGGAAGGGCCTGCTCTACGAGATCTTGGACGATGCGCAGAATCTCGTCGCGCCGATCACTGTCGAGGATTTTCGCGCGCTGATGTGAAGCGCGGGGCTCGATCGGCGGAAGAGGGACGATTGCCTTCATCGACGGCGGCGCTTAGATCGTCGCCGATCGATCCTCCGATGAGGCCCTGAGCATGAGTGTATCGAGCGCTGCGCAGAGCGACGGGCGTGAGCCCGGCGTGATCGCCGCCGCCGTCTATGCCGACGGCCGCCGGCTTCAGGACATTGCGATCGACGACGCCGGCGCCTTCGCCGCGCGTCCCGGCCATGTCGTTTGGATCGGCCTCTATGAGCCGTCTTTCGCGCTGCTGGCGCGCGTGCAGCGGCAGTTCGATCTGCATCCTCTGGCGATAGAGGACGCCGGCAAGGCGCATCAATATCCCAAGCTCGAGCAATATGGCGACGGCCTGTTCATCGTCGCGCGCACCGCGCAAATGGAGAATGGCCGCATCGCTTTCGGCGAGACGCATCTCTTCGTCGGCAAGGGCTATGTGCTGTCGATCCGCCACGGCGCCTCCAGCTCCTACGCGCATGTGCGCGAGCGTTGCGAGGCGGCGCCGCATGGGCTCTCGGAGGGCGAGGATTATATCGTCTACGCCATTCTCGATTTCATCGTGGACAATTACTTTCCCGTGCTGGCGACGATCAATGCGGAAGTCGAAGAGATAGAGGATCATATTCTCGCGCAAGCGCCGGACAAGGCGCATGTCGATCGGCTCTATGCGCTGCGTCGCGATCTGTTGCGGCTCGGCAACGCCGTCGCGCCGCTGGTCGACGTCTGCCAACGCCTGGAGCATACGGAGGTGATGGCGATCGACGCCGCCATGCGTCCGCATTTTCGCGACGTGACCGACCATATTCTGCGCGTGCGCGAGCAGATCGCCACCTTGCGCGAGGTGCTGGCCTTCGCCTTCGAGGCGAGCCTGATGAACGGCCAGATGCAGCAGACCCATATCACGCGGCGGCTCGCCGCCTGGGGCGCCATTCTCGCCGTGCCGACAGCGATCGCCGGCATTTACGGGATGAATTTCAAGAATATGCCGGAGCTCGAATGGCGCTACGGCTATTTCCTCATCCTCGCGGCGACGGTGGCGATCTGCGCGACGCTCTATTGGCGCTTTCGCCGCAATGACTGGCTCTGACGCGCGGCGTCACCACGTCGCGCGCTCCCGGTCATCCAGAAAAAGCATAGGGTCAGGCCTTTGGTCCGCCCCGCGAGATTCCGACCTTGGCGGGGCGCAGCACGCGCTCGCCGATCGTATAGCCGGGCTCGACCACTTGCGCGACCGTGCCATGCGGCACGCTCTCGTCCGGGATCTCGAACAGCGCCTCGTGCTGATTGGGGTCGAAACGCTGGCCTTGCGCCTCGATCTTCTTGACGCCGAAGCGGGCGAGGCGGGAGACGAAATCGCGCTCGGTCAGCTCGACGCCTTCGATGAAAGTGGACAGGCTCTGCTCGAGGCCCTCGCGCGCCTTTGCCGGCACGCTGTCGACCGCGCGGCGCAGATTATCGGCGAAGGTCAGCATCTCGCGGGCGAAATTGGTGACGCCATAGGTCTTGGCGTCGGCGATCTCCTTCTCGGTCCGCCGGCGCAGATTCTCCATATCGGCGAGCGTGCGCAGCAGCTTGTCCTTCAAGCTGGCGACCTCGGCGTGGAGATTGGCGAGCTCGGTGAAGGGCTCGGGCTCGGCGATGTCGGATTCGGCGCCGGGCTGCGCCAGAGCGGAGGCCTCGGCGTCCTCGGCCTGACGGGCGCGAGCCTCTTCCTGCGTGTCCTTTTTCTTATCGTCGCTCATGATCTCTTCCATTGGCGATGAAACGCCCCCGATATCAGTGCGGGAGCGCGCAAAATCAAGTCGGGGCGGCGCCCGCGCCCCCGCCGGAGGCCTTTCGCACGCGAAGCGCGAAGACGTCCAGCAATTGGCGCTTTATCGCCGCTTGTCGCGCCGGCGAGACGATTTTCCCGCCGGTCAGATCGGTCACATAGAAGGCGTCCACGGCCCGTTCCCCGAAGGTCACGATATGAGCGGAGCCGATGTTGAGATTGAGATTGGAGATGGCGTTGGTCAGATCGAACAGCAGGCCGACGCGGTCGAGGCCGGAGACCTCGATGACGGTCGCCATATTGGCGAAGCTATTGTCGATGACGACGCCCGGCGCGATGTCGAAGGCCGTCGTCGAATCGCGCTGCGCGCTGCGCGCGGCCACCGCCTCGGAGATGGCGATCTCGCCGCGCAGCGCTTTTTCTATGTAATCGGCGACGCGGCGCGCGCGGCGCAATTCGTCGTCGTCCAGCGGAAATGCGCGCGAGAAGAAGATGGTGTCGAGCGCGAGCCCGTCCGCCGTGGTGAAAATATGCGCGTCGACGATATTGGCGCCGCTGGCGGCGCAGGCGCCGGCGATGATCGACAGCAGACGCCGATGATCCTGTGCGACGACGGTGAGCTCCACCGCGCCGCTCTTCGTGTCGAGATCGACCGTGGTGACGAGCGGCGCCTTGGCGTCTTTCAAATCGCGGAGCAGGCGCGCATGGCGCACCTTGCGGGAAAGATCGGCCTTCAGCCAATAGGCGGAGTAATGCCGCTGCGCATAGGCCTGGAATTCGGTCTCGCTCCAATCCGAGAGCGCGGCGCGCAGCTCCTCTTTCGCTTGGGCGACGCGGCTCTTGCGATCGGCCGCCGAATGGCCGCCGCCGAGCACCACTTCCGTCTCCCAATAGAGCACGTTCAGCAGCTGCGCCTTCCAGGCGTCGAGCACGCCGGGGCCGACCGCATGAATGTCGCACATGGTCAGCACGAGCAGCATTTTCAGCCGCTCCATCGTCTGCACGATGGCGGCGAAATTCTCGATCGTGCGGCGGTCGGAGAGATCGCGGCTCTGCGCTATGCTGGACATCAGCAGATGATGCTGCACCAGCCAGGCGACCGTATCCGTCTCGCCGGGATCGAAGCCGAGACGCGGGCACAGCGAATGCGCGATGGCCGCGCCGGCCACCGAATGATCCTCCTTGCGGCCCTTGGCGATATCGTGCAGCAGCAGGCCGAGATAGAGCGTCTTGCGATTGGAGATGGTCGGCAGAATATCGTTGGCGAGCGCGGCTTGCTTCGGCCCGCGGCCCGATTCCAACGCCGCCAGCGCGCCGACGGCGCGCAGGAGATGCTCGTCGACCGTATAGTGATGATACATGTTGAACTGCATCATCGCGACGATGCGGCCGAATTCGGGAATGAAGCGCCCGAGCACGCCGGTCTCGTTCATGCGCCGCAGCACGGTCTCCGTCGTGTTGTGCGACAGCAGAATCTCGAGGAACAGCCGGTTCGCCTCCTTGCTCGCGCGCAGATCGGAGTCGATCAGCCGCAGCGAGCGCGTGACGACGCGCACGGCGTCGGGATGGATTGCGAGGCCATAGCGGTCGGCGGTCCAGAACAGGCGGATGATATTCACCGGATCGCGGCGGAATAGATCCTCGGCCGCGACATTGACGCGGTCGTGCTCGACGATGAAATCATTCGACGGCATTTTGCGCGAGCGCCGTCGCAGCCGGCCGAGCACGCGGTCAAGCATCGCCGGCGGCTTGGCCTCGCGCGCCTCCAGCGCCGCGCAGACGATGGCGGTGAGGTCGCCGACGTCCTTGGCGACCAGGAAGTAATGCTTCATGAAGCGCTCGGTGTGCGACAGGCCGGCGCGATCGTGATAGCCGAACTTCGCGGCGAGCATGGGCTGCAGATCGAAGGAGAGGCGCTCTTCGGCGCGGCCGGTGGAAAAATGCAGCTGGCAGCGCACGCGCCACAGAAATTCCTCGCAGCGCTGGAAGAGCGTCAGCTCGCTGCGCGTGAAGAGTCCCGCGGCGACGAGCTCCTCCGGCTCGCGCACGCGATAGACATATTTGGCGATCCAGAACAAAGTGTGCAGATCGCGCAGGCCGCCCTTGCTCTCCTTGACATTGGGCTCGACGAGATAGCGCGAGGAGCCGGCGCGCGAGACGCGCTGATCGCGCTCGGTGAGCTTGGCGGCGACGAATTGGCGCGCGTCGACGCGCATGATCTCGCGATCGAAGCTCTCGAGCAGCTCGTGAAAGAGCTCCGAGCTGCCGAGGATGAAGCGCGCTTCCAATATTGTGGTGCGAATGGTGATGTCGGCGCGCGCCTGGCGCAGGCATTCGGCGACGGAGCGGCTCGAATGGCCGACCTTCTGGCGCAGATCCCAGAGCACATAGAGGATCGCCTCCACGACGCTCTCGCCCCAGGGCGTCTGCTTATAGGGAAGCAGGAACAGAAGATCGATGTCGGAGCCGGGCGCCAGAGTGCCGCGCCCATAGCCGCCGACGGCGACGATGGTCAGCCGCTCGCCGAAGGTCGGATTATCGGCGACATAGACGAAGCGCACGACATAATCATAGATCGCGCCGATGATCTCATCCTCGAGATCGGAGAGATAGCGCGCGCAGACGAGGCCCTTGCCGCCGGATTCGAGATAGGCGCGCGCGATCTCATGGCTGTCGGCCAGCACATTGCGCAATATCTCGACCACCGCCGCGCGCGGCGGCTCGCCGGGCTTGGCGGCTCTGCTCACGGCGGCGATCTTTTCGCCGAGCGTCGCGCGCAGGCCCTGCGCGCTCGGCGGCTGCGGCCGCACGGGCTTCAAAGGCTCCTCCTGCAATGGCTCCTCCCGCGGGCGCAGCGCGGCTTTGCGCGCGTCAGCCATTCGCGCGCAGCCTCGCGAGCTTGGCCTCGATCGCGTCGAAGATCGGCGCGGCGAGGTCGGGTCCGCCGAGCCGGGCGAGCGCCCGCAGGCCGGTGGGGGAGGTGACGTTGATCTCGGTCAGATTGCCGTCGATGACGTCTATGCCGACGAACAGCAGGCCGCGCTCGCGCAGCGCCGGGCCGAGCCGCGCGCAGATTTCGCGCTCGCGCTCGGTCAGCGCCGTCGAGGCCGCCGCGCCGCCGCGCACCATGTTGGAACGAATGTCGTTCTCCGCCGGAACGCGATTCACTGCGCCGAGCGGCTCGCCGTCCACCAGCAATATGCGCTTGTCGCCCTTGCTGACGGCCGGCAGAAAGCGCTGCACGACCCAAGGCTCGCGGAAGATCGAGGAAAAGAGATCGAACAGCGAGCCGAAATTGGGATCGACCGGCTCCACCTTGAACACGCTGGCGCCGCCATGGCCGTAGAGCGGCTTCATGACGATCTCGCCATGCTCGGCGCGGAACGCCTCGATCGCCGCCCGGTCGCGCGTCAGCAGCGTCGGCGGCATCAGATCGGCGAATTCCATGACGAAGACTTTTTCCGGCGCGTTGCGCACGGCGGACGGATCATTGACGACGAGCGTGCGCGACTGGATTTTCTCCAGAAAATGCGTCGAGGTGATATAGGCGAGGTCGAAGGGCGGGTCCTGGCGCAGCAGCACGACGTCGACGCTGGCGAGATCGAGCACGCGCTCCTCGCCCAGCTCGTAATAGCGCGCGGAATCGTCATAGACGGCGATCTCCCGCGCCGGCGCGCTCAGCCGTCCCGCGCCGAGCGACAGCTTGTCCGGCGTGTAGTGCCACAGGCGATGGCCGCGTCTTTGCGCCTCGAGCATCAGCGCGAAGGTGGAATCTCCGGCGAAATTGATTTTGTCCAGGGGGTCCATCTGGACCGCGACGTCGATCATGCTCTCGATGTCTCTTTCGTGGCGCACCGCGCCGGCCTCTCGGGCCGGACCCGAGGAAGTAACGCTTTTCGTCCCGGGGCGAAAGCGCTTCCTCGATTTCGGGCGTCCCGACCATATAGACGTTAACTCCGCTTGAAGGAGATCGGTCTAAAACGACGGACAACTGTCAAGACCGGAACAAACTGGATACAGCCCCCAATGCGGTTCACCTCGATCGGCGCTGGCCTCGCGCTCAGGCAGTTCCTTTTTCTGGCTCTGCTGCTGCTCATGGGCGCGACCGCCTATGTCTCGGTCGCCAATGTCCGCGATTTGACCGGGGCGGCGGCCGATCCGGCCAATGCGGCGCGGGCGTCGCAGCTGGCGGTGACGGCCAATCAGGCGGCGGCGACGCTATCGCTCGAGCTGCTGCTCGGCACGCTGGCGGCGGCCTTTCTCGTGGTCGGCGTCTCCATCCCCACCATTCACCGCACCATCGCCTCGCCGATCAAGACCATCGCCCGCCAAATGGCCGATCTCGCCGCCGGCGACACCACCATTGTGGTGCAGGGCGCGGAGCGCGGCGACGAGATCGGCGCGATCTCCAAGGCCTTGATCGTGCTGAGAGACGCGGTGCGGGCCAATAATGAGATGGCGGCCGAGATCCGCGCCCGTGACGACCGCGAGGAGCGGCTGCGCCGCGAGGCCGTCATTCGCGAGCAGGTCGAGCATTATTCCCACGAACTTTCGGCGACGACCGCGGCGCTCGGCGAGCTGACGAAGAAAATGGCCGGCGCATCGGAGGAGATGATCGTGCAGGAACGTCGCGCCCGCGAGGATACGGATTTCGCCCGCACCGCCTCGTTGCAGGCGGCCGCCGACGTCGCCTCGGTCGCCACCGCCTCGGAGCAATTGCTGGAGGCGATCGGCGAGATCAGCCGTCAGGCGGTGGAGTCGACCACAGTCGTGCGCCAGGCCGTGCAGGAGACCAATGGCTCCAGCGCCGAGATGCTGCGCCTCTCCGCCGCCGCCAATCGCGTCGGCGATGTGGTGAGCCTCATCTCGCGCATCGCGGCGCAGACCAATCTTCTCGCGCTCAACGCCACCATAGAGGCGGCGCGCGCCGGCGAGGCGGGCCGCGGCTTCGCTGTGGTGGCGCAGGAGGTCAAGAGCCTCGCCACCCAGACCGGCAAGGCGACGCAGGAGATCGCCGATCAGATTTCCGAGATTCAGGCGGCGACCAATCTCTCCGTCTCCTCCATCGACAAGATCAAGAACAAGATCGCAGAGGTGGAGCATATTTCGGCGATCATCACTTCCGCCGTGCATGAGCAGGACGCCGCCACCAAGGACATCACCCGCAGCGTGCGCTCGGCCGCCGACAGCGCCTCGGCCATGTCGCAGCATGTCTCGCAAGTGGCCAGCGCCATGGCCATGACCGGCGCTGGCGCCGAGTCGATCGTGACGCTCGCCCGCGAGATCGACCATATGGCCCGCCGCACTCAGGCGCATACGGAAGAGCTGGCGCAGAGCCTCGCGAGCTGACGATGGGGCGAATAGCGAGTAGCGAGTAGTTCTACTCGCTACTCGCTACTCGCTACTCGCTCACCCCAAATCCAGCTCGAACGCCGCTTCCACATGCAGCGGCAGGCGCTTCGGCGCGATATAGACCGCGTCGCCGCGCAGCACATGGTCTGCGGCCCAGGGATTGGACGCGAGCCATTTCGACGCCGCGCGGGAGATGCGCCGGCGCTTCTCCTCGGTGATGGAGATCATCGCTTCGTCGAGATTGGCGCGCGCCTTCACTTCCACGAAGGCGATTGTCCGCCCGCGACGCGCCACAATGTCGATCTCGCCGCCGCGAATGCGATAGCGGCGGTCGAGGACGGCGTAGAATTTGGCTCTCAGGAAAAGCGCCGCGATCGTCTCGGCGCGCAGCCCGCCGCGATAGCGGGTGCGCCTTTCTTCCGTCTCGCTCACTCGCGCGTCTCGCTCTCGCGCTCGGCGGCGAGCTTGATCGCCCGCGCATAGACTTCGCGGCGCGGCCGGCCGGTGGAGGCGGAGACGACGCTGGCGGCGTCCTTCAGCGAATGGGCGGCGAGCGCCTCCTCGAGCTTGGCGTCGAGCTCCGCCTCGCTCGTCGCCTCGGCGTCCGCGCCGGGCGGGGCGATCAGCACGACGATCTCGCCGCGCGGCGGCTCCTCCTCGCGCAGAGCCGCGGCGAGCGCGTCGAGCTTGCCGCGCCGCACCGATTCATAGAGCTTGGTCAGCTCGCGGGCGATGGCGGCGTCGCGCGGGCCCAGCACGGCGGCGGCGTCTTCCAGCGTCTCGGCGACGCGCTTGGGCGATTCGAAGAACACGAGAGTGCCGGGAATGCGCGCCAGCTCGGCGAGGCGCGCGCGTCGCGGCCCGCCCTTATGCGGCAAAAATCCCTCGAAGAAGAAGCGGTCGGTCGGAAGGCCGGCGACGACCAGCGCCGCCAGCACGGCGGAAGGGCCGGGGACAGATGTGACCTTGATTCCCTTTTCCAGCGACTCGGCCACGAGCTTGAAGCCGGGGTCGGAGACCAGCGGCGTGCCGGCGTCGGAGACGAGAGCCAGCGCCGCCCCGGCCTCCAGCCGCGCGATGAGATGCGGCCGCATCACATGGGCGTTGTGCTCGTGATAGGCGACCAGCGGCGTCGAAATCCCATAATGGGCGAGCAAAGTCTTGGTGACGCGCGTGTCCTCCGCCACGACGGCGTCGGCCGCGGCCAGAGTCGACAAGGCGCGGAAGGAGATATCCTTCAGATTGCCGATCGGCGTCGCGACGAGATGCAGCCCTGGCGCGATCTTCTCCGCCTCCGCCCGCAGGCCGAAAGCGGTATAAGCCGCCGGCGTCGTCACTTTTCCCTCGCTCATGGCCCGCCTCTCTGCCGATGCGTTCGATGAATCGTCCGCATGTTCTTTTTACAGAACATGGAAAGCGCGTTCAAGGCCGCAATTTCCCCGCAAAATTCCATTTTATTTCAATTTAGGGGTTGCCGCGCGCTTTCCGCAATCGCGTATAAGACGGCGATTTCATCGGGCCGTTCGAGCGGGAGGCTTCCATTGGTCATGGGTAGGCGGAACAGGTTTCGGCGGGGCGGCGCTGCGGCGTCGGCGCGCCTCGTCTGCGCCTTGGCTGCGGCGTCCTTTCTCAGCGCCTGCAATCCCACGGCGGGGCCCGGCGTTCCGGGCGCTCCCGATCTGCGGCTCTCGGCGCCGCTCGGCAAGGTTGAGGTCGGCCAGCTCAACGAGGGCGAGCTGATCGGCAGCGGCGCGACGCGCATCGCGCTGATCGTGCCGCTCTCCATGGCCTCCGGGCCGAGCCAGGTGGGCGCCTCGCTGCTGAACGCCGCCAAGCTCGCCTATGCCGACAGCGGCGCCAATGATGTGACCATTCTGGTCAAGGACGACCATTCGACGCCCGCCGGCGCCGCCCAGGCCGCGCAAAACGCCATAAACGAGGGCGCGGAGATCGTCATCGGCCCCGTCTTCGCCAGCGGCGTGAAGGAGGCGGCGCGCGTCGCCCGCGGCGCGGGCAAGCCGATCATCGCTTTCTCGACCGATTCCTCCGTCGCCGGCAAGGGCGTCTATCTCCTGTCCTTCCTGGTGGAGGGCTATGTCGAGCGCATCGTCGATTTCGCCGCGCAGCGCGGCAAGAAATCCATCGCCGCGCTCGTGCCCGAGAATGATTATGGCACTGTGGCGCTGGCGCAATTCCAGCAGAGCGCGGCCAATCACGGAATGCGCGTGCTGACGATCGAGCGCTACAAGCCCGGCGCCGTGCAGCCTTCAGTGCAGCGCATCGCCCAGGCGGCCGAGCAGATCGACGCTCTGTTCATCCCCGAGCAGGCCGAGGCCATGGCCGCCGTCTCGCAGGAATTGCAGGCGGCGCATATCGACACCAAGCGCATTCAGGTGCTCGGCACCGGCCTCTGGAACGACGCCCGCGTGCTGAAGCTTCCGGCGCTGCAAGGCGCTTGGTTCGTCGCGCCGGAGAACGCCGGCTTCAACTCCCTGGCGCAGCGCTACCGCGCCAAGTTCAACACCGATCCGGCCCGCATAGCGACGCTCGCCTATGACGCCGTGTCGCTGGCCATCGCTCTGTCGCGCAGCCAGGGCTCGCAGCGCTATTCGGACAATGTGCTGGTCAATCCGTCGGGCTTCAACGGCGCCGATGGGGTCTTCCGCTTCAAGGCCGACGGCATGAACGAGCGCGGCCTCTCCGTGCTGGAGATTTCCGGCGGCGCCGCCAAGGTGCTCTCGCCCGCGCCGCGGACGTTTACGGGGAACGGGGCGTAAGCAGCGCGCCCCCTCCCTCACCCTCCCCCGCAATAGCGGGAGAGGGAGACGGCAAACGCTACGCGAAACCCCGATGAAGCGCCGAATCTGCCCCCTCTCCCGCGAAGCGGGGGAGGGCTGGGGAGGGGGCCTCACGCCACTTTCGAGAAATCCGCGACCTGCAGCATGGCCTCGCGCAGCTCCGCGAGCAGGCGCAGGCGGTTGAGGCGCACTTTCGGATCGTCGCAATTCACCGTCACCGCCTCGAAGAAGTCGTCGACAGGCTCGCGCAGCTTCGACAGCGCCTGCATGGCGCTCTCGAAATTCTCCTTGTCGAGCCGCTCGGAGGTCTCCTCCCGCGCGCGCTTGATGGCGGCGGCGAGCTTATGCTCGGGCAGCTCCATGCGCAGATTGGGATGGTGCGGCTCGTCATAGGCGCCGGCGCCGTCCTTCTTCTCCTCGATCTTGAGAATATTGGCGGCGCGGCGGAAGCCGGCGAGCAGATTCTTGCCGTCGTCGGTGTCGAGGAATTTCCCCAGAGCCTCCACCTTGCGCGTGATGGTGAGCAGATCGTCCGGCATTTGCGCGCTCCCTTCTCGAGACTGCGCCGAGGCCGAGGCCCCGAGCGCCGCATCGATGAGGTCATATCGTGCGCCGCGATCGCGAAGGTAGACCTTCAGGCGGTCGATGAAGAAGGCGAGGAGATCGGCCGCATTGGCGGCCAGCAGTGGCGGCAGCGTCTCGCGCAAGAAAATCTCGGCGGCAGGCGAGGGCGCCTCGGCGCCCGGCTCTCTGCCGACGGCGTGAAGCTGCTTCTCTATGTCGCGGCGCAAATGCGCCTCGGCGTCGGCCGAGAGAGTCGCGGCTCCATTGGGCGAGAGGTCCGAGGCGACGCGATTGACCTCGCTCGTCACCAGCTCGCGCAGCGGCGTGCGCGCCGCGAGCCAGACAGGCCATTGCGCCGCGGCGAAGGCTTTGCGCAGCGGCAGCCGCAGCTCATTCTCGAGCGCGAGGCGGATGACGCCCAGCGCCGCTCTCCGCAGCGCATAAGGGTCCTTGCTCCCGGTCGGCTTCTCGTCGATCGCCCAAAAGCCGACCAGAGTGTCGAGCTTGTCGGCGAGCGCCACGGCGATGGACACCGGGCTGGTCGGAATACGGTCCGCCGGCCCCTGCGGCTTGTAATGCTCCTCCAGCGCCGCGGCGACCTCCGCGTCCTCGCCCTGCGCCGCCGCATAATAGCGGCCCATGAGTCCCTGAAGCTCGGGGAACTCGCCGACCATTTCGGTGACGAGATCGGCCTTGGCGAGCGTCGCCGCCCGCGCGGCCTTGTCCGCATCGGCGCCGACGATCGGCGCCAACTCGCGCGCCAGCGCCTCGATGCGCTTCACGCGCTCGCCCTGCGTTCCGAGCTTTTCGTGGAATACGATATTGTCGAGCTTGGGCAGGCGCTCGCCGAGCGGCGTCTTCAGATCGGTCTCATAGAAGAATTTGGCGTCCGACAGACGCGCGGCGATGACGCGTTGATTGCCGCCGATGATCGTCTCGCCGCCATCGCTCGCCTCTATGTTCGAGACGAGGATGAAGCGATTGGCGAGGCCGCCGTCATGGCGCTTCAGCACGAAGCATTTCTGATTGACGCGAATGGTCGTGCGAATGACCTCGGGCGGAATGGAGAGAAAGCTCTCGTCGAAAGCGCCCATCAGCGTCACCGGCCATTCGACGAGGCCGGCGACCTCCTCGAGAAGCGCGGCGTCCTCGATGAGCTCGAGCCCCAGCGCCATAGCGAGATTGCGCGCGTCATGAAGGACGATGTCGCGCCGGCGCGCGGCGTCGAGCACGACCTTCGCCTTCTCGAGCGCGGGCACGTAATCGTCGAAGCGCTTCACCGCGAAGGGCGCCGGCGCCAGGAAGCGATGGCCGTGGGAGAGATCGCCGCTCTCGATTCCATCGACCGAGAAGCGCACGATGTCGGGCGTCTCCATCTCGGTGCCGAAAGTGGCGAGGATGGATTGCAGCGGCCGCACCCAGCGCAGCGAATCGAGCCGCGTCGAGGCCTTGCCCCAGCGCATGGATTTCGGCCAGGGGAAGCTCTTCACGATTCCCGGCAGCAGATCCGCCAGCACCTCTATCGTCTCGCGCCCGGCGCGCTCGATGACGGCGACATAGAACTCGCCTTTTTTGGCGTCCTTCTCGATCTTCGCCTCGTCGATCGACGCGAGGCCGGCGCTCTTCAGAAAGCCCTGAATGGCGGCCTCCGGCGCGCCGACGCGCGGACCCTTCTTCTCCTCGCGCGTATCGGGCTGGCGGCCGGGCAGGCCGGCGATATGCAGCGCCAGCCGGCGCGGCGTCGCATGAGCGGCCGCGCCCTCATAGGTCAGCCCCTTTTCGGCGAGCGCGCCGCAGACCAGCCGCTGCAGATCATCGGCCGCCTGACGCTGCATGCGGGCGGGGATTTCTTCGCTGAAGAGTTCGAGGAGAAGGTCGGGCATCGATTTATCTGTTTCTCGTGCGTGCGGAAACGAGGCGTTCTTCCACCCTCCCCTTCAGGGGGAGGGTCGGCCTGCGCAGCAGGCCGGGGTGGGGTGAGCCCGAGTCTTTGTTGCGCGGACCCCACCCCGCGCCTATGGCGCGACCCTCCCCCTGAAGGGGAGGGTGGGGGCGCGGGGCCTGCGATTTCGCGGTGATCAGCATCGGGGGTCTCAGCGTTCGTCATTCGGCGGCGCGTCGAGAGAGCCGTACAGCGCCGCATGGATCGTGTCGAGAACGCCGTCGATATTCTCGTAAACTTCCTGGTTCCAGAAACGGAGAACGCGATAGCCTTCTCGTTCGAGCCAGAGCGTCCGCGCTGTGTCTCTCTGCGACGCCTCGGTTTCGGCATGCGAAGGGCCATCGACCTCGATCACGAGCCTCTCGCGCAAGCAGACGAAATCAACGACATAAGGTCCGATCGGCGCCTGTCTTCGAAAATGCGTGCGCAGCAGCGGCACGCGATCCAGTTCGCGCCAGAGTCTCTGCTCTGCGCTTGTCGTATTTTCACGGAGGCGGCGCGCCGTTCCGAGACGAAATCGTCGAAGCCTGTCCTCCTCGCGCATAGTGGGCCGTCCTGCTCACCCTTCCCTTGAAAGGGAGGGTCGGCCTGCGCAGCAAGCCGGGGTGGGGTGAACTCCCGAAATCTCTATCGCGCGGACCCCACCCCGCGCCTTCAGCGCGACCCTCCCCCTGAAGGGGAGGGTGGGGGCGCGGGCCGCCGTTACAAAGGCTCCTCGGAGGCGAGCGCGTCGCTCGCATGCGTCGGCGTCTCCAGCAGATAGCGCTCAACGTCCAGCGCCGCCATGCAGCCGAGGCCGGCGGCCGTCACCGCTTGGCGATAGGTCTCGTCGGCCACGTCGCCGGCCGCGAACACGCCCGGAATATTGGTGTTGGTCGTGCCCGGCTGCACGGCGATATAGCCGGAGGGTTTCAGCTCCAGCTGGCCGACGAACAGCTCCGAGGCCGGCTGATGGCCGATGGCGATGAAGACGCCATCCACATCCAGAGTCTGCGTCGTGCCGGTCTTGACGTTCTTCACGCGCGTCTGCGTCACCGAAGGCGGGGCGCTGCCGCCCAAAATCTCGTCGATGGCGTGATCGAAGAGGATTTTGACATTGGGCCGCGCGGCCAGCCGCTCCTGCAGCACGCGCTCGGCGCGGAAAGAGTCGCGGCGATGCACCACCGTCACCTCGGCGGCGATCTGCGAGAGATAGAGCGCCTCCTCGACCGCCGTATTGCCGCCGCCGACGACCAGCACCTTCTTGCCGCGGAAGAAGAAGCCGTCGCAAGTGGCGCAGGCGGAGACGCCATAGCCCTTGAACGCCTCCTCGCTCGGAAGGCCGAGCCATTTGGCCTTGGCGCCGGTCGCGATGATGAGCGCGTCCGCCGTGTAGAGCGTTCCCGAATCGCCGAGCAGCTCGAAGGGGCGCTTGTCGAGCCGCGCCTCGACGATATGGTCGGAGACGAGCTTCGCGCCGACATGCTCCGCCTGCGCGCGCATCTGATCCATCAGCCAGGGGCCTTGGATCGGCTCGGCGAAGCCGGGGTAGTTCTCCACATCTGTGGTGATCATGAGCTGGCCGCCCTGATCGAAGCCGGCGATGACCACGGGCTCGAGCATGGCGCGCGCCGTGTAGATCGCCGCCGTATAGCCGGCGGGGCCGGACCCCAGCACGATGACGCGGGCGTGCAGGCGGCCTTTATCGTCTGCGGACATGAAGAGGCTCTTTGCGAATGTCTCCGCGCGGACGGCGCGGCGCGTTCGGATGGGCGCAATCTAGCCATTATGCGTAGCGCCGCAACCGCTCCTGATCTTCGGGCGACTCGCGAATTTATTACGAAGCGCGCGAGCCATGAAGCAATACGGGGGCCGCCCCATGGAAGGCCGCGAAGCGGCGGGCGATCTCTTCGGCGATGGCCGGCGTCTCGTTCAGCGGCTCGTAGCGCCAATGCTCGAGCCGTCCGCGCCAGCGGCGCAGAGCGCCGCGCTGTTCCAGCGCATCGAGAAAGGCGGCGATCTTGGCGGCGCCGCCTTCCGGCTCGAAGACGTGGATCGGCGCGCCGGTCGCGGCCGCCTCGGCGACCATATTGACGCTATCGGCGGTCACCAGCAGCGCCTGCGCGCCGGCGAGAATGGAGAGATAGGGATTCTCGCTTTCCCCCATCCAAAGAAAGGCGCGCGCTTCCTTCTCCCGCGCGCGGGAGAAGGTGGCCCTCGCGTCAGCGAGGGTCGGATGAGGGCCCCCGAGCCGCTCCCGTAACGCCTCGATCAGCGGCGCCGGCGTTCGCCGCGAGACCGTCGCGGCGATGCTCCACCCCTGGTCCAGTATGGCGCCGACGTCGGCGAGAAGCCGTTCCGCATCTCGCTCCGAAAACCGAAAATGGCGGCTATCCCCGCCGATGAGCAGCCCCACTCTCGGCTCCGGCAGCGTCGCGACGCGGGGATCGAGAGCGGCGCGGGCTTCGGCGAGGCGCTGCGGCGTCAGCCGATTCGCCGGCGCAAGCGGGGCGATGACATTTTCGCCTGTGAGCCCATCATGGCGCGGCGCGACGATGGCATCCGCTGTTCCGAGCCCGCTGGCCGGGCGGTTCACATAGACGGTGAAGACCGCGCCGCCCGAGGCGCGCTTCACATGGCGCAGATAGGGAATGGTGCGCCGTCCGCAGGCGATGGCGATATCGGGATAGGGCGGGGCGAGGAGCTTCGCCTCGCGCAGGTCGATCGGGCCGAAAGGCGCGAGCGCGGCGATGAACGCGCGGGGAGCGAGGCGAATGAGGCGGGGAGAGAGGCCGAGGGCTTCGGCTATGCCGAGGCTCTGGACCTCGTGGCCGGCGCGGCCGTCGGAGAGGACCCAGGCGGTTCGCGCTCTCCCTTCTCCCGCTTGCGGGAGAAGGTGGCCCCGTGAAACGGGGTCGGATGAGGGTCCGAGCCGCTCGTCAAAATCTTGGCCTGCGGGAGGCGCCCTCATCCGACCCTCGCTGACGCGAGGGCCACCTTCTCCCACGAGTGGGAGAAGGAGCGCGCGAGCTTTTTCAGATTCCTCTCGGTCCCCGGGTCCGCCCCTTCTCCCGCGTAGCGGGGGAGGGCTCGGGAGGGGGCCTCGCCGCCCATGCCGCTCAGACGAAAGCGACCTTCAAAATCTCATAGCTCTTGCCGCCGCCCGGCGTCTTCACTTCGACCGTGTCGCCGGCCTTCTTGCCGATCAGCGCGCGGGCGATGGGGGAGGCGATGGAGACGCGGCCGTTCTTCACATCGGCCTCGGGCTCGCCGACGATCTGATAGGCCTTCTCTTCCTCGGTGTCCTCGTCGACGACCGTGACCGTCGCGCCGAACTTCACCGTATTGCCGGTGAGCTTGGATACGTCTATGACCTCGGCGCGGGAGAGCTTGTCCTCGAGCTCGGCGATGCGGCCCTCGTTCAGCGATTGGGCCTCTTTCGCGGCGTGATATTCAGCGTTTTCCGAGAGATCGCCATGGGCGCGCGCTTCGGCGATCGCCTGAATGATGCGCGGACGTTCGATCTGCTGGCGCTGACGCAGCTCCTCGTCGAGAGTCGCGTAGCCGGCGGCGGTCATAGGCACCTTGTCCACCATGTCTCTTGCTCTTTCGCTCCCGGATGCGTCCAGACCCGGCCAATAAAATTCCCCGCGCCCCCGGACCAGCGTGAGCTGCGGCGGACGGTCGGACTTCCTCGACATGAACGAGCCGCGGATGCGGCGGCCTTCACTTATATTCGCGCGGCGCGAGGTCACGCATTCGACGCGAAATAGTCCTGAAGGGCGCGGACTTCGAGATCTCCCGATACATAGGCCCTGATGCTCTGGACCGCTGCGATCGCGCCGGCCAGAGTCGTATAATAGGGGACTTTATGCAATAGCGCAGCTTGGCGCAAGGAACGAGAATCCGCCAGCGCCTGAGCGCCTTCGGTCGTGTTGAACACCAGCTGAACCGAGCCGTTCTTGATGGCGTCCACAATATGCGGACGCCCTTCCGACACTTTGTTGAGCTTTTGCGCCGGCACGCCCTGATCCTGCAGATAGCGCGCCGTGCCGCCCGTCGCCACCACCGTGAAGCCGAGGCTCACCAGCTGCTGAACCGCCGGTATGACACGCGGCTTGTCGGCGTCGCGCACCGAGACGAAGACGGTTCCCTGCCGCGGCACCTTGGTGCCGCCCCCTAACTGGCTCTTGGCGAAGGCCGCCTCGAAGCTGCGGTCGAGGCCGATGACCTCGCCGGTCGAGCGCATCTCGGGCCCGAGCACGGTGTCGACGCCGGGGAAGCGCGCGAAGGGGAAGACCGACTCCTTCACGCCGACGTGATTCGGCGCGCGGGAGGGCAGGGTGAAGGCCGAGAGCTTCTCCCCGGCCATGATGCGCGCCGCGATCTTGGCGATGGGGGCGCCGACCACCTTGGCGACGAATGGCACAGTGCGCGAGGCGCGCGGATTGACCTCCAGCACGAAGATTTCGCCGTCCTTCAGCGCATACTGCACATTCATCAGCCCGATGACGCCGAGCGCCTTGGCGAGCTGGATCGTCTGCCGCTCGAGCTCCGCCACCATCTCCGCCGAGAGCGAGCGCGGCGGCAGCGAGCAGGCCGAATCGCCGGAATGAATGCCCGCTTCCTCGATATGCTCCATCACCCCGGCGATGGCCGCCTCCTCGCCATCGGCGAGGCAGTCGACGTCCACCTCTATAGCGTCGGTGAGATAGCGGTCGAAGAGCAGCGGATTCTTGCCGAGAACCGTGTTGATCTGCCCGGTCTTGTCATTGGGATAGCGCGCCTTGACGTCCGACGGCACGAGGCTCGGCAGCGTGCCGAGCAGATAATCATCGAGCGTGTTCTGATCGCGGATGATCGCCATGGCGCGCCCGCCCAGCACATAGGAGGGCCGCACCACCAGAGGCAGGCCGAGCTCGCCGGCGACGAGCCGCGACTGCTCCACCGAATAGGCGATGCCGTTCTTCGGCTGCTTCAATCCGAGCTTGTCGAGCAGGCGCTTGAAGCGGTCGCGATCCTCGGCGAGGTCGATCGAATCGACCGGCGTGCCGAGAATGGGCAGGCCCGCCGAGCTCAGCGCATGGGCGAGCTTCAAGGGCGTCTGGCCGCCATATTGGACGATGACGCCATGCAATGTCCCATTGCTGCGCTCGACGTCCAAAATCTCCTCCACATCCTCGGCCGTCAGCGGCTCGAAGTAGAGACGATCGGAGGTGTCGTAATCCGTCGACACTGTCTCGGGATTGCAATTGATCATGATGGTTTCATAGCCGGCGTCGGCGAGCGCGAAGCAGGCGTGGCAGCAGCAATAGTCGAATTCTATGCCCTGGCCGATGCGGTTCGGCCCGCCGCCCAGAATGACCACCTTGCGCTCGGCGGAAGGCCGCGCCTCATTGGCCGGCGCGCCGAGGAAAGGCGTCTCATAGGTCGAATACATATAGGCGGTGGGCGAGGCGAATTCGGCCGCGCAAGTGTCGATGCGCTTATAGACCGGCCGCACGTCGAGCGCCCGCCGCGCCGCGCGCACTTCCTTCTCGCCGGCGCCGGTGAGCGTCGCGAGCCGCGCGTCGGAGAAGCCTGCGAATTTCAGGGCGCGAAAGTTTTCGGCGTCCTTGGGCAGGCCGAAAGCGCGCACCCGCGCCTCCAGCGCGACGATCTCTTCGATCCGCGCTATGAACCAGGGGTCGATCTTGCAGGCTTCGTGAATCTCCTGCGGATCCATGCCGAGCCGCAACGCCTGGCCGACGACGAGCAGCCGATCCGGCGTCGGCGTGCCGAGCGCGGCGCGCAGCACGTTCATATCGTCGCCGCGGCCCATGCCGTCGATCTCGATCTCGTCGAGGCCGGAGAGGCCGGTCTCCAGCGAGCGCAGCGCCTTTTGCAGCGATTCGGCGAAATTGCGCCCGATCGCCATGGCCTCGCCGACGGATTTCATCGCCGTCGTCAGAATGGGCTCGGCGCCGGGGAATTTCTCGAAAGCGAAGCGTGGAATTTTGGTGACGACATAATCGATCGTCGGCTCGAAGGAGGCGGGCGTCGCGCCGCCCGTTATGTCGTTGGCGATCTCGTCCAGCGTGTAGCCGACGGCGAGCTTGGCGGCGACCTTGGCGATGGGGAAGCCCGTCGCCTTGGAGGCCAGCGCCGAGGAGCGTGACACGCGCGGATTCATCTCGATGACGATCATGCGGCCGGTGGCGGGATCGACGGCGAATTGCACATTCGAGCCGCCGGTCTCGACGCCGATCTCGCGCAGCACGGCGAGCGAGGCGTCGCGCATGATCTGATATTCTTTGTCGGTCAGCGTCAGGGCAGGGGCGACCGTGATGGAATCGCCCGTATGCACGCCCATGGGATCGATATTCTCGATCGAGCAGACGATGATGCAATTGTCCGCTTTGTCGCGGACGACCTCCATCTCATATTCTTTCCAGCCGATGACGCTCTCTTCGATGAGCACTTCGGTGGTCGGCGAGGCGTCCAGGCCCCGCTCGATGATGTCGATGAACTCCGCCTTGTTATAGGCGATGCCGCCGCCCGTGCCGGCCAGGGTGAAGGACGGCCGAATGATCGCCGGCAGGCCGATATCCTCCAGCGCCTCCAGCGCCTCGGTCAGGCCCTTGGAAATATAGCGCCGCTTGCGCTCCGGCTCATCCGCTTCCCAGCGGCGACGAATATCGGCGATCGCCTTCTGCTTCTCTTCGTCGGAGAGGGCGGAGGCCTCGATCTCGGCGATATCGGCGTTGCGCTTGGCCTTGTCGGAGGTCTTGACGTCGGTGGCGTTGGCGAGGCGCGAGCGCGGCGTCTCGAGGCCGATTTTCGTCATCGCCTCGCGGAACAATTCGCGATCCTCGGCCTTGTCTATGGCCTGGGCGTTGGCGCCGATCATCTCGACGTCGAATTTCTCCAGCACGCCCATGCGCTCGAGCGAGAGCGCGCAATTCAGCGCCGTCTGGCCGCCCATGGTGGGCAGCAGCGCGAAGCCGCCGGGCGCGGCGTAGCGCTCCTTCTCGATGATCTTGGCGACGATCTCTGGCGTGATCGGCTCGACATAGGTCCGATCCGCCATATCGGGATCGGTCATGATCGTCGCGGGATTGGAATTGACGAGGACGATTCGATAGCCCTCGGCGCGCAGGGCCTTGCAGGCCTGAGTGCCGGAATAGTCGAATTCGCAGGCCTGGCCGATGACGATGGGGCCGGCGCCGATGATCAGAATGGTCGAGATGTCTGTTCGCTTCGGCATGTCGGTCCGTCTGTCATCCTTTCGTCGCGGGACGCTCCCCAGAATGGGGGAGAGCGCGCGTCTTGTCGTCTATCGGGGCGCCGGCGCGCACAAAAAAAGGCCGCGCTGCAGCCTTTCCAAGGTCCAGCGCGCCCTCCCTAGAGACGAGATCGAGCGGGGCGGTCGGCCCGGCCCGGCGGTCGGCCGTGTGTTAGACGAGAATCTGCGGAAGGGAAAGGGGCAGGGAGGCCCCCTGGGGAAGAGTCAGCGTGGATTGGCCGGCCCGCCCACCTGAATCCGCGCCGTGAGGTGCTGCAGGACCGTCCGATTCTCGAGGTGATAGGCGACGTTCAGCACGAAGCTGTCGTAGCCGGTGAAATTATGCTCGGGCGTGTAGGTCACAATCGTCGCATAGCCGGGCTGGCCCTGGCAGTGCCGCACCGGCGCCTGCCCCTCGCCAATGGTCAGCGTCCCATGCTCGGGATGCTGTGGCGACACCACTGTCGCCCGCTGCGCGAGCCGATAGTTCGGCACGCCCTGGCAATTCACCCGGAAGGAATGAAAATAAAAGACGGTCGGCGTGTTGGGCTGCGTCAAGCGGGTGAGCAGCGCATCTCGGGCCGCCGCCGGCGCCGTGGGCAGCGTTGCGGCGGCGAGGAGCGTGAGAGCGACAGCGCGCGCAATGAGCCGACAATTCATGAGGTTCTCGGAAACAGACGAAACCGGAAGTCATTACATCGGATTTATGTATTAGTCCAGATCAGGCTTGGCCGTCATCCGTCATGGGGCGGCCAGTGTCCACGCTTTTCGCTCAGGCTCTGCGGAACGGGCCTGGAAGCTTCTGTGGCGCGGCGATCCGCAATTGCTTGTTGACGTTCATGCGTCCGAACACGACTTCGATCGCCGAGGGAGCGACGCCGAACTCGCCGGCGAGAAAGCGGACCATGTGATCGGTCGCCCGGCCTCGCCGCGGCGCCGTGGTCACGCTGACCTCGAGCTGATGGCCTCTGGGCTTGCCGATGGCGTCGCGACTGGCGGCCGGCCGTCCCAATATGTTGACCACCAGCGTCTCGCCTTCCCACCAGAAAAAGCGCTCGTCCTCCGCCGATTTGCGCGTCATCGATCGGCTCCCGGCCGCAGCGGCGAATCGACGCGCGTGGCGAGCCAGATCACATGCCGCGCGCCGCCGCCTCCGCGATGGGCCCGCGCCTTCGCCTCCTCGACGCGAAAGCCGGCCTTGCGCAGACGCGCGGAAAACGCTCGATCCGGCGCGCAGGACCATACGGCCAGCACGCCGGCCGGACGCAGCGCGGCCCGCGCCGCCCGCAGTCCCTCCTCGCCATAGAGCCCGCCATTGGAATCGCGCGTCAGGCCCTCGGGACCATTGTCGACGTCGAGGAGAATGGCGTCATAGGCGCCGCGGCCGGAGCGAATCGTCTGGCCGACGTCCTCCACTTCTATGTCGAGACGCGGATCGGCCAGGCTGTCGCCGAAAACCTCGGCCATCGGTCCACGCGCCCAGGCCACGACGGCGGGCACGAGCTCGGCCACGGTGATCCGCGCCTGGGGGCCGAGGGCGCCGAGCGCGGCGCGCAAGGTGAAGCCCATGCCGAGCCCGCCGATGAGCGCGCGCGGCTGCGCCCGGCCGGCGATCTTCGCGCAGGCGAGCGTGGCCAGCGCCTCCTCCGAGCCGCTGAGGCGGCTGTTCATCAGCTCATTATTGCCGAGCATGATCGAGAATTCCGCGCCGCGCCGCTTGAGCCGCAGCTCGCCCGCGCCGCCGGGGACGGGGGCCGTATCGAGCAGGGTCCAGGGGATCACGGGAGGGCTTCCTTCGAGGGTGCGCGGCGTTTCAGCGGCGCGGTGATAGCGCGAGGCGAGATTCGGCGTCCAGCGCGGCGAAGGCGGAATGGCCCACGAAACTGGGCGCGGCCCGGCTCGACGCGGCGCTGCGCGTCCGAATTCAAAGCATTGGCGCCTCATTGGCGCGTCGTCCCGTCGACTAGAAATTCGCCATGAACTCGGCTATAGGACGAAAAAATATCTCTGTTCGCCGCGCGGATTGCGGCCGGCGCGACGAACGGATTTCCCGATCGGAGTCCGCCTATCCATGTCGCTCGAGCCATTCGGATATATTCCTCTCTCCCTTCTCGCCTGGGCTGCGCAAATGGTCGCGTTCCACGGGATCGGCTACGCATTCGAATGGTGTGATTCGACCGGTCGGCTGAAGCGCTTCAAGGTGCGCGAGCTCGATCGCATGAGCTATCGTGAGCTGCTGCCGCGTGTCTTGCTCAACCAGACGACGATTCTTCTGCCCTCCATGCTGGCGGTGGAATATTTCGGCCTCGGCTTTCTCGGCGCGCCGCATCTGACCTGGACCGCGCTCGTCCTGACCATGATCGGCATGCTGATCGGCCATGACATCGTGCAATATGTCGCGCATCGCCATTTGCTGCATCATCCGGCGCTGATGAACCGGCTCGGACATGCGCTGCATCACCAGACCGGCGCCAGCAAGGCGATCAGCGCCTGCTATCAGTCCGGCGCGGATTTCTTCTTCGAGATCGTGCTGCCCTATCTTCTGCCGCTGGTTCTCGTCGGCGGCGGCGGCGCCAGCGTCGCTTTCCATCTGTGGACGACGAGCCTCGGCGCGCTCGGCGGGCTCTATGAGCATTCCGGCTATGATTTCGGCCTCGCCTTCCGCGATCCGGCGGCGACCGGCTGGCGCAAGCGGCTCAACGCCGCGCTGGAGCATCTCACCTCCAGCGCGGCGCACGGCTTCCACCATACGCGTGGCAATGTGAGCTTTTCCGACGGCTTCGGCACCCCGGGCATTTGCGACACCCTGTTCAAGACGCGTTGGGATCTGGTGCCGGAGCGCGCGCGCCGGAGAGAGCGCGCGGCGGCGACGTCGGCCTGAGCTCGGCGAGGCGAGAAGCCGGCTCTTCGTCAATTGGTCAGCAGAACGCCGGTGGCCTGCGCGGTCGCATCATTGGCGGCGCATGTCACCGACATGACGGCGTCGTTATAGTCGTAGTCGTCGGTGTTTCCGCCCATGTCGTTCCAGGCGTAATAGAGCGTCTTGCCCGCCGCCGCCGCACAATTGAGCGCCGCATAGCTCGGCAAAGAGGAGAGGCAGGAGCCGCTGACCAGCGACGACAGGCTGGTGACGACCTGAAGGCTGCAGTTTTTCGTCACGGTCGGATAGGCCGATTTGCTCGGCGGCGACAGATGCGAATAGAAATAATGCGTCGAGCCCTGCGCGCCGCCATAGCCGTTGGACCCGTAGCCGCTGCGTCCGCCGGTGACATTGTAGAGGGCCAGTCCCAATTTCTGGCCCGCGGTGAGCGTCACCTTGATCGTGCCGGAAGTAGAGCCGCCGGTGTTGCTGAACAGCTTGGTGAGATTGGAGGTCGAGGGCGCCGAGCCGTCGCTCGGCACGATGTAATAGTAGAGCGTGTTGGCGTCCAAGGCGCTGGAGTTGAACTGCGATAGGGCGATGCTCGCCGTATAGACGAAGTTTTTCGCGGTCGCCGTCACCGATATCGGCGCATTGGCCATGATGGCGCCCAGCATCTGGCTCTTGGCCGTGGCCGAGGCCGTCACCGTGACGATATAGGCGGTGGTCGAGCTGCTGGAGGCGGCTGTCGATGTCGTCGCCGAATAGCTGACGGAGGCCGAGGCGCTGGGCAGCAGCGCGACGGCGCCGGCCATATAGGCTTTGGCGGCCGTGACCGCGGCGGCGCTGGTCGAGGAGGAGACATAGGCCGTCGCGCCCGCCAAGGCCGCCTGATCGACGGCGTTCTGCAATCGGGAGCGAATCGCGAAGGCGCTCGCCAGATTGACGCCGGCCCCGATCAGCAGAGCGAGCGGCAGCAGCACGGCGGCGAACAGCAGGACGGCCGCGCCGCGGCGATCCGCGCGGAAGCGGGCGAATGTCGATTTTTTTTCAGTCATGGCTCACCTTCGTGCCGTTGCGTGGCTTGGCGACCGCGATCGCCGAGAATGAGAAGGTCGACGGCAGCACATAGGCGACGGGCGCCTTGTAGGCGTAGGTCGCCTGCACCACTATGGCGCTGTCGCCGGATGTGGGCGTGTAGGTCGCCGCCAGAGTCGGGGCGTTGGTCGTCGCGGCGGCGGATCCGCAGCTCGTGTCCTGCCAGTCCTTCGTCCGGCCGCTGCTCGAATAGACGACGCTCGTCACCGCGGCTGTGAAGCCCGAGCTCGTCAGCGGCGACAGCGTCATTTGCGCGCCCGAGCAGAGATTGGACATGATCGTCGTCGAGATGCTCGTCTGCTGGGAGACGAGATCGGCCAAGGTCTGCGCCGCCAGTCGCACTTTCCAGCTCGCGCGAATGAGCCGCGTCGCCTCGAAGGCGCCGAGAGTGAGCATGAGAGCGACCGGCGCGATCAGCGCGAATTCGACGAGCGCGACGCCGCCGTCGTTTCGAGGCGGGCGGCTCATGAATAGGGCTCGTTCTGGAAGGCGACCGTCGACAGAATCAGCAGATAGCCGTTCTTGCCGAAGAAAGCCGAGAGCCAGGGAGCGAACAGCGTCCGCGTGAAGCCGACCCGCACCAGCACGTCCGATCCCCCCGAGCCGATGGAAAAGCTCGTATTGGTCAGCGCATTGGAGCTGTCGGTCGTGATGGTTGTCGAAAGGGCGGAGAAGCTCGTCCCCGATTGGACCGAATATTTGATCGAGGAGCAGGGGACGACGGCGTAGAGATAGCTGCAGAGCGTCGTCTTGAAGGCGGCCGAAGTCGTCGTCGCGCCGATCTTGACGCTGCGCGCCGCGCGCAATGTCGCGCTGTCCAGCACGCTCTGCGCGAGCAGGGTCATGCCCAGATCGATCCATACGACCAGGATCAAAACGAAAATCGGCGCGATGAACGCGAATTCGACCGCCGTCGCGCCGTTTCGAGCTTCGAAGAAGGCGGCGCGCTTCTCACATGTTCCCAAAGTGGCCATCATGGCGCTCCGCCTGTGCGTGGGAAATATTCCCACATCATGCGCGACGCGCGTTACCTATGGATTAATGCGGATCCGTCTCGCGGAAGCCCCGTTCCCGCGCCATTCGCCATAATGTCGCCCGAACTCGCCCGTCATCTGGCCGCGGCGACGAAGCTTCCGCGGTCGCCGGCCGCTCTCTTCTCGTCTCGCGCGCGTGGCCCGCGCGCTTGTTTTCTCGTGGATCTGTCCGGGTGGCGCGCGCCGGCGATTTGGTCTACAGAAAGTTAACCGCCTACGCCCGATGAGGTCGATCACATGCCGATGATTTTCCGCTCGTCCCGTTATCGCGTCGCGGTTCTCGCCTGCGTTCTGCTCGCGGCGGCGCCGGCTCGCGCCGACATTCTGGACAGCATCACGAGCGGCTTCGGTCTCTTCTCGGGCGAGAAATACAAGACCGAGATTCTGCCCGATATTCCGGCCGAGGATATTTACAATCAGGGCCTCGCTCGCATGGACGCCCATGATTATGAGAACGCCGCCAAAAAGTTCGGCGAGCTCGAGAAGCAATATCCCTTCTCGCAATGGGCGCGCAAAGGCCTGCTGATGCAGACTTTCGCGCAATATCAGAAGCCCGCCTATGACGACGCGGTCGCCTCGGCGCAGCGTTACATCGGCCTCTATCCGACCTCTCCCGACACGCCCTACATGTATTATCTCGCGGGAATGTCCTATTATAATCAGGTCCCTGCGGTGATGCAGGATCAGGAGAGCGCCGAGAAGGCTCTGGCAATCTTCACCCAGCTCGTCGAGAAATTCCCCAAGTCGGAATATGTGACCGACGTCAAATACAAGATTCAGGTGGCGCGTGATCAGCTCGCCGCCAAGGACATGACGGTCGGCCGCTTCTATCTGACCCGCAAGAATTATGCGGCCGCGATCAATCGCTTCCACGACGTTCTCGCCAAATATCAGACGACCCGCCACGCCGAGGAGGCGCTATATCGGTTGACGGAAGCCTATTTCGCCATGGGCGTCGTCAATGAGGCGCAGACGGCGGCAGCCATTCTGGGGCATAATTTCCCCGATTCGTCCTGGTACAAGGACGCGCATGCGCTGCTCGCGACGGGCGGCGTCGCGCCCGAGGAACATCAGGGCTCCTGGCTCTCCAAGATCGGCAAGACGCTCGGCGCCAGCTGAGCGTTCGCGAGGGCGAGCCGAGGGGGCCGGAAGAGTAGAGCGCGCGCATGCTCGTCCGTTTGTCTATTCGCGATATCGTCCTCATCGACAGGCTCGATCTCGAGTTCGCGTCCGGCCTGACCACGCTGACCGGCGAGACCGGCGCCGGCAAATCCATCCTTCTCGACGCTTTCCTTCTCGCGCTCGGTGCGCGCGGCGACGCCTCGCTGGTGCGCGCCGGCGAGGAGCAGGGGCAGGTGACGGCGGCCTTCGATCTGCCGCGCGACCATCCGGCCCTCGCCGCGGCGCGCGAGTTCGGCCTCGACGCCGAGGACGAGCTGGTCTTGCGCCGGGTGCAGACCAGCGACGGCCGCACCCGCGCCTTCGTCAACGACCAGCCGGCGAGCGCCCAGGCGCTGCGCGCCATCGGCGCCTCGCTGGTCGAGATCCATTGCCAGCACGATGATCGCGCGCTCGTCGATCCGAGCGCGCATAGGGCGCTTGTCGACGCCCATGGCGCGCTCGGCGACAGAACCGCGCAGCTGCGCGAGCTGCATGGCGTGCTGCAGCGCGCCCGCCGCGAGCTGGCCGAGGAGGAGGCGCGCGTCGCCAAGGCGCGGGCCGAGGCCGACTATCTGCGCCACGCCAATGAGGAGCTGGAGGCGCTGGCGCCGCAGCCCGGCGAGGAGGCGGCGCTCGCCGAGCGGCGTCAGACCATGCAGCGCTCCGAGAAAGTGGCTGGCGATCTGCGCGACGCGCTCGAGGCTTTTTCAGGCGATCATTCGCCCGCCGGCGAGATCGCCTCCGCCGCGCGGCGGCTGGAGCGGCGCGCGAGCCAGGCGCCGCAGCTGATCGAGCCGCCGGCCAAGGCGCTCGCCAACGCGCTGGACGCGCTCTCTCTCGCCGAGCAGGCGCTCGAGCAGGCGCTGCGCGACGCCGATTTCGACCCGCGTGAATTGGAGCGCATAGAGGAGCGGCTGTTCGCGCTGCGCGGCGCAGCGCGCAAGCATCAGACCAGCGTCGACGCGCTGCCCGCGCTGGCCGAGCGTTTCGCCGCCGATCTCGCCGCGCTCGACGCCGGCGAGGCGCGCATCGTCGCGCTGAGCGAGGCGGTCGCCAAAGCGCAGGCCGCCTACGCGAAGGCGGCGGAAAGCCTTTCGGCGGCGCGGCGTGCGGCGGCCAAGGCGCTCGACGCTCTGGTGGAGGGCGAGCTGAAGCCCTTGAAGCTGGAAGGCGCGCGTTTTCGCACCGAGATCGTCAGCGATCCGGCGACCGCAGGGCCGGACGGCTATGACCGCGTGGAGTTCTGGGTGCAGACCAATCCGGGCTCGCGGCCTGGCCCGCTGGTGAAGGTCGCCTCGGGCGGCGAGCTCGCGCGCTTCATGCTGGCGCTGAAAGTCGTGCTCGCCGATCGCGGCTCGGCGCCGACGCTCGTCTTCGACGAGATCGACACCGGCGTCGGCGGCGCGGTGGCGGACGCCATCGGGCAGCGCCTGGCGCGGCTCGCGAAACGCGCGCAAGTGCTCACCGTCACCCATGCGCCGCAAGTGGCGGCGCGCGCCAGCCGGCATTTGCGCATCGCCAAAGGCGCGGTGAAAGGCAAGGCGAAAGACCGCGTGGCGACGCGCGTCGCCGAGCTGGAGGAGGCGGAGCGCCGCGAGGAGATCGCCCGCATGCTCTCGGGCGCCGCCATCACCGACGAGGCCCGCGCGGCGGCCCGCCGGCTGCTGGAAGGGGCCGGCTGAAATCCGTACGGATTCGGGCCGATTTGGCGAAAGCTCGATCTTCGGTTAAGAAGCGCTAACCAAATCGGCTCGGGAGGACGAATGAGACTGGCGATTTGCGCGGCGGCCGCCGCCATGGGCTTTGCGCTCGCGGGCTGCAATTCCTCTTCTCCCGAACGTCAATTCGTCGCCAAGGCGGTCGAAGAGCCGCCGCCGCCGAAGGCGAAGCTCTCGCAGCGCGAGAAGCTGGAGGAGAGCATCTCCCGTTGCGCGCGCACCTATGACATTCCCGCATCGCTGATCCATACCGCCGTCCGCCGCGAGAGCAATTACAATCCCGCCGCCAAGAACGGGCCCTATTGGGGCTTGATGCAGATCCGCTACGACACGGCGCGCAGCGTCGGCTACAATGGCCCGGCCAAGGGCCTGCTGGACGCGGAAACCAATCTCGCCTACGCCGGCGCCTATCTCGCCAACGCCTTCCGCGTCGCCGGCGGCGACGCGCAAAGGGCCATTCAGCTCTACGCCAAGGGCTTTTATTACGAGGCCAAGCGCAAGGGCCTGCTCGGCCAAATGGCCAATGGGCGCTCCTCCGCCGACGAGAAGAGCGAGCCGACGACGACCGTGGCCGAGGCGGAGCCGCCGGTCACTGTGCTGGCCGCGATCGATATTCCGGCGGGCAAGCATGTCAGGCCGGCCGAGCCGCAAGCGCAGCCGGAGCCGGTCATGATGTATACCGAAGCGCAGGCCCCGGTCGCGCTGGAGGAGCAGCCCGCGCAGCAATAGGGCCGAGCGTCAAAAAGCGTCCGGCCAGCGGCGCGCTCCGTGATAGACGCGCAATATGTGAATGGCCTCGTTCTGCACGCGATAAGGAACGAGGTAGGGCGTTCCTGCGACGACGAATTCCCGTGTGCCGAAAATGCGGAAACGGCGTTGTTCCGCTCGTGGTTCCGACATTCCAGAACGTCGCGGCGTGGATGACCGCGACAAGCGCGGTCACGGCGCTGGAGACATTCGGTCCTCGCCCTGGTTCGGAGCCTTCGAGCCCGCATGGAGCCCGCGCCCTCGCATTGCCTCCCGCGCCGCGCTGGCCTAAGACAGCCCTCCGCCCTTTTTGAAGCCAGCCCGCGCCGATGCGAGACGAATCTTTGCCCAAGATCGAGACCGAAACGCTCGCGGATCTGCGCGACGAGATCGACCGCATCGATCGCGAGATGCATGGCCTGCTGATGCAGCGCGGCGAGATCATCGATCGGCTGATCGCGGTGAAGGGCCAGAACGGCGCCTCCGCCTTTCGCCCGGACCGCGAGGCGAAGATGATGCGCGCGCTGGTCTCGCGGCATACGGGCCTGTTGCCGGTCGATACGGTCGAGGGCATTTGGCGCATCATCGTCTCCACCTTCACCTATATGCAGGCGGAATATTCCCTCCACGCCGATGATTCCGGCGGCGACGCCGCCATGCGCGACAGCGCGCGCTTTCACTTCGGCTTCACCGTGCCTTATGTCACCCATCACGGCGCCGGCGCCGTGGTCGCGGCGGTGGCTGGCTCCAAGGGCGATCTCGGCATGCTGCGCTCCGCCGGCGCGCAGGAGGAGGGCGCCTGGTGGACGCGCCTCATCGGCGAGAATGCGCCCAAGATCATCGCGCGCCTGCCCTTCGTCGAGCGGCCCAATCATCCGGCCGGCCTGCCGGTGCTGATCGTCGCCAAGCCGCTGGCCGAGGCCGCCTCGCAGGATATCGCCCTCTATGCGCTCACGCTGCCGAAATGGCATGCGGCCGCCCCTGCGGCGATCGACGCGCTGGCCGGCGAAATTCTCGCCACCGCGCCGCAGGGCGGCGAGCTGTCGCTGCTCGTCGCCGCGCCCGGCCATGTGAAAGCCGCGAAATTTGTGGAAGAGCTGGCGCACGCCGGCGTCGGCCGCGCCAGCGCCGAGCCGGTCGGCAGCCATGCGGCGCGTTTCGAATTGGACACGGCCCGCAGCGGCGTTTTTGCTCCGAGGAGTTGACGAGATGACCAAACCTGTCGTGCGGCGAAGCGTGCTGGCGATCGACGCTTATGTGCCCGGCAAGAGCGCCGCTCCGGGCGCCGCGCGCGTCTTCAAGCTCTCGGCCAATGAGACGCCGCTCGGGCCGTCTCCCAAAGCCGTGGAGGCGCTGCGCGCGCTGGCGCCCAAGATCGCCGCCTATCCCGACGGCTCGGCGACGCGGCTGCGGCAGGCGATCGGCGCCGCCCATAGGCTCGATCCCGATCGCATCGTCTGCGGCGCCGGCTCCGACGATATTCTCGCGCTGCTCGCGCACGCCTTCATCGAGCCGGGCGATGAGGGGATCTACACGCAGTACGGATTCCTGGAGTATCGCATCGTCATTCTGGCGGCGGGCGGCGTTCCCGTCATCGCGCCGGAGACCGATTACAAGGCGAGCGTCGATGCGATTTTGGAGAGGGTGACGGAGCGCACGAAAATCGTCTTCGTCGCCAATCCCAATAATCCGACCGGGACCTATCTGCCGAAATCGGAGATTCTCCGGCTCGCCGATGCGCTGCCGCCGCATGTCGTGCTCGTCATCGACGCGGCCTATGCGGAATATGTGCGCGCGGACGATTATTCGGCGGCGCTCGAGCTCGCCGCGACGCGCGACAATGTGGTGACGACGCGCACTTTCTCGAAAATCTACGGTCTCGCGGGGCTGCGCCTCGGCTGGGGCTATGGCTCGGCGCATATCATGGATGCGCTGAACCGGCTGCGCGGCCCGTTCAATGTCAGCGCCGCGGCGATCGAGGCGGGCATAGAGGCGGTGCAGGACAAGGCGCATGTCGAGGCGGCGATCGCGCATAATGCGCGTTGGCTGCCGTTTTTGACGCAGGAGATCGAGGCGCTGGGGCTCGAGGTGCTGCCGAGCGTCGCCAATTTCATCGCCATTCGCTTTCCCGATGAGGCCGGTCGCACAGCGGCGGACGCCGATCGCTTCCTCACGTCGCGCGGGCTCGTGCTGCGCGCGATCGGCGCTTATGGAATGCCGCAATTTCTGCGGCTGACCATCGGCTCGGAGGAGGCCAATCGCCTCGTCGTCGCGGCGCTCGGCGAATTCACCGCCTCATGGCGCGCGGCGCCGCGGGCCGCGCATGGCTGACCCGCGCGCGCCGATCTTCGAGAAGGTCGCGCTGATCGGCCTCGGCCTCATCGGCTCGTCGATCGCGCGCGGCGCGCGCGCCTATGGCGCCGCGACGCGCATCGTCGCGAGCGACGCCTCGGAAGATGTGCGCGCGCGCGTGCGCGAGCTCGGCATAGCCGATGAAACGACGGCCGATCTCGCCGAAGCCGTGACCGGCGCCGATCTCGTCATTCTCTGCGTGCCGGTCGGCGCCTGCGGCGAGGTCGCGCGCGTGATCGCGCCGCATCTTGCACCCGGCGCCGTTCTCTCCGACGTCGGCTCGGTGAAGGGCGCCATTGTCGCGCAGGTCGCGCCGCATGTGCCGGCCAGCGTGCATTTCATTCCCGCGCATCCGATCGCCGGCACGGAATATTCCGGGCCGGACGCCGGCTTTGCGACGCTGTTTCAGAATCGCTGGTGCATTCTCACGCCGCAGGATGGTTTCGACGGCGAGGCGGTGACGAAGCTCTCGGCCTTTTGGACGCGGCTCGGCGCCAATGTCGAGACGATGAGCGCGACGCATCATGATCTCGTGCTGGCGGTGACGAGCCATCTGCCGCATCTCATCGCTTACAATATCGTCGGCACGGCCGCCGACCTCGAGGAGGTCACGCAGTCGGAGGTCATCAAATTCTCGGCGTCGGGCTTTCGCGATTTCACGCGCATCGCCGCTTCCGATCCGACCATGTGGCGCGATATTTTCTTGAACAACAAGGACGCCGTGCTGGAGATGCTCGGCCGTTTCGACGAGGATTTGACCGCGCTGCGCCGCATGATCCGCACCGGCGACGGCGACGGGCTGTTCGCGCTGTTCACGCGCACGCGCGCCATCCGCCGCAGCATCATAGCGCAGGGCCAGGATACGGCGGCGCCGGATTTCGGACGCGCGGCGCCGCGCGAGGAGTGAGGCGGAGCGCGCCCTCCCTCACATGGGAGGGAGGGCGGCCGGCGTTACACGAAATCTCGATGAAGCGCGGAGTCTTCTCCCTCTCCTGCGTAGCGGGGGAGGGTTGGGGAGGGGGCGCTTCGCCGCTCAAATCAATCCCATCACCCGCAGCGCATCGGAAATCTCCTCGCGCCGTTTCTCCACCGCCGCCTCGCCTTCGCGCACGGCTTCCTCTGTGCGGTCGAACTCGAGCAGGCCGATATGGCCGACGCGCGGCGTGATGTGAACGTCGGGCGGGTCGCCGGCGAGGCGCGAGCGCGTCAGCCGGTCCTGCATGATGCTGAGCGAGGTCGTCATCACGCCGAAAATGCTGGGCCGATCGGGGTCGCGGCGAAAGACTCCGCGCGTCAGCGATTCGGTGAGCGAGGCGACGAAGGGCTTCTGCTTTTGCTCGAGCAGAGTGATCGGATCGAAGCCCATTGTCGAAGGGATGCGCGCGGCGTCGCGCGACTTGCCGATGATATCAGTGTTGAGGTTGACCGCAATGACCAGCTCCGCGCCGAGCGCGCGGCAGGCGGCGACCGGCAGAGGATCGACCAGCGCGCCATCGGCGAGCCAGCGTCCGTCGACCTCCATCGGCGGAAACAGGCCCGGCAGCGAGAAGGAGGCGCGCAGCGTCTCGGCGAGATCGCCTTTTTGCAGCCAGATCTCATGGCCGGTGATGAGATCGGTGGCGACGGCGACGAAAGGCGTCGGCAAGGTCTCGACGCGCATGGGGCCGAGCGCGCGGCGCAATTCCATCAGCAGGCGGTCGCCTTTGATGAGCCCGCCATAGCCGAGCTGGAGATCGAGATAGGAGACGATCTTGCGCTTGTCGAGCGAGGTCGCCCAGGCCTCGAGCTCGTCGAGCTTGCCGGCCAGAAAGCAGCCGCCGACGAGCGCGCCCGCCGAGGTTCCGGCGACGACGTCGAAGGAGACGCCCATGCGCGTCAGCGCGCGCACCGCGCCGATATGCGCCCAGCCGCGCGCCATGCCGGAGCTGAGCGCGAGGCCGATTCTGCGCCTGCCGAGCGGATGCTCCTCTTTGTCGGGCGTCATCGTCGCTTCCCTCGTCGTCGCCGCTCAGGCTCTTTTTTTCGCCCCCCGCAGGTCACATATCACATTCGCCGCCCTCGAGGGGCGCGAGGGCGAAGGTCACGCCGCAATGCGCGGGGCGAGGGGAGCGCAATGGGCTCCGAGACGATCGAATATGATCGCTATCGCGTGATGGTCGAGGCCTCGCCGGCGGCGATTCTCATCGTCGGCGCCGATGGGCTGGTCCGCTACGCCAATCGCGAGACGGAGCTTTTGTTCGGCTATGCGCGCGAGGAGCTGATCGGCCGCTCTGTCGATCTGCTGACCCCCGCGGTCGTCCAACGCCGCCACGCCGCCTACCGCCGGCTCTTTTACGCCGATCCGAGCCGCCGCATGATGGGCGTCGGCCATGAGATCAAGGCGCGGCGTCGCGACGGCGGCGAGTTTCCAGTCGAGATCGGGCTCGCGCCGCTGGCGACGGCGCGCGAGATGTTGGTGACGGCGACGGTTCTCGACATGAGCCGGCGACGAGAGATGGAGCGCGCGCTCGCCGCCAGCGTGGCGGAGCTGGAGCGCGCCAATGAGCGGCTCGGCCAATTCGCCTATGTGGCGTCGCTCGATCTGCAGCAGCCCTTGACCGAGATCGCCGCGCAATCGGCGCGTCTCGATACGGCGATGGCGGCGGGATGCTGCGCGGAGATCGCGCAGGCCAGCGCGCATATGCGCTGCGCGGCCGTGCGCGCGCGCAAGCTCGTCGGCGATCTGCTCATTTACGCGCGCACCATTTATGGCGATCAGCAATTGGAGGCGCTGGATCTGCGCGAGGAGGTGCAGCTCACCCTCGTCGCGCTGTCACAGTCGATCGAGGCGGGCGGGACCAGGCTCGATGTCGATATTCCCGCCGCCGCTTTCGTCGGCGACCGCACGCAATTCGCCTGCCTGATGCAGAATATTGTGGCCAACGCCGTCAAATATCGCAAGCCCGGCCGTCCGGCCGAGGTGACGATCGCGGCGACGCTGGAGCAGGGCGCCATTCGCCTCTCCATCGTCGACAAGGGCGTCGGCTTCGATCAGGATTTCGCGCAGCGGATTTTCGAGCCCTTCAGCCGGCCGGAGAGCGACGTGGAATACGCCGGCACGGGCATAGAGCTGGCGATCTGCAAATCCATCGCGGATCGCCACGGCTGGGAGATAGAGGTGGAGTCGCAGCCGGGCGACGGCACGGCGTTCCGCCTCGCGATACCGGCGCTGTTCGCGCCGTCTCTGTGAGGCTTTTCCCGCGAGAGGAGATCGGCGCGCGCGTCAGCCCAGGCGCGAAGCCGTCTCGCGCAAATGGGCGAAGGCGCCTTTGGCGGCGTCGACCAGCGCCTCCGGCCCGCGCGGGCGCTTGCCGCGCATGCGAGGCTCCTTGGGCGCCTCCTCGCGCATCAGCCGCGGCTGCGCGAGATGCGGCGCCACGCCCTCGCGCATCACGGCGCGGCGCAGCGGGCCGAGCGCCGTCATGGCGATGAAGCCGGCGCCGCGAATGAGGTCGATCGGCAGATAGGGGACGATCAGCGAGCGATTGAGCAGATCGACCCCATGGGTTCGGAAGCCGATGTCGGCGCGGCGGTGCGTCTCATAGCGCAACAACGCGCGCGAGAGCTCCTTGGGATTGCGCAGATCGACGCTGGCGAGGCAATCCTCGAGATCGGCGACGTCGCGCAGGCTGAGATTGAGCCCCTGCGCGCCGATGGGCGGAAAGACGTGACAGGTCTCGCCGACCAGCGCCAGCCGCGGCGCCGTCAGCCGCGACACTTGCAGCCCGCCCATGCGGAACTCGCCTATGCCGCTCTCGATCGCGATGGAGCCGAGCTTCTCGCGCGAATAATCCTCCATCTCGTATTGCAGCTCGTCGCGCGGCTTGGCGAGGCGGCGCTTGGCGTCGCGCGGGCTCATCAGCCAGACGAGGCTGGAGCGATGCTCCGCGCCCTCGCGCGGCGGCAGCGGCACCAGAGTGAAGGGGCCGGAGCGCGTGTGAAACTCGGTCGAGACATTGTCGTGCGGCAGCTCGTGGCGCAGCAGAGCGGTGAGCGCCACTTGCGGATAGGTCCATTCCTTCGTGTCTATGCCGGCGGCGGCGCGCGCCTTGCTGCCGCGCCCATCGGCGGCCACGATGAAATCGGCGGCGATGCGGCGCCCGTCGGCGAGGATCGCCGTCGCGCCATCCTCCGCGAGCTCATAGTCGGCGATGTCGGTCTCGATAATCTCGAAGCTCCCGGTCGCGCGGGCGTGCTCGAGCAGAATGGCGGTCAGCTCGTCATTGGAGACATTGAGCCCGAAGGCGGGAAGATCGATCTCCTCCGAGCGCATCACGAGATCGGGCACGGGGAGAAGCTGGTCCGTGTCGTCGATCATCTGGATCGTCTCGATCGGGCAGGCGGCGGCGCGGACCTTCTCCAGCACGCCGATCGAATCGAGAAAGCGCACCGAGGCCTCGAACAGCGCGATGGTGCGGCCGGGCAGAGGCGGGGGGAAGCGCCCGGCGAGCGTCACGCGCCAGCCGGCGTTGGCGAAGGCGAGGGCGGCGGCTATGCCCGTGGAGCCGGCCCCGGCGACGAGAATTTGCGTGTCGATCGTGGGGCTTCCCGCCAATGTCTCGGCCATGTGCTGCGTCTCCGTTTCGGGGAATCCTTCTACACTATGGGAAGAGGAAGGCGAAGCCGCTCGCCGGCGGCTTTCCGTCGCTGTCGGAAAAGCTGTCGGCTTCCTGGCTCGCGTCAATCCCCGGTCGCAATCGGCGTGGATTTTTGCGAAGAGGCGGGCGGGATTATTTTGGAGACGATCATGGTGAAGGCCATTCGCATTTATGAGACGGGCGGGCCGCAGGTTCTGCGCTATGAGGATGTCGAGCTGCCGCCGCCGGGTCCGGGCGAGGCGCAGATCGTCCAGCGGGCGATCGGCGTCAATTTCATCGATATTTATTTGCGCACAGGCGCCTATCCTTCGACGCTTCCCTTCACCCCCGGCTTCGAGGGCGCGGGCGAGGTGGTCGCGCTCGGCGAGGGCGTCGATGAATTCGAGATCGGCGATCGCGTCGCCTATGTCGGACCGCTCGGCGGCTATGCGGAGGCGCGCAATATTCCCGCCGCCTCATTGGCGAGGTTGCCGAAATCCTTCTCCTTCGAGACCGGCGCCTCGATGATGCTCAAAGGGCTCACGGCGCAATATCTGCTGCGGCGAACCTATAAGGTGAAAGAGGGGGACCGAATTCTCGTGCATGCGGGCGCCGGCGGCGTCGGCCAATTGCTCTGCCAATGGGGAAGCGCGCTCGGCGCGCATGTGATCGCCACGGTCGGCGACGAGGAGAAGGCGAAAATCGCCAAGGAGGCCGGGGCGGCGCATACGATTCTCTATCGCAGCGAGGATTTCGCCGCCGCCGTGCGGGAAATCACCGGCGGCAAGCTGTGCGATGTCGTCTATGACGGCGTCGGCCGCGACACTTTTCCCGCCTCGCTCGATTGCCTGAAGCCTTTCGGACTTTTCGTCAGTTATGGCTCCGCCTCCGGCAAGATCGAGGCTTTCGACATCAATCTCCTGTCGCAGAAGGGCTCGCTCTTCGCGACGCGGCCCTCGCTCTTCGCCCATATCGCGCGGCGCAAGGACTATGACAAAATGACCAAGGATGTGGTGCGCGCGATCAAGAAGGGCGTGCTGCGGCTCGAGCGGCCGGCCCTTTTTCGGCTCGAGGACGCCGCTCTCGTCCATGCCGACCTCGAGGCGCGGCGCACGACAGGGGCGCTCGTGCTCGTTCCCTGAGCCTTCCGTCGGGCGCCGCTGCAAAATCTTCGTCCATGTGACATTTTTGGCACAGGCGCGCCGGGCGGCCCTGGTCGCAGAATTTAGCGAATTGAATTTGCGGGCGCTGGCGAATCGCGCTCGTCGGCCCCGCCCGCTCGGGCGGCGCTGAACCGGGGCCGTGCCGGGGCTTTTCCCGGCCAGGCCTGGACAAATGCGACCTTTTATGCCGGGCGCAGCGACGAGGAATCGGGTAGGCTCCAAATCGTTCCGGCTTTGAGGTTCCTCCCACCTCCCGATGGGCCGGGGCCCACTCTCAAAACCCGGCGTTCTCGCCGGGTTTTTTTCTGCCTGCGGCGGGGGCGCGGGCCGCGCGTCTTTCCGCCTTTTTCGATGATTAATAAAAGCTTATGTCGATGTCTCGGGGCCAAGGCCGCGCGGCGGGCGTAGCCTTGGCCGCGCGCTTTCGTTTTTGCGCGGTTGCATTCGGGCTCAAAGCGGCACATCTTGAAAGGCGCGGCGCCAGCGCCGCGAAGCATGAGGGTCACAAGCTGACGACAAGTCTTCCCGGGGCGGCGCGCGCGCCGTCTCAGCCGGCTTCCGGGCCGATCGGCCAGATCGCCGGCTCCATCGCCGAAAAAGTCCTCACGAGCCTCGACGACTCCAAGGCCGAGGACGTCATCTCCATCGATCTGCGCGGCAAGACGACGATCGCCGATGACATGGTCATCGCGACCGGCCGTTCCACCACGCATGTCGGCGCCATCGCCGACAGAGTGCTCAAAGCCTGCAAGGAGGCCGGTCTCGTCGCGCCGCGCGTCGAGGGTCTGCCGCAGTGCGACTGGGTGCTGATCGACGCGGGCGACGTCATCGTCCACATTTTCCGGCCCGAGGTGCGCCAGTTCTACAACCTCGAGAAAATGTGGGGCGGCGCGCGGCCGAGCGAGCTGCGCGCGGTCTGAGCGCTAGAGGGCGAAACGGGACAGGACGGCATTCGCCGAAGCGCGAATGTCCGTAAGAGGACATGCGTCTCGGAATTCTCTGTGTCGGTCGGCTCAAGGCCGGCCCGGAGCGTGAGCTCTACGCACGCTACGCCGCCCGCGTCGCGGCGATGCGAAATATCGGGCTCACGGGGCTCGATCTCCTGGAAATCGACGAGAGCCGGGCGCGCAATCCGGCCGAGCGCATGGCGCAGGAAGGCGATTGCCTGCTCGCCGCTCTGCCGGCGGGCGGAAAGCTCGTCGTCTTCGACGAGCGCGGCAAGCCGGCCAGCAGCGCCGATTTCGCGGCCATGGTCGAGAGCGACAGGGACAAAGGCGTAAAATCGCTATGGTTCGCGATCGGCGGCTCAGAGGGGTTGTCGCCCGCCGTGCGGGAGAAGGCCGGCGCGGTCTTTTCCTTCGGGCGCATGACGCTGCCGCATCAGATCGTGCGAATCCTCGTCGCCGAGCAGATCTATCGGGCGACGACAATTCTTTCTGGACACCCGTATCACCGCGCCTGAAATGTGCGCCGCTTATTCACCACGACGACATGAAGATTGCTTCCGCCGGTCGGCCGGGCTCAGAGCGAGAGGAATGAAATGACCGAGCCGCCGCTGATCCGCTTCGTCGTCTGCGTCGGCGACGTCTGCGACCGCGAGGGACGCGGCAGCGCGCTGCATGAGCGCTTGAGCGCGGCGCTCGATATCGATTTCGGCAAAGGGATTTCCGCCGGCGAGATCGCCTGCGTGAGGCGCAGCTGCCTGCGCCATTGCTCGCAGGGAATCCCCATGGTCCGCATCGAGCCGTCCGGCGACGTTCACGCCGATCCAGACATAGAGCATATGCTCGATCTCGTGGAGGAGGCGCTCATCGGCTGAGCGGCGCCTCCACGCTTCATGCTGGATTATTCGTCGCCGACCTTGGCCGGCTTCAGCACCACGGGGCGAAGCAGGAAGGACGGAATATGGTCGCCGAGGCCGATGACCGGCGGCCCGTCATCCTCATGCTGGCGCGTCGTCGGCCGGCGGTCGCGGCGATCGCCATAGGTCGGCGGCCGCTCGGGACGGGGACGCGCAGGGCGCGCCTCGCGCTCATGTCTCGGCTCCCGCTCTTGCCGGGTCTCGCGCTCCGGCCGGGCTTCGCGTTCTTGCCTCGGCTCGCGCTCGGGCCGGGGCTCCCGCTCGCGTCTGGGCTCGCGCTCTGGCCGAGCCTCGCGGCGCGGCTCGCGCTCCGCCGATGAACGGCGGCCGCCACGCTCGCCGCCACGCTCGCCGCCGCGCGCGCTGCGTCCGCGACCGCGCGATTCGCGCGCCGGCGCCTCGGACGGCGGCGGCAGCTCGTGGAGGCCAGGGCCTTCCCAGTCGATCTTATTGCCGATCAGCGTCTCGATCTGATCGAGATATTTGCGATCGTCGTCGGTGACGAGGGTGAAGGCCGTGCCGGAACGGCCGGCGCGGCCCGTGCGGCCGATGCGATGGACATAGTCCTCGCTATGCGTCGGCACGTCGAAATTGAAGACATGGCTGACGTCGGGAATGTCGAGGCCGCGCGCCGCGACGTCCGAGCAGACGAGAAGATTGACGTCGCCATTCTTGAAGGCGTCGAGCGAGGCCATGCGGGCGAGCTGGTCCATGTCGCCATGCAGGGCGCCGGCGGAGAAGCCGTGCTTGTCCAGCGAGCGATGCAGGATCGCGACGTCGCGCTTGCGATTGCAGAAGATGATCGCATTCTTGAAATTATCCGCGCCGCGGATGATCCGGCGCAAGGTCTCGCGCTTCTCGGCGTGGCCATGGGTGGCGACCAGCGCCTGGCGGATCGTCGCCGCCGTCGTCGAGGCGCGCGCGACCTCGACTCGTACAGGATTGTGCAAGAATGCCTCGGTGAGGCGCGTGATCTCCGGCGGCATCGTCGCGGAGAAGAACAAGGTCTGCCGCGTGAAGGGCACCAGCTTGCAGACGCGCTCTATGTCCGGGATGAAGCCCATGTCGAGCATGCGGTCCGCCTCGTCGATGACGAGAATCTCGATATTCGTCAGCAGCAGCTTGCCGCGGTCGAAGAAGTCGAGCAGGCGGCCGGGCGTCGCGATCAGAACGTCGGCGCCGCGCATGATCTTGGCTTCCTGATCTCCGAAGGAGACGCCGCCGATCAGAAGCGCGACATTGAGCTTATGATTTGCGCCATATTTGGCGAAGCTCGCCTCGACCTGCGCCGCGAGCTCGCGCGTCGGCTCGAGAATCAGCGTGCGCGGCATTCGCGCGCGGGCGCGGCCCTGCTCGAGCCGGCACAGCATGGGAAGCGTGAACGCCGCCGTCTTGCCGGTGCCCGTCTGGGCGATGCCCAGAATGTCGCGCCCCTGCAGCGCGGGGGGAATGGCCTGTTCCTGAATGGGCGTGGGCTGAGTGTAGCCGGACGCCTCAACGGCCGCGAGGACCTTTTGGGAAAGGCCGAGTTCGTCGAAGTTCATCAATGGTCCTGGTCGCGGCTTTCATGACATCTGGCAAGGGAAGGGCGCGCGAATGCCGCGGGGGCGCGCGTCGTCCTCGAGAGGCGGGCCGTCGCAAATCGACGGTTATGTCCGCTGGCGTTCTGCTCGACGATCTGGGGAGCAAGACGCGCGCCATGCTTGAAGCCGAATGCGCCGGATGTCAATGAATTTGACTCGGGGCCATCGCGAGCGGCGCCGCGCCGCTGCGGATGTTTTCGTTGAAGCTTCGCCCTATTTGGGCTCCGCGCCGCAGGGGGAGGCGGGCGCGACGGCTTTTTGGCCCGGCGCGATCGAGCCGGTGGCGGCGTGATCGACGCCGACGAAGCCGATGCGATGCACGATCTGAGTCGTCATGCTCGTCTGCGCCGCGGCGAGCTGCGCGCGGCCGCGCTCTTCCTTATGGACAAAAGCGAGGAGCGGCAGCTCGCCGTTTTGTAACTTTGCCGACAGCAGATTGGCCCCGAGCACGCAGGTGAGCGCCAGCACGGCCGACCCCAAGGCAACTTTTTCGACGAGCCTACCCGCCGTGTCCCGCCGAAACCGATCGAGCATCGACATTCGCGCCTCTTTTCAATCGCGCGCCTCGCATTTGCGTGAGCGCGACAGTAGGCGCCGTGGGTAAAGGACGCGTTTACGCTCATGGTTTTCAATAAGTAGACGGATGCGACGCGCCGTCGCGGGGCGGAATCGCGACATTGGCGGCGCCTTTTGGAAACCGCGTCGGGAGCCGAATGCGCCGCCGCGGCGCGCTCACTTGTTCGCCCGCCGCGGCACATTATGTCCTAGGCGGATTGTCGAAGGACGGGGCGCGACCGAGGCGCCGCCCGGGGCTCGCCTCGGACTTTTTTCAACCGTTTCAGCTTTTCGGGTCTTGCCAATGCTCCCGCGAGAAAGAAAACTCGGCGCTACCCCGCTTCGACGGCGCCGCGAAAGCCGACCAGGGGCCCGCGGCACAGAGAATGCTACGCAGATGTCAGCCGGGCCTTTCGCGGGCGAAACATCGGAAAGGGGAATGAGGAAAGCCGAGGTGACCGTGATCGATGATCTTACGCTCGACAGCCGGCTCGCGTCCGCCATGGACGCCGACGGCGGGCCTCCCCATGCGGGCGGAAAAGAGCCTCGCAAAGGCGGCGGCGACGGTGGGCCGGGGTCGGGAACGGCGCTGATCACCCGCACGCGGACGCAGACGCGGCGGCCCAACATGTATCGCGTCTTGTTGCTCAACGACGACTACACGACCCAGGAGTTCGTGGTCATCGTTCTGCGTAAATATTTCAACAAGAGCCTGGAAGAAGCCACTCGGATAATGCTGCACGTGCATAATCACGGCGTCGGCGAATGCGGCGTCTACACCTATGAGGTGGCGGAGACGAAAGTCACGCAAGTGATGGACTATGCGCGCAAGCACCAGCATCCGCTTCAGTGCATCATGGAAAAGAAGTGAGGGCGGACGATCGATGCCGACATTCTCGCGCAACCTGAAGCAGTCACTCGACCGCGCGCTCGCCTCGGCGAGGGAGCGGCATCATGAATATGCGACTTTGGAGCATCTGCTCCTCAGCCTCATAGACGACCAGGACGCCGCAGCCGTGCTGCGCGCCTGCTCGGTCGATCTCGATCTGCTCGCCAAAAATTTGCGCGAATATATCGATCACGAGCTGGACAATCTGGTCAATGAATCGGCAGGCGACTGCAAGCCGACCGCCGGCTTCCAGCGCGTCGTGCAGCGCGCCATCATCAGCGTGCAGTCCTCCGGCCGCGAGGATGTGAGCGGCGCCAATGTCCTGGTCGCCTTGTTCGCCGAGCGCGAGAGCCACGCCGTCTATTTCCTGCAGGAGCAGGATATGACGCGCTATGACGCGGTGAACTACATCAGCCACGGCATCGCCAAGCGGCCGGGCCTCTCGGACGGCTCGCGCGCGCCGCGCGGCATCGAGGACGAGGCGGAGCGGGGCGAGGGCAGGGAAGGCCGCGAGGGCGAGCAGCGTAAGAAGGAAGGCGCGCTCGAGGCCTATTGCGTCAATCTCAACCGCAAGGCGCGCGACGGCCGCATCGATCCGCTGATCGGCCGCGAGCAGGAGGTGCTGCGCACAGTGCAGGTGCTCTGCCGCCGGCAGAAGAACAATCCGCTGCTGGTCGGCGATCCGGGCGTCGGCAAGACGGCCATCGCCGAAGGCCTCGCCCGCAAGATCATTCAGAACGAGGTTCCCGAGGTGCTCGCCGGCGCGACAGTGTTCGCGCTCGACATGGGCACGCTGCTCGCCGGCACGCGCTATCGCGGCGACTTCGAGGAGCGGCTGAAGCAAGTTATCAAGGAAATAGAGGCGCATAAGAATGCGATCCTCTTCATCGACGAGATCCATACGGTGATCGGCGCCGGCGCCACTTCCGGCGGCGCGATGGACGCCTCCAATCTGCTGAAGCCCGCGCTGGCCCAGGGCACGCTGCGCTGCATCGGCTCGACCACCTATCGCGAATATCGCCAATATTTCGAGAAGGACCGCGCTCTGGTGCGGCGCTTCCAAAAGATCGACGTCAATGAGCCGTCGATCCCGGATGCGGTGGAGATCGTCAAGGGCCTCAAGCCCTATTTCGAGGAGTTCCACAAGATCCGCTACACCACCGAGGCGCTGAAGGCCGCGGTGGAGCTCTCGGCCCGCTACATCCATGATCGCAAGCTGCCGGACAAGGCGCTCGACGTGATCGACGAGACCGGCGCGGCGCAAATGCTGGTGCCGGAGTCCAAGCGCAAAAAGACGATCGGCCTCAAGGAGATCGAGACCACCATCGCGACCATGGCGCGCATCCCCGCCAAGACCGTCTCCAAGGACGACGCCGAGGTGCTCGCCCATCTCGACGAGACCTTGAAGCGCGTCGTCTATGGGCAGGACAAGGCGGTCACGGCGCTCACCTCGGCGATCAAGCTGGCCCGCGCCGGCTTGCGCGATCCCGAGAAGCCGATCGGCTGCTATCTCTTCTCCGGCCCGACCGGCGTCGGCAAGACGGAGGCCGCGCGCCAGCTCGCCACCTCGCTGGGCATAGAGCTGATCCGCTTCGACATGTCGGAATATATGGAGCGCCATACGGTCAGCCGGCTCATCGGCGCGCCTCCCGGCTATGTCGGCTTCGATCAGGGCGGCCTGCTGACGGATGGCATCGACCAGCATCCGCATTGCGTGCTGCTGCTGGACGAGATCGAGAAGGCGCATTCCGATCTCTTCAACATCCTTCTGCAGGTGATGGACCACGGCAAGCTGACGGATCACAATGGCAAGCAGATCGACTTCCGCAATGTGATCCTCATCATGACGACCAACGCCGGCGCCGCCGATCTCGCCAAGAAGCCCATCGGCTTCACCCGCGGCAAGACGCATAGCGCGGAGGATAATGACGCGATCAATCACCTCTTCGCGCCGGAGTTCCGCAATCGTCTCGACTCGATCGTCCATTTCGGCCATCTGCCGGAGGAGGTGATCGCCCGCGTCGTCGACAAGTTCATCCTGCAGCTTGAGGCGCAGCTCGCCGACCGCAATGTCACGATCGAGCTCTCCGACGAGGCGCGGTCCTGGCTCGTCGAGCATGGCTATGACCAGGCCATGGGCGCGCGTCCAATGGGCCGCGTCATCCACACGCATATCAAGACGCCGCTCGCTGACGAGGTTCTCTTCGGCCGGCTGAAGAATGGCGGCGCGGTGCGCGTGGTGGTGGTGACGGATGACAGCGGCGCCAAGACGCTGAGCTTCGTCTTCCCCGAGGGGCCGGTGCTTCCGCGTCCCGAGCGCGACATTGTCGAGGCCGGCAAGAAGCGCGCGTCGGCGGCGGAGAGCAGCGCCGAGCCGCGCAAGAGCCGCAAGGCGAAGGACGGCGACGGCGGCAAGGATGCAGGCAAGGCCGAGCCGGCGCCGCGCAGCGCCAGCGCGCGTCCGCGCAGCGTCCCGGAGACGCCGCTCAAGAGCTGAGCGCGCGATCCCTCACGGGATGTTAATGACTTCGACTGTATTCTCGAAGCCGGGCTCATGCCCGGCTTCGTCATTTGCGCGCTCCCGCGCTTCTGTCCGAGGGTCGAGGTGGGAAAATAAATGCGCGTGGCGATCGTTCACTATTGGTTCGTCGGCATGCGCGGCGGTGAGAAGGTCGTCGAAGCACTGATACGGCTCTATCCGCAGGCCGATCTCTTCACCCATGTGATCGATCCGGCCGCCGTCTCGCAGACGATCCTCTCGCGCCCGATCAAGACCAGCTTCATCCAATCTCTGCCGCGTGCGATAAAATATTATCGGCAATATCTGTCCTTCATGCCGCTCGCCTGCGAGCAGCTCGATCTGCGCGGCTATGATCTCGTCATCTCGAGCGAGTCTGGGCCGGCGAAGGGGATCATCCCGCCGCCGGAGGCGCTGCATGTCTGCTATTGCCATTCGCCCATGCGTTATTTGTGGAATATGTACCACGAATATCGCGAGGAATCGGGCCGTCTAACGCGCCTGCTGATGCCGCTTTTGGCGCATTATCTGCGCAATTGGGATGCTTTGTCGGCGACGCGCGTCGATCATTTCATCGCCAATTCCGCGACAGTCGCGCAACGCGTCGAGCGCTATTATCGCCGCTCCGCCGATGTCGTGCATCCGCCGGTCTCCGCCGACGTCTTCTCGATCGCGCCTGCGGATGAGATCGGCGATTATTATCTGATGGTCGGCGAGCTCGTCGGCTATAAGCGGCCCGATCTCGCCATAGACGCCTTCAACGCCATGGGCAAAAAGCTCGTCGTCATCGGCGGCGGCTCCAATCTGGACGCGATCCGGCGCCGCGCCGGCCCGACGGTGTCGGTGCTCGGCCCGCAGCCCTTCGACGTTCTGGCGCGGCATTATTCACGCTGCCGCGCGCTGATCTTTCCGGGTGAGGAAGATTTCGGCATCGTGCCGCTCGAGGCGATGGCGAGCGGCCGGCCGGTGATCGCCTTCCGCCGCGGCGGGGCGACGGAGACCGTTGTCGAGAATGAGACAGGCGTTTTCTTCGACACGCAGACGGTCGAAGCGCTGAGCGAGGCGGTGACGCGCTGCGAGCGCATGGAATTCTCGCCCGAGCGCATTCGCGCCCATGCGCTCGGCTTCGGCGAGGAGCGTTTCCTGCGCGAGATGCGCGAGAAGATCGACTCCTATTTCGCCGCCCGCGAAGCGAAACGCTAATGATGCTTTTCGACTGATACGGTTTCCGCGTTACCGATGTGCGGACGAAACGACAACCCCTCGCCCTGAGGAGCCCGCGCAGCGGGCGTCTCGAAGGGGCTGAGCCACGCGCGCTGGACCATCCTTCGAGGCTTTTTGCGTTCCGCAAAAAGCGCCTCAGGATGAGGGAGCTGTATCTGCGCGCTCACTGCTCCTGCGCGGCGCGCTTGCGCTTTGGCGCGGGCGCCGCTTTCGCCGCTTTGGCTTTCTCCGCGCGCGGTGGTCGACGCTTCAGCACTTCGGCGAGATAGCGCCCCGTATGGCTGCGCTTCGCCGCGACGATCTCGGCGGGCGGTCCGGCGGCCACGATCTCGCCGCCGCCGTCGCCGCCCTCGGGTCCGAGATCGATGATCCAATCGGCCGTCTTGATGACCTCGAGATTATGTTCGATGACGACGACGCTATTGCCCTGATCCACGAGCTCGTGCAGCACCTCGAGCAGTTTCGCGACATCGTGGAAATGCAGGCCAGTCGTCGGCTCGTCGAGAATGTACAGCGTGCGGCCGGTGGAGCGGCGCGCCAGCTCTTTGGCCAGCTTCACGCGCTGCGCCTCGCCGCCGGAGAGGGTCGTCGCCTGCTGCCCGACGCGAATGTAATCGAGGCCGACGCGCTTCAACGTTTCCATCTTGTCGCGGATCGCCGGCACGGCTTTGAACAAGATGGCCGCTTCCTCCACCGTCATGTCGAGCACATCGGCGATGGACTTCTCGCGATATTTCACCTCTAGCGTCTCGCGATCGTAACGCTTGCCCTTGCAGACGTCGCAAGTGACATAGACGTCGGGCAGAAAATGCATCTCGATCTTGATGACGCCGTCGCCCTGGCAGGCTTCGCAGCGTCCGCCCTTCACATTGAAGGAGAAGCGCCCCGGCGCATAGCCGCGCGCCTTCGCCTCGGGCAGGCCGGCGAACCATTCGCGGATCGGAGTGAAGGCGCCCGTGTAGGTCGCGGGATTGGAGCGCGGCGTGCGGCCGATCGGCGATTGGTCGATATCGATGATCTTGTCGATATGCTCGAGCCCGTCGATCTTGTCGAAAGGCGCCGGATGCTCATGCGCATTGTTGAGGCGCCGCGCCACTGCTTTGTACAGCGTCTCGATCACGAGCGTGGATTTGCCGCCGCCGGAGACGCCGGTGACGGCGGTGAAGAGGCCCAAGGGAATCTTCGCCTCGACATTTTTCAGATTGTTTCCGCGCGCGCCGGAAATCTTCAGCCAGCGGCCGGGGTCGGGCTTGCGCAGCGCATGGCGCAGGGTCACTTGGCGAGCGCCGGTCAAATATTGGCCGGTGAGCGAATTCGCATCGTCCATTATCTCCTGCGGCGCGCCTTTGGAGACGATATGGCCGCCATGCACGCCGGCGCCCGGGCCGACATCGACGACATAATCGGCGGAGAGAATGGCGTCCTCGTCATGCTCGACGACGATGACGCTATTGCCGAGATCGCGCAGCCGCCGCAGCGTGTCGAGCAGGCGATCATTGTCGCGCTGATGCAGGCCGATCGACGGCTCGTCCAGCACATAGAGCACGCCGGTGAGGCCGGAGCCGATCTGCGACGCCAAGCGAATGCGCTGGCTCTCGCCGCCGGACAAAGTGCCGGAGGCGCGCGAGAGCGTCAGATAATCGAGGCCGACATCGACGAGGAAGGTGAGGCGATCGCGTATCTCTTTTAGTATGCGATGCGCGATCTCATTGCGCTTGGCGTCGAGCTTCTCCGGCAGAGCGCGGAACCAGTCGAGCGCCGCGCGCACGGAGAGGTCCGACACTTCGCCGATATGGCGCATGTCGATCTTCACGGCGAGCGCTTCCGGCTTCAGGCGATAGCCCAGGCACGCCTTGCAAGGCTCCGCCGACATATAGCGGCCGATCTCCTCGCGCGCCCATTCGCTGTCCGTCTCCAGGAAGCGGCGCTGCAGATTGGCGACGACGCCTTCGAAAGGCTTCTTCACATCATAGGCGCGCGCGCCATCGTCATAGGAGAAGCGGATCTCCTCCTTGCCGGAGCCGTGCAGAAGCACGTCGCGCACGGATTGGTCGAGCTTCTCGAACGGCGTGTCCATGCGGAATTTATAGTGACGGCCGAGCGATTCCAGCGCTTGCCCATAATAGGGCGAGGAGGATTTCGCCCAAGGCGCGATGGCGCCTTTGCGCAGCGAGAGCTTGGGATCGGGAACGACGAGATCGGGATCGATCACCTGCTCCTGGCCGAGGCCGCTGCAGACGGGGCAGGCGCCGAAGGGATTGTTGAACGAGAAGAGCCGCGGCTCGATCTCGGAAATGGTGAAGCCGGAGACAGGGCAGGCGAATTTCGACGAGAAGACGATGTGATCCGCCGCATAATGGGTGGAGGCGTAGGCGGCGGGCGTCGCAGCGGCGGGCGCATCGGCGCTCGCAGGCTTGCTGTCCGCGAATTCCACCACGGCGAGGCCATTGGCGAGTTCCAGCGCCGTCTCGAAACTATCGGCGAGGCGCGCCGCAATATCCGCGCGCACCACGATGCGATCGACGACAATGTCGATATCGTGCTTCAGCTTTTTGTCGAGCGGCGGCGTGTCGGCGATTTCATAATAGACGCCATCGATCTTCAGACGCTGAAAGCCGCGCTTGGTATAGTCCGCGATCTCTTTTTTATATTCGCCCTTGCGGCCGCGCACGACGGGCGCGAGCAGATAGAGGCGCGTTCCCTGCGGCAGCGCCAGCACGCGATCGACCATTTGCGAGACGGTCTGGCTCTCGATCGGCAGGCCCGTCGCCGGCGAATAGGGAATGCCCGCGCGCGCCCAAAGCAGGCGCATGTAATCGTGAATCTCCGTCACCGTGCCGACGGTGGAGCGCGGGTTTTTCGACGTCGTCTTCTGCTCGATGGAGATGGCCGGCGAGAGGCCGTCGATCTGATCGACGTCCGGCTTCTGCATCATCTCGAGGAATTGCCGCGCATAGGCGGAGAGCGACTCGACATAGCGGCGCTGGCCCTCCGCATAAATCGTGTCGAAAGCGAGCGAGGATTTGCCCGAGCCCGAGAGGCCGGTGAAGACGACGAATTTGTCGCGTGGAATGACGAGATCGACATTCTTGAGATTATGCTCGCGCGCGCCGCGAATGGAGATCACCTTGCCGTCGAACAGCTCGTCGAGAGAGGCTTGGGCGGCGGATTTTTTCGAGCTTCGCATGGGCACGACCAGAACTGGAGCGGCGGGCGTTTCCACCCTCCCCTGTGAGGGGGAGGGTCGCGCCGAAGGCGCGGGGTGGGGTGTCTCCCCGAGTCTCGCGGCGCACCCCACCCCGGACGGCTTCGCCGTCCGACCCCTCCCCCTATAGGGGAGGGTGGAATGCGCCCTTCTCCCCGGGCCGGCGCGATCTTACGCCCTCGCGCCCTTCTTGCCATGCTGCGGCGCAGTAATCCACAGCCTCGAGCAGGGCGCGGCACAAATCATGCTGCCGTTCCCGAAACAACCGGGAAAGGCGCGCGCTTCGATGGCGTTATTCGGACAATTCTGCGCGGCGGAGACGGCGCGATGAGCGAGCCCATCCGCGCCGTCCTGATCGATCTCGAAGGCGTGGTCCTGCCCATGACCTTCATGAATGACACGCTGCTGCCGCTCGCGGCCACGCGGCTCGGCGGCTATATCGTCGAGCATGCCGAGGACGAGGAGGTGGAGGAGGCGCTGGAGGAGACCGGGCGCCTCATGGGCGGTTATGAGCTCGATCCCACTCAGGCGGAATCTCTGCTGCTGCGCTGGATGAAGCAAGGCCGCAAGGCGACGCCGCTGAAAATCATTCAGGGCCTCGTGTGGCAGGAGGCCTATGCGGCCGGCTCCCTCGCGGCGGAACTCTACCCGGATGTCGCCGGCTGTCTCTCGGCCTGGGCCGCCGCCGGGATCCGCCTCTTCGTCTACTCCTCCAATTCGGAATTGGCCCAGAAGCTGCTGCTGAGCCATTCCTCCTCCGAGCAGGTGACGGCCCTGTTCGAGGGCTTTTTCGACACCACGCTCGGGCAGAAGATCGAGCCCGGCTCCTATCGCGATCTCTGCGAAAATCTGGGCTTGGCGCCCGGCTCGGCGCTCGTGCTGTCGGAGAATGAGGAGGAGCTGGACGCCGCCCAGACGGCGGGCCTCGCCACGACCCGCATGGCCCGCGATGGAAATGTGGCGAGCCGCCATCCCGTGAGCGCGGACTTGCTCTCCTTGAACATCGGACAGTGACGATGACGAAATTCACGCTCGAAACGCGCGACGGGACACGGTCGGAGATCGCCGGCAAGGATCGCGCGACGATGATGAAGCTGATCCGCAAATCCGGCGTCGAGGAGCTGGTCGCCGAATGCGGCGGCAGCTGCACCTGCGCCACCTGCCAAATCTATGTCGATCTGCCCGAAGGCGTCGCCATGCCTCCCATGGAGCCGGCCGAGGCCATCATGCTGTCCAAGGCCGCCAATCGTCAGATCAATTCGCGTCTCGCCTGCCAGATGAAGTTCGACTCGAGCCTCGACGGCATGCACGTCCGCATCGCCCCGGAAGATTACAGCAACTGCTAATTCGAGCCGGAAGCGGAGCGTTTCGATGGAGCATCGTCGGCTCGGTCGCTCGGGCCTCGCCTGTGCGCCGCTCGTGCTCGGCTGCCACGTCTTCGGATGGACGGCCGATGCCGCGGCCTCCTGCGCCATTCTGGATGCTTTCGTCGATCGCGGCTTCTCGCTGATCGACACGGCGGACACTTATTCCACTTGGATTCCCGGCCATAGCGGCGGCGAGTCCGAGACGATCATCGGCAATTGGCTGCAGGCGACGGGCAAGCGCGACCGCGTGCTGATCGCCACCAAGCTCGGCGGCGCCATGCCCAATGTGGGCAAGGGCCTCTCCCGCGCGCATATCATCCGCTCGGCCGAGGACTCGCTGCGCCGTCTGCGGACCGATCGCATCGATCTCTATCAGGCGCATTTCGACGATACGGCGACGCCCTTCGAGGAGACGCTGGAAGCCTTCGCGACGCTCATCGAGAGCGGCAAGGTGCGGGCCATCGGCGCTTCCAATTATTCGGCGCCGCGCCTCGCCGAGGCGCTGGCGGCCGCGCGCGCCCATGGGTTGCCGCTCTTCTCCTGCCTGCAGCCGCATTACAATCTCGTCACCCGCGCCTATTACGAGGGCGATCTGCGCCGCCTGTGCCTCGCGGAGGACATTGGCGTCATCCCCTTTCGGGCGCTGGAGGCGGGCTTTCTCACCGGCAAATATCGCTCCATGGAGGACACGGTCGGCGCGGCGCGCGGCGCCGTCGTCGCGGGCGTTCTCGACGAGCGCAGCCTCGATATATTGCGGGAGCTGGACCGCGCCGCCGGGCAATTTCGCGCCACGCCGGCGCAGATCGCCATCGCCTGGCTGCTGGCGCAGGAGGGCGTCGCCGCGCCCATCGTCAGCGTGACGAGCGTCGCCCAGCTCGAGGAGATTTTCGGCGCGCTGACGCTGACGCTCGATGCGCGAACGCTGATGCGGCTCGATATGGTGAGCGCGTGAGCGGCCGGTCTCGGCTTGCCATTGCCGGCTCTCTTCTCCAGTTCTAGGAACAGTCGACCGAAAAGCTGGAGAGAGGGACCAAAATTGACCGCAGCCGCCATTGCCGAGGCGCCGCCGCGCAAAAACGCGCATAGCCTCTACCTCCAGGTGCTCGCGGCGATCGTGCTCGGCGCGCTGCTCGGCGTCTATTTCCCCGACATCGCTCAGAGCCCCTGGATGGAGGCGATGGGCAAGGGCTTCGTCAATCTCATCAAAATGGTGATCGCGCCGATCATCTTCTGCACCATTGTCTCCGGCATCGCTCATCTCGAGAGCGCCGCCAAGGTCGGCCGCGTCGGCATAAAGGCGCTCGTCTATTTCGAGGTGGTCTCGACCGTCGCTCTGGCGCTCGGGCTCCTCGTCGGCAATGTGCTGCGGCCGGGCGAAGGCTTCTCCGGCAAGGCGGACCCCGCCGCCGTCGCCAAATATCTCGAGCCCGCCGCGCAGCGCACGCCGGTCGAGTTCGTGCTCGGCGTCATTCCCGACAGCGTCATCGGCGCCTTCGCCAAAGGCGATATTCTGCAGGTGTTGCTGTTCTCCATCCTGTTCGGCTTCGCGCTGATGGCGCTGGGCGAGCGGGGCAGGGCGCTGCGCGGCTTCATCGACGAGGCGGGCCACGCCATGTTCGGCGTCATCGCCATTGTGATGAAGGCTGCGCCGATCGGCGCTTTCGGCGCCATGGGCTATACGGTGGGCAAATATGGCTCCGACGCGCTGTGGAGCCTCGCCTGGCTGGTCGGCTCCTTCTATCTCACCTCCATATTGTTCGTCGTCGTCGCGCTCGGCCTCGTCGCCCGCATCGTCGGCTTCGATATATTGCGCTTCCTCGCCTATATTCGCGACGAATTGCTGATCGTGCTCGGCACCTCATCGTCGGAGAGCGCGCTGCCGCAGCTGATGGAGAAGCTCGAGCGCCTCGGCTGCTCGAAATCCGTCGTCGGCCTCGTGGTGCCGACCGGCTATTCCTTCAATCTCGACGGCACCAACATCTATATGACGCTGACCAGCCTGTTCATCGCTCAGGCGCTGGGCGTTGAGCTGACGGCGAGCCAGCAATTCGTCATTCTCACCGTGGCCATGCTGACATCCAAGGGCGCATCCGGCGTGACCGGGGCAGGCTTCATCACGCTCGGCGCGACGCTCTCCTCCATCGATCCGCGCCTCGCACCGGGCATAGGCATTGTCATCGGCGTCGATAAATTCATGAGCGAGTGCCGCGCGCTCACCAATATTTGCGGCAATGGCGTCGCCGCCATCGTCGTCGCCTGGTGGGAGAAAGAGCTCGATCACGACAAGCTCGCCGCCGGCCTCTCGCGCCGCGTCGACCCGAGCAATGTGGAAACCGCCATCACGACGGAATAGCAGTCGCGCGGATTGGCGCGGAAAGCGGCGGTCTGCCCGAACTGTGGCCTTGCGACAGCGTGTTTCGTCATATAGTTCGGATACTTGATGATTTGAACTCCGGCCGATCGGCGCGCGCGTCACGCGCTCCCTGCGCGCAGCGGGGGCATGATTTGCCGCTGCAAATCACAGGATCGCTCGCGCGAGCTATCGGCTCGCATCCGAGCCATTTTGCGCGAACCAGCGAGGCGCAGCATGTCGCGAATTGGCGTTTCTTCCCGCCGCGGCTTTTTACAGGGATGCGCCGCCGGCGCCTTGTCCACGCTTCCGGGCGCGGCTTTCGCGGATGAGCGGCGGCCCGTCGTCGTAATGACCAATCACAATGACGACACTCTGTCGCTGTTCGAGAAAGGCTTCGAGAAAGCCTATCCGCAATATCGCGTGCAGATCGTCTGGCTGATGCCGCCGGACGCCATGCGCCATCTTCGCGACGCTTCGGCGCAGAGCCCCGACGTCTGGTGGCAGGCGGCGCCGCATAATCATCTCGCCGATATGGCGAAGGACGGCTTCATGCAGCCGCTCGGCCTCTTCAAGGAGGGGCTGCCCGCGGCGATCGGCGCGCTGCCGCTGGAGGGGGAGGGCGATCTCTTCCACGCCTCGCAGCTGACCGCCTTCGGCTTTTTCGTCAACAGCAAGGCGATCAAAGCGCAAAATCTCCCCTGGCCCGAGGATTGGGCCGTGCTGGCCGGCCCGGCCTATGCCGGCAAGGTCGCCATGTCCGACCCCTGGACCGTGCGCTTCGGCAGCCAATTGCTGAGCGTCGCGACGCAATCCTTCGGCTGGGAGAAGGGCTGGGCGCTGCTCTCCGCCATCGCCGGCAACGCCGTGCTGATGCAAAAGGGCCTGCGCGACGAGGTCATCTCCGGCCGCCAGCCGGTGGCGCTGCATATCGACACTGTGCCCAACGCCGAGCAGCGCTTCCGCCAGCCGATGGAGCGCGTCTATCCGAAGCATGGCGCGATCGTGAACGCCGGCTATATCGGCCTTTTGAAGAAGGCCGCCAATGTCGAGGGCGCGCGCGCCTTCGCCGCCTATGTGCTCTCGGCCGAGGGGCAGGCGCTGCTGCCGAGGACCGATCTGCCGCGCCTGCCGGTGCGGCCCGACGTCTACGCCGTGCTGGGCAAGGAGCAGTTCGATCCTTTCGCCGCGCAGGCCGCGGGACAATTCGTCTATCAGCCGACCGACGAAAGCGGCGGCCGCTCCACTGCGATGGCGGCGCTGTTCAACGGCCTCGTGCAGGACAAGGAGCTGCTGTCCGGCCTCTGGCGGCGCGTGCATGCGGCGGAGGCGGCGGGACGCGGCGGCTCCCATGTCGCCGAGGCGCGGCGCGCGCTGGAGGAGATTCCGGTCGCAGCGGATTTCTGGAAGGATGAGGCGATCACCGCCGCCTTCCGTCCGCGACGCCGGCCGGAGAACGCCGTCGCCCCCGAAGCGAGCCCCGCGCCGCAGACGAGCGCCGGCCAGCCCGAGCAGGCGCAGGTCATTCCCGGTCAGCCGAACGGCCTCACGATCCCCGAGCCCGCCAAGCCGATCATCGAGAAATGGCGCGCCGCCTTTCGTGAGAATCAGGCGCGGGCGAGTCGCCTGCTGGACGAGGCCAAGGCGTGAGGCTCCTTCTTTTTCGCTCTTCGACGCTCGTCGCATCGTTTCTGGCGGCGATTATCGCCGGATCATTCGGCTCGGCGTGGGCCGAGGAGTTTCCGCGCGAAGCCTATAGCTATCCGGTCGCCGGACTCGACGCCGCCGCAGAGGACGCTTTCTATCGCGGCCGCGTCGAGTTCCTGCGCTCCTGGTCCTTTCCGCCGGGCGGCGGCGAGGGTTCCGGGCTCGGGCCGCTGTTCAACCGCATCTCTTGCGCCGCCTGCCATCAGAAGAACGGCCGCGGCCAGCCGCCGAGCGGGCCGGACGAGCGCATGCTGTCCATGCTGGTGCGGCTCTCTGTGCCGGGCGACGGCCCGCATGGCGCGCCCAAGCCGCATCCCGCCTATGGCGGACAGCTGAATGAGGAGGGCGCGCCCGGCGTGCCGGGGGAGGGCCGCGCCGCCGTCTCCTGGGAGGCGGCGTCGGCGACGCTCGCCGACGGCTCCATCGTGGCGCTCCGCCGTCCGCGCATAGACTTCGTCGGTCTCGCCTATGGGCCGCTCGACGGCGCTCTTTTTTCGCCGCGAGTCGCGCCGGCGGTGTTCGGCGACGGATTGCTCGAATCCGTGCCGATCGAGACCATGAGGCGCATCGCCGCCGAGCAGCCGGCGCAGGGCGTCCATGGCGTCGTCAACGAGGTCTATGACGTCATTTCCGGCCAAATGGTCCCGGGGCGCTTCGGCTGGAAGGCGAACAGCCCCAATCTGAAGCAGCAGATCGCCGAGGCTTTCATCGGCGACCTCGGCGTCACCACGCCGCTGTTTCCCGAGGATCAATGCGCCGAGCGGCAGGAGGCCTGCCGGGCCGCGACAAAGTCGAAGAACCGGCCCGAGCTGGACGCGCTGCGGCTCGACGACATCGACTTCTTCAACGCGCATCTCGCCCCGCCGCCGCGCCGCGACGCAGATAATCCGCAAGTCGCGCGCGGCGAGACGCTCTTCCTCGCCTCCGGGTGCGGCGTCTGCCATGTCCCGAGCCTGAAGACGCAGGCGCATCCGAAATTTTCGCAGACGCTGCCGACGCAGACGATCGCGCCCTATACCGATCTTATGCTGCATGACATGGGCGAGGCGCTCGCCGATGGCCGGCCCGATTTTTCCGCCAGCGGGCGGCAGTGGCGCACCGCGCCCTTGTGGGGCGTCGGTCTCGTGCCGATCGTCAATGAGCACAGCCTGCTGCTGCACGACGGACGCGCGCGCACGCTGGAGGAGGCGATCCTCTGGCACGGCGGCGAGGGCGAAGCGGCGAAAGGCGCCTATGCCGCGCTGAAGAAAGACGAGCGCGAGGCGCTGATCGCCTTTCTGCGTTCGCTGTGAGGATGCGCCGAATGAGACTGTTCGTTTCCATCGCGCTCACGCTCGCGGCGCTCGTCCCGGCGCGCGCGGAGGAAATTCGCGTGCTGGCGGCGGGAAGCCTCCGCGGCGCCCTGACGGCCGTCGCGACGGAGTTCGAGAAGAGCAGCAGCGATCATGTGGCGCTGGTTTTCGGCCCCGCTGGCTCGCTGCATGATCGGATCATCGGCGGCGAGGCCTTCGACGTCTACGCCACCGCCGCTTTTCCGCAGGCGCGATCCTTGACCGAGAAGGGGCTGGCGCGGCCGAGCGTCCTGCTGGCGCGCAACAAGCTCTGCGCCGTCGCGCCCGCCAAATCGCCGATAACGCGGGAGACGCTGGTCGATTCCCTGCTCGATCCCGCCGTGCGGCCGGGGACCTCGACGCCGAAGTCCGATCCCGCCGGCGATTACGCCTTAGCCTTCTTCCGCCGCATCGACGAGAAGCGCCCGGGCGCTTTCGAGACGCTGACCGGCAAGGCGAAGATTCTCTTCGGCGGCGGCGAGCCGAAAAGCGCCGAGCCGCGCCCGCAAAATCAGCCGCTGACGCATTGGCTCGACGAGGGCGCGGTCGATCTGCTGCTTGTCTATTGCTCCGGCGCGATCCCCATGGCCGAAAAATCGGCCGGCAAATATCGGGCCTTTCCGCTGCCCGATCTCTATGACGTCGCGGTCGAATATGGCGTCGCTCTGTCGCCGCGCGCTTCCGCCGCGGCGTTGGATTTCTATCTGACGCTCCTGTCGCCGACGGGACAAGCGGCCTTGCGCCGCGCCGGCTTCGTCCCGGTCTCGGAGCCCGCCGCCGAAAAGTGAGCCGGCCGCCGCTGAGCCGCCTCCTACAGCTTCGCGAAGGCGCGCGCGACGACCGGCGCGGGGCGAGGCGTCCACGCGCATGTCGAAGCATGTTGCAAATCCGTCACAGCGAATGGGAATTCGGCCCGCGCCCGAATGTGAGAGCTTGATGAGACTTTCACATGCGAGGGAGAGACGCGCTCGAGGCCGAGCTGCGAGCTCGACGCGGTGGCGGCTCAGACCGCGCTCCCAGGGTCTATCGGATGATGCGGTGGTTTCGACGGCGAGGCTGCTTCTCGCGCGCTGCTTGGGCGATAGCGGCCGCATGGCTCTTCGCTGCGCTGGCGCTGGGTTCGGCGTTCGCCGCCGCGAAGAGCGAGCCCTCGCGCATCAGCGCCCGCGTCGCGGATGGCGTGAGCGAGACGAGATGCGCCGCCGATAGCGAGCGGCGCCGGCACACCCATGATTGCCCTATCGGTTGCCTCTCCTGTCCCGCGAGCGACGGGGGAACGAACGCCGGGAGGCTCGCGAGCGCGGTCTCGCAGCCGGGTGCGCCGATGGGCTCCTGCGGCGTCGCTGCGGGCTTCGCCGAGCTCTTCGTCATTCGTCACCCTGCGCGCATCCATCTCGGGTCGCCGCGCGCTCCTCCGCCTGTCTCCTGATCGATAGGCCGCGGCGGCTCGCCGTGGATTTCCGATGTTCCGTCCGGCCCCGATCGCGGGCGCGCCAGGAGACGACTTCTATGATCCGTTCGAATTTGCTGCGCGGCGCTTCCGCCTGCGCGATCGCTCTCGCATTCGCTCTGCCTGCCCGAGGGCAGGAGTCTCTCCCGGCCATAGACATCGCGGGACAAACGCTCGGCGGAAGCGGCTCTGGAAAGGCGGGCGCAGCCGATCGGTCGGGAGGGCGCGAGACGGGCTATAATCAGGTGGGGCCGGCCGCCTCGACAAAGACGAGCATCCCGATTCTGGAAACGCCCTATTCCGTCCAGATCGTTCCGCGCGAGACGATGGACGACCGGCAGGCGGTCAGCATACGCGACGCGCTCTTCACCAATGTCAGCGGCGTCGCCGGCTCCTCGAACTATTACGACGGCGTCATCGTCCGCGGCTTCGACAGCGGCAACCAGACCTATCGCAATGGGCTGCGGCAGCCGAATACGAGCTATCAGGAGACGACCAACCTCCAATCGATCGAGGTCCTCAAGGGGCCGGCGGCGATGCTCTATGGACGCGTGGAGCCCGGCGGGGTGATCAACATCGTGACCAAGCGCCCGCAGGAGACGCCCTATTTCTCCGTGCATCAGCAGGTCGGAAGCTTCGGCCTGACGCGCACGGCGATCGACGCCACGGGGCCGCTGCTGGAAGACAAGACGCTCCTCTATCGCATGAACGTCTCCTACCTCGCCAAGGACAGCTTCCAGCCGCATGTCGGCCAGGACAATCTGCTGATCTCGCCGACGATCACATGGCGGCCGACCGAGCAATTCACGGTCAACGTCGAGGGCGAATATCAGCGGAGCTATTTCAGAGATTTGTCGCCGATCCCCGCGCTCGGCTTTCGCCCGGCGGGCATTCCGATCAGCCGCTATCTGCTCGACTCCTATGTCGCCGACAAATACCCCAACTTTCAGGAGCGGTCGCTGTTCGGCTATGATTGGACATATCGGATCGACAATGATTGGAGCGTGACGAACCGCCTGTCACACACGCGCGCCGATTATCGGCAGCGTGGAGATTGGCTCGATTCCTTCTCCAACGAGGCGACCGGCGACGCGCTTCGTGGAATCTGGCTGGTGCCGACTCCGAATGCGGCCGAGCCGATTTTCTACAGAGAGACGGTCTCCACCAATGTCGATCTCCAAGGCAAGGCGGTGACGGGTCCGCTCACGCATCGCGTGCTCGCCGGCTTCGACTATTATAGCTTCGACTCGAAGGCCCATGGCCATTGCTGCGACTATATTTCTCCGATCAACATCTATTATCCGGTCAATATTCCCGCCAATGTCGATGCGCTGAGCTCCTCCTACCGCACCATCACCAAGGAAAAATGGAAGGGGCTCTATGCGCAGGACCAAATATCCTTTTGGGACGATCGCATTCAGCTGCTTCTCGGCGGGCGCCATGATTGGGCGGAGTCGAGCACGGCGACATTGTGGTCCGACGAATCCTTCGCCGAGGTCGACGCACGACGAGTCGTCGTGCCGGTCAGCGCGAATAGCCCGCGGATCGGCGTGCTGATCCGGCCATTCTCCTGGCTTTCCGTCTATGGCAATTACACGCGCTCCTATGGCTCGAGCAATGGCATAGACCAATACAACAAACCGCTGCAGCCGCAGATCGGAACGCAATACGAGGGCGGCGTGAAGGCCGAGCTGCTGGACGGGCGGCTCACCGCGACCGCGGCTTATTTCGACATAGACAAGAAAAACCAGACCACGCCGATCTCCGGCACGCCTTTCGTGCGCGTCATCGACGGACGCAGCAATGGCGTCGAGCTCGATGTGACGGGGCGCATCGACGAGCATTGGAGCGTCATCGCCAATTTCACTCATCTCGATGCGCGCATCGTCAAGGACCGTAATGTCACCAGCGGGAGCGGAACGGCCGGCAAGCGGCTCAATTCCGTGCCGCACAACACAGCAAATCTCTGGGCGAAATACGAGGCCTGGGGCGCGCTCGCCGGTCTTACCCTCGGCGGCGGCGTCTCCTATGTCGACAAGGCGTTCGGCGACGACGACAACAGCTATGAGCTGCCCGCGCATGCGCGCGTCGATGTCATGGCGTCCTACAAGCTCGAGGCCGGCTGGCTTCCGCATGCGCCGAAATTGACGTTCCAGCTCAATGTCAACAATCTGCTCGACACGACCTATTACGAGGGCGGCGGCGGGCGGATGGGCGCGGTTCCCGGGGCGCCGCGAACTTTCCTCGGGTCATTGCGCGCGGAGTTCTGACCATGAGCGACGACATCGATCGAAAGAGCCGAGCGCCACGGACGAGCAGCGGATCGCGAGGCCTCGTCCAAGGCCGCGCGCTGTGGCTCGCCACGCATCGCTACATCGGCTTTGTCGCCGGCGCGGTCTTTGTCGTCATCGGCCTCTCGGGAAGCCTGCTCGCATTCCGCGTCGAGATCGACGAATTTCTGAACAAGGACCTCTTCGTCCCGACGCATTACACGCTCGGCGGCGAGCGCGCGTCGGTGGATCGCATCATCGAGACGAGCCGTTCCGCCGCGCCGGAAGACGCGGCGCCCGTCTGGATGCATTTCCCCAAAAGCGACGGCGGCTATTTCGACGTCATCTATTCGACGCGGGAGTCGGAGGGGCGCGCGAAAGCCTATCAGATCGTCGTCGATCCGGTCACCGCCGCCGTCAAAGGCGCGCGCCTGATCGTCGATGACGGCAATCACTTCGCCGAGCCTTTGGCCGTGCTGCTGATCCATCTGCACTCGGCGCTTCTGCTCGGCGAGAACGGCGCGACCTTGGTCGGATTCGTCGGCCTCTTCCTGCTCCTCTCGCTGACGACCGGCGTCTATCTCTGGTGGCCGCGCAATGGCAGATGGCGGCAGGCGTTCCAGATCAAGCGCGGCGCGAGCGCCGAGCGCCTGACGCTCGATCTCCACAAGACGACGGGGGTCTATGTCGTCGCCATCTTCGCCGTGATGATATTTTCTGGACTCTATCTGACCTTCGGCGCGCAAGTGACCGCGCTCGTCGATCTCTTTTCCCCGGTTCATACGCATCGTCTCCAGAAGCAGACATCCGCCTCTGCGGATGGCCGCCCGTCGATCGGCGCCGAAGCGGCGGTGGCCGCGGTGGACCGGCTGTTTCCCGACGGCAGGCTGATGAGCCTGTCGCTGCCGGAGGCGCCGGAGAGCGTCTTCGTCGTCGGCAAGCGCGCCGATGACGAGGTCAATGTGAGCGAGCCGCGCCGGCAGGCGGCGGTAGATCGCTACAGCGGCCAAATCCTCGCGATCGAAGACCCTCATCGTTTCACGGCGGGCGAGAAATTCCTGGAATGGCAATTTCCCTTGCATTCCGGCGAGGCTTTCGGCGATCTCGGACGCGCCGCCGTCGCTTTGCTCGGCGTCGCGCCGGCGCTGCTCTACATAACCGGCCTCGCGCGCTGGCTGCAGAAACGGCGCGCGCGGGCGAGGGACAATGTGTGAAGCGCCGCGCACGTCGCCAGCGAATGAGGCCGCTCACATACGGAACGAGAGAGCATCCGTCTTCTGGCGTCCCAATTGCGCTTCCGCCCGGGGCGAAACGATCGGCGATCCACACTCAATCGGATGACGGGCGATCGGCGCCGGCTTCGGGCGCTGCTCGTGAGGCCGCGGGAAGCGCGCAGGCGGCTGTTCGACCGAACCAGCGGTAGCGATTGCGCGCGACGAGGCGATAGAGCGCATCGGCGACGAAGCGCGGCAATAGTCGCGCGAGAGGGGCGGCGCGCGCCGGTCCGCGCAATTGCCGGGCGAGCGCGAGCAGCGCCTCGGAGTCCTTCATGAGGCGGCCGTTCTCGATGAAGAGGAAGCTCTCGGGCGCATCCGGGTCGATATCCGCCTTTCGCGCCAAGGCGCGCCCGTCCTCGGATTGTATCGCGACGAAGCGGATGGACGGCGTGATCTCATTTGCGAGCACATAGCGAACTGTCCAGTCGCACAGCGCGCAAACGCCGTCATAGACGAAGATCGGCGCATCCTCCGGCATCTCCGCTAGTGAGCCCTTGTAATGCACGACATGGCCGACGATCGGAAAGCGGACATCTATGTCGAAGGTGAAGCGCTCGCCCTCGGCGCTCTCGAAACATTCGATCGTCGGCGTCGTCGCTCGCGGCAGCGGGATTTTCAGCAGGCGCCATTCTGCTAGCGACCAGCGCAGGCCGGCGGGCGAGGCGGTGAGATCGAAATAGAGATCGAATGGCCCGAAATGCTCGATCAAACGCCCATCCGGCGCCGCCTGCATGACGCTCTCATAGCGGCGTCCGGCGAAGTCGCGCCGCCAGAATTCGCATTTTCCCGAGAGCGGCGTGAAGCGGACATGGGTCTCGATATTCTCGCCCGTCGCTGGAAGACTGGCGAGGAAGGCGAGCACCGCCGCGCCGAAGCCGCGGCCCTGTGCGGAGACTTTCGCGCGGCCGCCGGTGAAGAGCTCGCGCTCGAGCGTGTGGAAGCGACGGACCGGCGCGGGTAGGAGATCGAAGCGCTCGGCGAGGAGGTCTTGAAAGAGTGTGGTCATGTCTATCTCCATTTTTTAAAATTGCGGCTTGGCGACCATCAGCCAGAAGATCGCGATCATGGCGATGAAGGCCGGCCAGCCGAGCGCGAACCACCAGAGGAAATAGGTTCCATAGACCGGCGGCAGCGGCGCGTCTTTCTCGAGACATTGCTCGGCGATGCGCGCCATGCGGATTTGCAGCCACACGACCGGCAGCCAGCAGGCGCCGACGAAGAGATAGAGCGCGATGGCCGCGAGCAGCCAGGGCGTATCGAGCGGCCAGCCTTGATCCAACGCCAGCAGCACGCCGGTGACGGGCTGCAGGATAACGGCGGGCGTGGTGAACAGCCAATCGGCGAGCACGACATTTTTATTGGCCGTGACGATAGCGCGCAGATCGCCGCGCAGATTGCTTGCGAGGCCGTGAAAGGCCGTGCCGAGCCCCGTGCCGAACAATATCGTCGAGCTGACGATATGCGCCGTCTTCAGAGTGAGAGGATCGAGCATGGGTCAGGCCTCCAATGCGATCATGACGAGGATCGCCGCGGTGATCGGCAAATTTTTGAGCAACGGCGCGAAAGGATGCAGCCAGTAGTCGGCCGGAAGCCGTGTCGCGATCAGCGTGAAGACGAGCATCGTCGTCAGCTGCGCGACGCCGACGAGGGCAGGGCGCCAGCGCAGCAGCAGCAGCGCGCCGAGCAGAAGATCGACCGCCGCGCCGCCATAGAGCGCCATGTCGGCGAGGGCGCCGTGAACGCCGATCTCGGCGAGCAACGCAGCGCTTTTCTCCTGCGGATAGAGGCCGAAAGAGAGGAAGCCCGTCGCGATCCACAGCAGGCCGAGGGTCCAGCGCAGCACTGGCGGCAGGAAGAAAAGTCGCGCCGCGCGCCTGTCCGCCGCGCACGCCGGCTCCAGCGCCAGCGCGTCGCGAATGCGCCGCGGCGGCCGGCCGAGCGCCGCCGTCATCGGCGCGCTATGCGCGACATTGCCGCGCGAGAGAAGCTTGACCACCTCGCGATTGAGCGGGCCGGTCGAGACGCGTCCGCCGATCGACGCTGCGAGTAGAAACAGTCGATAGGGGACGCGAAAGAAGCGCGTCGGCTTCAGGCCGAGCCATTCGCGCAATAGCGCGAGCAGCGCATCCGTCGTCATCGCCTCCGGTCCGACGACATCGAGGCGGCGTGGCGAGGGCGAGCCTTCCGCGAGGCGCGCCGCGAGCTCGGCGAGATCGCCGACATGCACGGGCTGAAAGCGCCAGGCGCCATCGCCGAAGCTCGGCAGCCATGGCAATACGGCGGCGGCGAGCAGCCAGCGCGTGCTCGCGCCGCCGCGGCCGACGACGAGCGAGGGGCGCAATATGCGCCAATCGAGCCGCGCGCCTTCAGGGTCGAGCGCCGCGAGCCGTTCTTCGGCGACAGCTTTGCTGCGCTGATAGAGCGTCTCGCCGTCGCTCTCGACGCCGAGCGCCGATAGGTGAATGAGCCGCGCGACGCCGGCGGCGAGGCAGGCGCGAAAGAGATCGGAGGCGCCCGCCGCATGGACGGCCGCCATGCTGTTGGCGCCGTCGTCGCGGACGAGCCCGGCGCAATTGACGACGATCTCGAAGCTCGCGACCTTGTCGCGAAGCCGCGCTTCGCCGTCACGCGCGAGATCGATCTCGCGGCGCGAGGCGGCGACGACATTATGGCCGCGTTCGCGGAGCCGGCCGGCGATATGCCGCCCGATGAATCCGCTGCCGCCGATGATGAGAATACATGCCAATTTCAGTTTCCTCCGAAAGCGGGGCGAAGAGGTTTCGCCTTCTGGGAGGTAGAAGGGCAATGGCGGCGCCATATCGTAAATTATTGTTTATATGTGCGATTTCTCGCCATTCTATAAACGTGAGATACGGGATTCATTGAGTTGCCTATAAACTCGGGATACAGTCTTGCGATGACGTCGAGCCAGCTGTTCGCCCTGTCCCTCTCGACGACTTTCGTCTCGAGCATTGCGCTTTCGGCGTTTCTCCTCGCGCGGGCGAGGACGGCGCCGGGCGCGAAGCAGCTCGCCGCATTCGTCGGGATCGTCGGGCTTTTCGCCCTCGGCCTCCTCCTGCCCGAGCGCCTCGGCGCGGCTTCGATGGCGCTGGCGCCGCTTGGCTCGGCGATGGCGGTCGATTTCGCGATCCGGCTGACGGGGCGGGGCGCGCGCTCCCTTCCGATCGTCCATGCGCTCGGGGCCGGCGCGACGCTTTTGCTTCTGCTGTTCGGTCCAGGCGCCTTTTTCGAAACGGCGGACGGCTTGCGCGGCTTTCGCTATGAGGGCGTCGGCCTCATCGGCGTCGCTGTCGCGATCGGTCTCGCCGCCTATGGCAATGGGCTGATGGCCTTCGCGCTGCGACGCGCCGAGGGCAAGCGACAACGCGAGATCGCGATCGTTCTCCTCTCCTCGCTCGTCGGCCTTTCGACGGTCGTCTCCTTTGCGCCGGCTTTGGTCGGCATGGCGGTCGCGCCCTGGTCCATTCTCGCTCTGCCGATCTATCCGGCGCTGCTCGTCTATGGAATATTGCGCTACGAGCTGATGGCGGCCAATGTATGGGCGCGCCGCGCCGCGGCCTATGCGCTCATTCTTCTGCTCGCCGCCGCCGTGGCCGGATTGCTCGCCGCCGCGCCTTTGAGCTTCATTGCGCCATCCATGGATTTCATTTCTCTATGGCTCGTCGTCGCCGCGGCCATGGCGCTGGCCTTCGCCTTCGGCGAGCCCATTCGCCGTGCGGCGGATCGGCTCGTTTACGCCGGCCCCGAGATTTCCGCCGAGACGATGGCGCAATGGCGCAGCGACCTCGCCGGCGTGGACACGACGACCGAGGCGCTCGAGATCGCGCGCGCGCATTTGCGCATGGCCATGCGGCCCTTGGTCGATGTGACGCTCTCTAGCGATGGGCCGGAGCCGGCGCTTCGCTGCGTCGATACGGGCGACAAATGGATGGCGAAGCTCACAGGCTTCGAGGATTCGCCGCCGGGCGCGCGCCGCCTCGCCATCGTCTACGCCGATCTTCTGACGCAGAGCCTCGACGACATCGATCGCCGAAGAAGCCGCGCCGAGAGTGAACGGCTCGCCGAGCTCGGAATGCTCGCCTCGACAATCGCGCATGATCTGCGCAATCCGCTCAACATCGTGAATATGGCGGCGGCCGCCGCGCCGCCGGAGACGCGCGCCGAGATCATAGAGCAGACGCGGCGCATGAATCGTCTCGTCGGCGAATTGCTCGACTACGCCAAGCCCTGGAAGATCGAGCCGGCCGATATCGATCTCGCCGCAGCCTTCGGCGATGTCGAGACCGACATTGCGAGCGATGCGCATTTGCGCGCCGATCCGTTTCGCTTCGCCCAGGCGATGGACAATCTCATCGCCAATGCGCGCGCCGCCGGCGGCCGCATCGCAATCTTCGTCGAGACGGCGCGGGATGCGACGGTCCTTCATGTCTGCGACGATGGCCCCGGCGTGCCGGAAGAGATCAAGGATCGTCTGTTTCAGCCCTTCGTCTCGCGCAACAGCGAAGGCACGGGGCTCGGCCTCGCCATTGTCGCCAAGATCATGGCGGCGCATGGCGGCTCCGTCGCGCTCGGCGCGCGCGAGGGCTTTTCCACCTGCGTCACTCTGAGGTTCCCGAGATGACCGCCGAGACGATCCTCATCGTCGATGACGAGCCCGCTTTCGCGCGCGTCGCCGGCGCCTTTCTGACGCGCGAGGGCTATCATGTCGTGACGGCGACGGACGCGGCCTCGGCGCGCGAAGTCTTTGCGCAGGCGCGGCCTGATCTCGTGCTTCTCGATCTCGTCATGCCGCCGGAGCGCACGCCCGAGGCGGGCCTGTCGCTGCTGCCCGATTTTTCGAGCGCCGTCACCGTGGTGCTGACGGCGCATAGCGAGCATGAGCTGGCTCTGCGCGCCGTCGCGCTCGGCGCATGGGACTTTCTCGCCAAGCCCGTGGAGCCGGAGCTGTTGCGCTTTTGCGTCCAGCGCGCGCTCGCCAAAGCGGCGCTCGAGCGCGAGATCGCGCAGCTGCGCGCGGAAAAGGCGAGCGCCGACGACGGGCTGATCGGCAATGGTCCCGCCATGACGCATGTGAAGGACATGATCCGCCGCATTGGTCCGGCCGAGCTGCCTGTGATGATCCTCGGCGCCACCGGCTCCGGCAAGGAGCTCGTTGCCAATGCGCTGCACAGGGCGAGCGCGCGTCGCGGGGCTTTCGTCTCCATCCATTGCGGCGCAATTCCCGCCGAGCTGATCGAGAGCGAATTATTCGGCCATCTCAAAGGCGCCTTCACCGGCGCCCACGCCGATCGCCCCGGCCTCGTCGCCACGGCGCGCGGCGGAACGCTGTTTCTCGATGAGGTCGGCGAGACGCCGCCGTCCATGCAGGTAAAGCTGCTGCGCTTCCTGCAAGACGGAACCTTCACTCCCGTGGGCGGGCGCGAGACGCGGCGCGCCGATGTGCGTATCGTCAGCGCGACGCATCGAGACTTGGAGGCGATGACTGCGGCGGGGAGCTTTCGCGAGGATCTCTATTATCGCCTGCGCGGCGTCGTCATTCGCACGCCCGCGCTGGACGAGCGGCGCGAAGATTTGGGTCTTCTCGCCGCGCATTTCCTCATGCGCGCGGCGAAGAAGCGCAAATTGCGCTTCTCGCAGGAGGCGCTGGCGTGGCTCGTCGCGCAATCCTGGCCCGGCAATGTCCGCGAGCTGAAAGCGACGATCGAATGCGCCGCCGCGCTCGCCGATCCGCAGTCGTCGACGATTTCCGCCGAGGATTTGATTTTCGCGCGCGGCGGCGGAGCTCCTTCCTCCTCAACCGTCATTGCGGAAACGCTTCCCGAGGCGCAGGAGAAGTTGGAGCGCCGCATGATCGGCGCCGCGCTCGCCGCGGCCGAACACAATCACAGCGCCGCGGCCCGCCGCCTCGGCGTCTCGCGCGTCGGGCTGCTGAAGATGATGGCGCGGCTGGGCCTGCGATAATCCGCGCTATTTCACTCGGCGCGAGGCGGAGGAACAGGTCCTCCGGAAAGGAGATAGCGTGGCGATCATACTCGGGCTCAACGCCTATCATGGCGACGCATCGGCCTGTCTCGTGCGTGACGGCGCCATCGTCGCGGCGGCGGAGGAGGAGAGATTCCGCCGCGTCAAGCATTGGGCGGGCTTTCCCTCGGAAGCCATTCGCTATTGCCTCGAGGAAGGCGGCGTGACGCTCGTTGATGTCGCGCATGTCGCGGTGAGCTCTGATCCGAAGGCGAGCATCTTTCGTAAGATCGGCTATTCGCTGAAGACGCGTCCCGATCTTTCGCTCATTGTGGATCGCATCCGCAATCAGACAAAGCGACGGTCGATCGAAACGGATTTGGCGAGCGCGTTTCCGGGAGCGAATTTCAAGGGCGAGATCCATCGCATCGAGCATCATGTCGCTCATGTCGCATCTGCATTTCTGGTCTCGCCTTTCGAGCACGCGGTGGCTCTGTCGTTGGATGGGTTCGGCGACTTTTCGAGCGCCGCTTGGGGCATGGGCGATCGAAATGGCGTGTCGATCGACGGTCGTGTCTATTTCCCGCATTCGCTCGGGATCTTCTATCAGGCGATCACACAATATCTCGGCTTTCCACACTATGGCGACGAATATAAGGTCATGGGGCTCGCGCCCTATGGACGCCCGCAATTCATGAGCGCGATGCGGCGTATTCTTCGGCTCGAGGACAATGGCGCGTTCACGCTCGATCTCGGCTATTTCCGCCATCATAAGGAAAAAATCGCATATGAATGGACCGGCGGCGCGCCTCATGTCGGCGCGCTCTACAGTCCGGCGCTCGAAGAATTGCTCGGACCTGCGCGAGCGAAGTACGAGCCTCTGGAGGAGCGCCATCTCGATATCGCGCGTTCTGCGCAGGCGATGTATGAAGAAGCGTTCTTTCATTTGCTGAGCGCGCTTCACGAGCGATATCGTCATTCCGATCTCACGCTCGCCGGGGGCTGCGCGATGAATTCTGTCGCCAATGGCAAGATCAAGCGCTATTCGCCGTTCAGCCGGGTCTATATTCAGTCTGCGGCGGGTGACGCCGGCGGAGCGATCGGCGCGGCGATGCAGGTCTGGAGCCGGCTCGGGGGCGTCGTCCAAGGCGCATCGTCTACGACGGCGCTTTCGGGGGATAGGATATCGGGCCGAAGCGTGATGGATCACGCCTATCTCGGTCCTCGCTATGACGACAAGTCGATCGCGGCTCTGCTCGCCGCGCGCGGGGCGGAACTGGAGGGCCAGAATTGCGTCGTCGAGCATATCGAAGACGAGGCGGCTTTGTGCGCGCGAGCCGCGGAGGCGATAGCGCAGGGCGAGGTCGTCGGCTGGTTCCAAGGACGGATGGAGTGGGGTCCGCGCGCGCTGGGAAATCGATCGATTATTTGCGATCCGCGCCGCGCCGACATGAAGGACATTCTAAATCTGAAAATAAAGCGTCGCGAGAGCTTTCGTCCTTTTGCGCCCTCGATCCAAAGGGAGAGCGTCGCGCAGTGGTTCGAGGAGGATGGCGATGCGCCGTTCATGATGCAAGTGTTTCAGATAAGGGAAGAGAAGCGCGCGATGATACCCGCAGTCACCCATGTCGACGGTTCGGGACGCCTGCAGACTGTTCACCGCGAGACCAATCCGCGCTATTGGGGATTGATCGAGGCGTTTCGACAGCGGACCGGCGTGCCCATGGTGCTCAACACGTCGTTCAACGAGAACGAGCCCTTGGTATGCAGGCCCGAGGAGGCGCTCGACTGCTTCTCGAGAACCAAGATGGATGTGCTGGCCTTGGGGAACAGCTTCATTCGGCGTAATAGCTGAGCGCCGGCTTCGAGCGCCGCCGCACTCGGAGTCGTGATGCTGATTTTCGTGAACCGCTATTTCTACCCGGACCATTCGGCGACGAGCCAGATGTTGTCCGATCTTGCGTTCGGATTGCGCGCGCGTGGGCATGATGTCCGCGTCATCACGTCTCGGCAACGATATGATGCGCCGAATGATCTCCTGCCGGCTCATGAGGTCATCGGCGGGGTCGAGGTTTTTAGGGTGTGGACGTCGCATTTCGGCCGCGGCGATCTCATCGGCCGGGCTGTCGATTACGCGACCTTCTATTTCTCCGCAGCGTGGCGGCTCCTGCGATTGGCGCAAGCCGGAGACACGATCATCGCGGAAACCGATCCGCCGATGCTGTCCGTCGTCGTCGCGCCAATCGCGCATTGGAGAGGCGCGCTGCTGGTCAATTGGATACAGGATCTGTTTCCAGAGGTCGCAGAGGCTGTAGGGCTCGGCCGGCGCCAGCTTCCGCATTTCGTCTATGGCGCGCTTCGCATGCTGCGCAACGCGTCATTGCGCTCGGCGGCGATGAATGTGGCGCTGGGCGAAAAAATGGCGGAGCGACTGTCTTCGCTCGGCGTGGCGTCGGATCGCATCGCCGTTATTCCGAATTGGGCCGACGCCGAGCTGATCCGGCCCATTGCGCCAAAGGACAATCCGGCGCGGAAGGAATGGGGGCTCGATGGCGCTTTTGTCGTGGGCTATTCGGGCAATCTCGGGCGCGCGCATGATTATCGCGCTCCGCTGGGCGCGATCGAACGGCTGAGCGGCGCCTCGTCGACGAATCCGAAAATTCGCTGGCTATTCATAGGGGGAGGCGCGCTCTACGACGCCTTCGCGCGGGAGCTGCGCGCCAAGGGGCTGCAGGACGTTTTATTCGCGCCCTACCAGCCGCGCGAGCGCCTTTCGGAGAGTTTGTCGGCTGCGGATGTGCATCTCGTGTGCTTGCGGCCCGATCTCGAGGGCTCGATCGTGCCGAGCAAATTCTACGGCGTCGCCGCTGCCGGTCGTCCGACCATTTTCATCGGCGATGACGACGGCGAAATCGCGCGGATCGTCAGACGAGAGGATCTCGGCTGCGTGTCGCCGCAAGGCGATGGAGAGCAGCTGGCCGCGCGGATTTTGACGCTCGCGCAGGACCCGGACCGGCGCCGAGACATTGGCGCGAGGGCGCGTCGGCTTTGCATGGAAGAGTTCGACAAGCGCGTGGCTCTCGACAGCTGGGAGCGGCTGCTGGAGCGCCTTTCGGCGAGACGCCGCGGCGCGGCTCGATGTCGGCGCGCCTAATAGAGTGCTCAGCTCGCGACGCTCGACTTCTGCGTGCGGGCTTTGCCGAAGATGGAAATTCCATCGATCGCGCGTCGCATCGGCGTCTCGAACAGATGAAACGACAGCAGGCTCGTGGCGAAGATGCACGAATAGCAGATGAGGCTCAGCGCGGCGATCGTGATACCGCCGCCCTTCATCAGCTTGTCGCCGACGATATTTATCAAGACCAGAATAAACAGATTGTGCCACATATAGATCGAATAGGTGAGCTGTCCGAGCGGAGCGATGCGCATCAGGCTCGGCGTCGCGATCGCGTGGACGTCGCGCGCGACCGCGCCCGTCACGAGTAAAACAATCAGAGCCAAGATCAGCAATGGCGATTGCCCGGTGAGCATGGCCGCCAAAATCGCCAGCAGGCCACCGGCGAGAACCGGGAAAGGCGGCGTAATGGGCGCGAGAAAATGCCGGAGCCGGAAGAGCGCCACGCCGACGCCGAAGCCGAAAGCGCCGCGCAGAAGTGGATGAAAGCTCTCGGAGTCGATCCAATCATGAACGCCGAAATCGAGGCCGTAGCGACGGACGGCTCCGAAAATGATCGCGGCGCAGGCCGCCGCGATGACGAGAACGCCTCTCTGCCCGGCGCTTCGGGCGAGAAAAATGACGATCGGAAAACCGATATACATCATCATCTCGACGCTGATCGACCAGTTGACGCCATTGAAATACTGGTGATTTCCACATTCGATGAGAGTGTGCAGCAATAGGGCCGTATCCGCGATGCACAGCGGGCTGAAGGATGGCGTGTGCCGGCTCGGCAGCTGCAGCGCCGAAAAGCCAGCATATAGGAACGCAGATACGACGAGGGTGAGCAGATGAAGCGGGAATAGTCTCGCAACGCGCTTCTTCAAAAAGGCCCCATATGAGGCGATGTCGTCTATGTGGTCGAAATACACATGGGATATGACATATCCAGATATGATAAAAAACATGTCGACGAATAGAGCCAAGCCATCCGAGCGCTCATTGGCGGCGGAAGAGAGCATGAACTCTTTGGAATGGTGAAACACGATGCCGAGAGAGGCGAGGAAGCGAAGCGCGTCGAGGTGCTGCATTTCCCCCGATTTCGCCACGAGCGGCTTCAGCTTCAACCACTTCCGCATAAGAGCCGTCCACCTTTCCGCATCTTTGTTGTCTAGCTCGCGTTGAATGATTTACCAAGCGCAAATTCTGCGGGTTCGACTGTCGTTTGTGTGGGCAATGGGGAATATTTGTTGCTGCTTTGTGTAGTTCTGCGCCGAGCCGGCCTCACGCGGAAGTTATCGTTTGGCGGCGGACGCCTCTTCCTTTTGCATTTCTTCCAATAATTCGAGATATTTCGTCGCGACGCTGTCCCAGCCGAAGCTCTCGGCGGTGGAGCGGGCGCCGGCCCGCAATGTCGCGAAGCGCTCCTTGTCCTCGAAGGCGGAGTGCAGCTTCTCGGCAATGTTTTTGGCGTTCCGCTCGATCGTGAAGCCGTTCACGCCGTCTCGCAAATAGTCTTCGATCCCGCCGACGCGGGTCGCGAAAACCGGGAGGCCGGCGGCCATCGCCTCCATGCAGACCAGCGAGAATGTCTCATAGGCGGTCGGAAGCGCGAAGGCGTCGGCCGCGGCGTAGAAGGCGGCGACGTCGCGCCGCGCGCCGCAGAACAAGAGCCGTCCCTCGGCCTGCGCGGCGAGGCCTTTATAGCGCGCCGGATTGTCGGAGCCGACCACGGCCAGCCAATAGCGCTCGTCCAGAAGCGCCAGCGCTTCAATGAGCGGCGCGAGGCCTTTGCGCGCAAATTCATGTCCGACGAACAGCAGCAGCCGGGCGTCGGGCGGTATTCCGAATTCGCCGCGAATTTGCGCGCGCGCTTCCTCCGAGGCTTGGAAACGCTGGAGATCGATGCCATTGTAGATGATGCGTATGCGTTCGGCGGGAACATTGTAATGCGATTGCAATTCGTTACGCACGCGAGCGGAGACCGCGACATATTTGCGGTAGCGGAGCCCGCCGATCATCCAGCGGTCCCGCAAGGCGACCCAATAATGCATGGGATTGAGCCTCCAGCGCCAATCGCCGGCCTCGCGCTTTTGCGCGAGACTCTCTGCATTCACGGCGTGGACGACGAGAATGTCGCCACGCAGACAATCGCCATGGCTGATGATCTGCGTCGCCCGCGCGCGGCGCTGAAGGGCGAGCGTCGCGGCGAGCGTGAATATCGGCATGACGACGAGCCGGCCGATATGGCGCATGGCGCCGCGAGTCGGCACGCGCGACAGCCATGGCGTGACGAACTCTATCTCGGAGGCCGTCTCGCCGTCGTCTGCGACGACCGCGGCGACGACGCAATTGTGCGCTCCGGCGCGCGTGAAGGCTTTCGCGAGCTCGAGGGCGACTGTCTCGACGCCGCCGTCTCGGCTGAATTCTTGCACGACCTGAACAATTGCGAGTGAATTGCGTGAGCTCATTGGTAAATCCATGACACAAATCTGCGTGAGATTAGCGTGCGCGACTCTGCTTTTCGTCGCATCGGCCGCCTTTTGCGAGGATCGGCTCTTCGAGCCCGATGCGCCTTTGCGAATGCGCATCGGCGGCGGAAATCTCGTGACGCATCTGCACGGAGCGCCTTCTGCGCAAATCTATGCGGCGCTGCGCGGAGTCGGCGCGCCGCTCGGCCGCATGGATTCCTATGGTTGGCGCACGCTCGACCGCAAGCCGACGCCGAGCGATTTCGACGCCGCCATGCGCGAGGCCTATGAGCGCGGAATAACGCCGGTCATTCTGCTGGAATATGAAGGCTCGTATCAGTTTCTCGATCCGCCGCAGCCGATCGGCTCGTATCGAGATTGGTTCATCGCCGGCGTCGCTTATGCACGGCGCTTTCAGCCCGGCGGCGATTGGGCGAAGGCCAATCATATCGAGGGATGGGGCGCGACCATCTTCACCGCGATCAACGAGCCGGATGTGCAGGCGACCATTCCGCGCGAGGACTATCGGCGGGCGCTGGAAGGGCTGGCCGATGGCGTTCACAGCGTCGATCGGGAACTGAAAGTCGTTCCCGGCGGCTTCGCCACTTGCAACTCGCATGGCGACGCGACTCTGCGCGGCTATGGACCGGCCATTGCGCCATTGCTCGAGGACGGACGCCTCGACGGCGTCGATCTGCATACCTACTATAACTTCCGCTGGTTTCCGCTGACTCGCGGTCGCCAATTTTCGGCGCAGAGCTGCTTCGATCGCGTCAAAAAAGCGATGGGCCTGTCGCGCGACATTAATTTCTACGCGACCGAATATAATATCTCGAAATCGGAAGGCTGGGCGCGGCCGGAGACCGCCGCCAAGCTGTTCCTGACCGCCTTTTGGGACGAGATGTCGGTCGTCGGCGCCGACGGGCGCAGGCCCGCGACGGTTTTCGCCATGCCCTGGAATCTCGGCGACACTGGCGCGATCGAGGGACCGAGCTACGCAATGGCGGCCGGCGCCGCTCCTTGGCGTCCGGAGGCGCGCGCTATCGTGCTGCGCAATCTGATCGAGATCGCCGGCGCGATGCATTTCGTTTCCATCGATCGCGAGAAGGGGCTGCTGACGCTGGAAGGGCCGAATGGACGATTGCTCGTCTGGCATGATCTCGAGGGCTGGACCGACGCGCCGGGCTCCGCATGGACCGTGCCCTTGCCGGAATGGGCCGCCGCCGCAGAGCTGTGGGGCTGGGACGGACTGCGGCGACGCGTCCCCGTGGCGGGGGCGGAGCATCGCTTCGCCGCGCTGCAGCCGGGCGAGACCTATATGGTGTTTATTCCGCGGCCTAAGCGCTGAGCGACGTTGCATGATAGGCCTCGAGCCAAGCGCGCCGCAGCGTGCGCGCGACCTCGTCATAGGTGAAGCGCGTCGCGACATTCTCTAGCGCGGCGCGTGACTTTGCGCGCACATCTTCATTGCCGGCGGCGATGTCGTCGAGCAGGCGCGCGAGCGCCGCGCTGTCACGCTCGGGCGCGACCCATCCGCCTTCGCCGATCACATCCGGTATCGCCCCGCCGGTGGAGCCGATCACCGGCACGCCGCAGCTCTGCGCCTCGATGATGACGCGGCCGAACTGCTCGCGCACGCGCGGCGTGGTGCGCGTGAACAAGATCAGCGCGTCGAGCCGGCGCATGAATTGCGCGACCTCATGCGGCGACGCCCAATTGCGAAAGCTCACGCGCTCGGCGAGGCCGAGCCGCGCCACGCGCGCGCGCAATTTGCCTTCATGCGGGCCGGAGCCGATCAGATCGAGGCTGATACCGGCCTCCGCGCGCGCGATCGCATCCAGCACATCGTCGAGCCCCTTCTCCTCGACGAGACGGCCGACATAGCCGATGCGCAATCCCGCGCCTCGCGGCGCTGCGACGCCATCGGGACGGAAGCAGTCCTGATCCACGCCATAGCCGATCATCGTGACCGGGCCCTCATAGCCGCCGGCCCTCACCACGGCCTCGGCGTCCGGGCTGCGCGCGAGAATATGCGCGCATTTCTTCAACACGAAGCGGCGAATGGTCTCGAAGGGCGGCGGCAGGGTCTTGAGAATATTCTGATCGACCTCGAGAACGAGCGCCGCCTCCCGTTTCGTCAGCGCGGCTTGCAGCGCCACTATGCTCCACGGCTCTTCCCATAGATGAAGCACATGCGGCCGCACCTTGCGCAGCAGGCGCGGGAGATGCGGATAGAAATGCAGATACCAGTTCAACGGCCCGGCACTCGGAAACAGGATCGGTAGCACATGCAGCTGCATGGCGGGATCGGCGGCAGGCTCGCCGGTGAGCGAGCGGCCGAACTCGCGCCAATTTTTTGGCGCGACGAGATGCAGATCGAGGTCGCTCTGGCGGAGCAGGGGCGTGTAGCGTTGACGTCCGCCCTTCTGGCCGACGGCGGAATGCGCGATGGAGACGACGCGCAGAGGGGAGGGGGCGCTGCGAAGGTCAGACACGGCCGAGCATCCTCGCGACGACGCCGGACGCGCCGGTCAGATGCATCTCGGCCATCGCCAGACTTTTCGCGCCGCCATTGATCGTGTTGCGCGGCAGGCTGAACACATTGCTCCGGCGCCGCATCACGCCTTTGCGCGTCGTCGCCGCCGAGGAAAAGCCGGCGCGATGCGCGAGCGCGAAATCACGCTCGCCCGCATCGGCCGCGCGGCCGAAGGGAAAGGCGAAATGTCGAATCTCTCGGCCGAGCCGCTCGCGCAGTCGACGACGGCAGGATTCGAGCTCGGCGAGCGCCTCCGCTTCGCCGAGCGCCGAGACGCGCGGATGATCGACCGTATGCGCGCCGATCTCGACGAGCGGATCGCGCGCCAGCGATTCCAGCATATCCCAGGAGATGGCGTGCTTCTCGCGCAGCCGCCTCTCGTTGAATCCACTTTCCGCGCAAAAGGCCGAATAGAGCGCGTCTGCTCGCGGTCCTTCCCATGCGCTCTCTATCGTCGCATAGGCGGCGCGCTTCTCTTGCGCGGTCCCGACCTCGATCGTCCGACCGTCGTGAATGATATGGTCCTTGCTCAGGATGATGTCCTCGAGGCCGGCGTGCCACAAAGACATTGTTCCATCGGGAATGCCCGTGGTCACGAAGAGCGTCACCGGCGCTCCTTGCGCACGAAACAGCGGGACGATCTCCTCGAAAGCGTCGCGGTAGCAATCATCGACGGAAAAATTCACAAAGCGGTCGCCGGGGCGATCGGCGGCGGCGCGCTCTATCGCCTCTTCCATGGTCACGATCGACCAGCGTTGCGCCTTCAGATATGCGAGCAGACGATCGAGATAGGCGAGGTCGAGATAGAAATTGCGATTGGGCAGCCGCTCCCATAGCGCGCTCGGCGCGGCGCGATGAAAGGTGAGCAGACAGCCGCGCGCGCCTCTCGCCCTGTCGAGGAGCGCGCCGATGGGTCGCAGCGCCGCCTCCATCGGCAGAACGTCTGTCAAGCTCGACGCGAGACTCATGGCGCCTCTCCTGTTCCGAGCAATATTCGCAGCTTCGAAAGACTCGCATCGTGCAGTTGCGGCAGCAGAATGAATGCTCCGGCCGCTGTGCAAAGGGCGCAGGCGACGGCGCCGGCGAGGAGCCGCGGCGCGAGGGCGCTCATTTGCGCCTCGATCATCCATCCGGCCGCCAGCATGGCGGCGCCGGGCGCCGCCGCCATGCATGTCAGCGACAATATTCGCCCGCGATTGGGCAAGGCAAAGGCCGTTCCTGTCAGCAATGTGAGGCTGCGCGCGCTCTCGCCGAGGCCGATCAGCAGCATGCCGAAGCCGAGCGGCGGCGCGAGCCATGCGCCGAGCGCATTGATGACGATATTGACGAGATAGGCGCCGACGACGATCAGCGTCGCCCGCGCATTGCGGCCCTCGCTATTGAGATGCCGCAGGAGAATCCATCCGAGCGTCGAGGCCCAGAGGCCGATGGAGACGCCGCGCAGCGTCGCGCTCGCGAGCAGCAGGCCGGTCTCGGAGAAAGCTCCGCGGAAAAACACCAGCCGGACGATATCGGATGCGAAGACGAAGACGAAGGCGGAGGCCGGGACGGTGAGCGCGAGAATGAGACGCGCGATGGCTTCGATCTGATGATGGCTCTCGTCCTTCCGATAGCTCGACATATAGGCGAGCCCGACCGGCTGGCTGATGAGCAGCAGCGCCGTGTCCGAGAGCGTGCGCGAATAGTCGAGCGAGGCCACCGCTCCAGTTACGTTTCGCGAGGCCGCCAAGCGCTCGATCCAGACCTGCGTCTGCTCCGCGAAGGGAAGCGCGAGCAAAGGGCGCAGGCGCCACAGAAACTCGCGTCCGGCGGCGAGGATCATTGCGGGATGCGCGCCGCTCGGGTCCAGCGTGCGCTCTCGATAGCGCGACCAGAGGCCGAACAGCGCCAAGGCGATGAAGGAGAGGGTGAAGGGCCAAGCGAGCGCGCCGAACCAGCCGACGACGGCATAGAGCGCGAGACCTATAATCATCGACAGATTCAAGAGGCCGGCGCGCAGATTGGAGAGCCGCGTCTTGCCGAGCGCGATCTCGCCCGCCGCCAGCGTGTTCACCAGCACGGAGGTCGGCATGGCGAAGCTCATGATCTCGACATAGCTCAGCGTCAGCGCCTTGCCCTCGGGCGTGAAGCCGCCGAGCATCAGATCGATCCACCATGCGCCGAGCGTCTGCACGCAGAGCATCACCGCAATGGCGGCGAGCGTCAGCGCGCAGCAGAGCGAGGCGAGCAGGCGAGGGGCGCGCCCTTCCGCCTGGGCATGTTGCAGCATGGGGATGAGAATGGCCGGCGCGCTCTCATTCTGCAGAAAGCACAAGGGCAGCAGGATCACGGTGACGGCGCCGCGATAGCCGTCGGCGAGCAGCGACGCCCCCAGCACTTGCGCCATCAATATCTCGCGCGCGAAGCCGAGAATTTTGCTGGCGAGGGCGCCGAGCATCAGCAGCGCGGCCATTTTGCGCGGCGCGGCGTGCGTCGGCGCGGCGGGCGAGATCGGAGCGCTCAGCGGAGGCGCCGAGCCGCGAAGGCGTTGCGTCCAGCTCATCGGCGCCGCCCTATGTCGAGGCGCTGGCGTGATCCGCGCTCCGGGACGGAGGCGAGCGCGAGCGCCATGAAGGTCCAGAAGAGAAAGCCCGCTTCGCCCGAGCCTATGCCGGCGAGCGGCAATTGCACGAGGAAGAAGGCGCCGAAGGCGCCGAGCATGACGCTTTCCGCGCCGCCGTCGCTCAGCGCGCCGATGATCGCCGAGACGGCGACCCACACCAGCGCGAAGAGGCAGATGAGGCCGAAGACGATGCCCATCGACTGCCAGCAGGCGATGATCATTCCGTCGACCGGCTGCGAGCCGGCGACGCCCGTGTCGACCGTGGTGAATCCGGCGCCGATCAGCGAGCTGTCGGAAAGATTCCACAATGCGGAATATTGATCGATACGCTCGCGCGCGCTGCCGTCGCGGCTGCCTTCCGTGAAGGTCGCCAGTCGCGCGCTGATCGACTCGCCGAAGGGCGTCGCGACCAGAGCGACGATCGTCGCCGCGCAGACGCAGAACATCATGATGAAGGAGCGTCCGCGCGTCGCGCGGAACAAGGCACAGAACAGCATGGCGACGACGAGCGAAATCCAGGCGGTGCGGTAGAGCGAGAGAAACAGCGCGAGCGCAGCAGGCGCCGTGGCGATCTGCGACAGCCAGTCGCTCTTGCGAAACCAGACCAGCAAGAGTCCGGCGGCGGTGAAGGTGGCAAAGCCAGCGGGGGCGTTCATGGTGCTGAAGACGCGCACGCTATAGGGGACGGGCTGGCCGATGGAGGTGATCGGCGCATTTTGCATCCAATAGCGATCCCACGCCGGCGGATCGACATATTGCACGACGCCGTAGACGCCGATGAGCGGCAGCGCGATCACGAAGACATTGGTGAGGGCGGCGAGCATCTCGTCCTTGTCGGCGGTCTCCGCGAGCAGCATGGCGTAGAGCAGGGGAGCGAACCATTTGACGGCGTCTCGCGCGGCGCTCATCCACTCGCCTTTGAACAAGGTGAGGATCACCGCATAGACCACGCAGGCGATGACCATGAGCATGGGCTCCATGCGCCGCATCCGGCCCGGCGATGTCATGAGGCCGAGCATTTGGGAAAGAGGCGCCATGAGGCAGGCCAGCGGTCCCACCAGCATCAGGCTGCTGGCGTCATAGCCGAGGCGGACGTCGACCAGCCGCCGCACGAAGGGCGTGAAGAGAAACAAGAGCAGCGCGGCTCCGACATGAGCCGAGGGGCCGCGTCGCCAGCTCCACCATCCGACGGACGCGCAGGCGAGCACATAGAGCGCGCGGGCGGGCGCGCCGAGAAAAGGTCCGACAGCGCCGGCGATGAGCAATGTCGCGAGCGCGGCGGCGCATCCAATCAAATGGTCCCGCGCGCTCGGCGCCGCGTCGCGGCGGACGCCGTTGTCGGTTCTGGCGCCAGCGAGACTCGTCATCTCCGCCTCACGCCGTCGCACGCGAAGATCGCTTCGAGAAAGGCGGCTCGTCGCGCTCCGCCATATTGACGACGACGCCGAGCAGCCGCCCGCCGCACGCGATGAGCCCCTCGCTCGCGGCGAGGGCTTCCTCCGCAGAGCATCGCCCGGCGCGCGCGCAGAGCAGGATCGAATCCGCCCGCCGCGCCAAAAGGCGTGCGTCCAATGCATCGGCAGGCGGGCAGTCGAGCAGCACGAGATCATAGTCGCGCGTCGCTTTCAGCACGGTCTCGATGCGCTTGCCGATCTGGGGCGGCGCCGCTTTGGCGGAGGCGCCGAGCGGCAGGGCGTCGAGCATTCGCCAGTCTGTCGCCGTCACGCAGTCTCGCAGAGGCGCTGTAGAGTCCAGCGCCTCGAGCAGGCCAGGCCCGCGCTCGAGGCCGAGCGCGGACTCGAAGCATGGATTGGCGCGGTCGCATTCGACGATGAGCACGCGATGCCCCATCGCAGCTGCGAAATGCGCCAGGATCAAAGTGAGGAAAGTCTTGCCGTCGCCGCGCGCGGGCGAGGTCACGGCGATGAGCCGCGATCCCTTTTCCTCGCCGAGGCGCGCGCTCGAATAGATCTCGAACAGCGCGCGCTGCGCAGCTTCGTCGCTCTCTGCGAGCTCGATGAGGGCCTTCGAGGGCAGGGCGCGATCTCGACGCGCCGGCATGCCGAAAAGCCTGGGGCGCGCGCTGCGAAAATGCGGCAGCTCCACGCATGGCGCGTCGCCGGGGAGACCGGCCAGCTCGGCCGAGCCGCGCAGGCTCTTGTCGAAACGATCGCGCAATATCGCCGCCGTGGCTCCCAGCAGCGTGGCCATCGTCAATCCCGCCGCGAGGAATGGCAGCTTCTTCGGGAAGTAGGGCTGATTGGGCAGCTCGGCCAAGCCAACGAGGCGCGTGCTTCCGTTCAGCACGCGACGATCGGCGTCGAGCTCGCTGGCGCGCTTGTAGAGTTCCGAATATTGACGCCTCTTCATATCGACGCCATGCACCAGCGTCTCTATGGAGCCCTGATCGATCATCGCGTCGCCGACCTCTGTCTTAGCGGCCTCCACCTTGGCTCTCAGCGAGGCGACGAGCGAGTTGGCGGCGTCGTAATTGCGCTTCGCCGCGGCGGCGACGCCGGCGATCTCGGCCGCGAGGCGTCGCTGCGCGATGTCGCGCTCCTGCTCCAGCCCGCGCATGGCCGGGTGCCGATCGCCGAGCGTGCTCTGCGCGGAAGCGATCCGCATCTCGATCATGGTGAGCTGCTGCTTGAGATCGGAAACGCTGCGGCTCGCCAGCACGGCGGGCGAGTCGGCCAATCCCTTGCCTTTGTTCGCGGTGATCTCCTTGAAGCGCGCCGAGGCCTCCGCCCGAGTGGCCTCGGCGGCGGAGAGCTGCTGCGTGAGGCTGGTCAGGCGTTCGGAATCGATCAGCGCATTGGTTCCGCGCGCCAGACCTTTCTTGCGCTTGTATTCTTGAATCTTGCCGTCGTCGTCGCGCAACTCGGTCTCGAGCCGATGCACCTCGGCCCATAGCCAATCCGCGGCGTGCTGGCGCCCGGACGACAGATTCGCGCGCTGATCCTCGAGGAAGGCGGAGATCAGCGCATTGGCCATCTTCTGCGCGATCTCCGGCCGAGTGGATTGATAGGAAATGCTGATGACGCGCGATCGTCCGACATTGCCGATGGAATAGCGCGGACGGACGAACTCGACGAGCGCGTCGGCGTCCTCGCTCAGCTTGTCGCAGCCGGAGCGCCGGCCGAGCTTTTCCAGCAATGCGCCGATCCCTTTGCCCGCCGCGCAATCCTGCAGCGCCAATTCGAGAACGCCGGGCGAGGCGGTCGCCGCCTTCAGCACGCGCGACGAGCCGATGATGAGAAGCTGACTCTCCATATCGGCGGGATCGCCGGCCTTCTGCGCCCAGACGGCGGATGAATTATTGTCGCCGGGCTCCTGCTCGGCGACGATCACCGAGCCCGTCGCCATATACTGAACCGGCAGCAACAGCAGCGCCGCGACGACAGCGCCGAGAATCGTGATGAAAATCGCCGAGAATATCGTCTTGCGTCGCCACAGCGCGGCGAGCAGGCCATGTCCCGGGGCGACGGCGATGCTCGTCGCGCGCCGCGCCTCCAGATCGGAAACGGCTGCGCCTAGATTGTCATAGGCCATGCGGGCGTCCAATCCGTTTCCTTGCCGCGCTCGCGCTCGGCGATCGTTCGTTCCACGAGATCTTTGAACTCTCGGCGAAAGCGCTCTGCTGAAAAATTCTGCGCGCGCCTTCGGCAAGCCATGCGCGAAAATTGATCTTCTTCCGCCACAAATCTGCGAAGGCAATCGGCGATCTCCGCCGGCGTCGCATTCGCGAAAAACATTCCCGAGCGAGGCTCCCGCGCCGACACCGATTCTCGCGCGCCGCCGCGATCGAGCGCCAGCACCGGCGTTCCTTCGGACATGGCCTCGACGACGACGATGCCGAAATCCTCCTCGGCGGCGAAAATGAAAGCGCGCGCCGAGGCCATCAGATATCGAAGCCGCTCATCGCTGACGAAGCCTTCGAAGGAGACATTGTCGGTCGCGATGCTGCGCAGGCGCGCGGCTTCGGGGCCGTCTCCCGCGACGATCAGCTGAAGATCTTCGAGCTCGCCGAAGGCCTTCACGATCGCATCGACATTCTTGTAGGGCACGAGCCGGCTGGCGGTGAGAAAATAGGGGCGACGCGAGACGTCCTGCCCTCCGCCGAGCGCGACGGGCGGGTAGATCACTTTTGCTTTGCGCCCATAGGATTTCTTTATGCGCCGTGCGACGAATTGCGAATTGGCGACGATGACGTCCGGCCCATTCGCCGTGCGCGTATCCCAGATGCGCAGATAATGAAGCAGCATGCGGGCGACCGCTCCCTTGATCCCTTTCTCGAAGCCATTGTCGCGCAAATATTGATGCTGCATGTCCCATGCATATCGCATCGGCGAATGCACATAGGAAATGTGAATTTGATCCGGGCCCGTCAGCACGCCTTTGGCGGCGGCGAAGCTGCTGGAGATGACGAGGTCGTAGGCGGAGAGATCGAACTGCTCGATCGCCAATGGCATCAACGGCAGATACAAGCGGTGATGCGTGCCGACGAAAGGCGCGCTTTGCAGAAAGCTGGTCGTCTCGCGGCCGATGCCGATGACGGCGCGATCCGCGGGCGGGAGAACGTCGAAGAGCGAAAAGACATGCGCTTGCGGATAGCATTGCAAAATTTCGCCGAGGACGCGTTCGGCGCCGCCGAGGACATAGAGCCAATCGTGCACGACCGCGACGCGCATACTCTTCCCTTGTGGTTCCAGGGCGCTCGTCGGTACAATCACAATCGACGGGCTAGGGGCTAATTACGTCTTCAAATACAAGCATTATCAGTGAGGATGGTCGGATAATCGAGGTGAATGTCTCTTCCTCTCGCTGTATACATTTTTACGTGTTCGCTTGCGCTCTCGTAAAGTTATTTTTTTACAAGAACAGTTAATGTGAAATCGCTCGATTATTATTTATATGTGTCCGTCAACGACTTGGCGTCTATTCGTTCGATCTCGAAATAATGAGTGAGATTCGATCGAGTGATCTAAGCGCTCTCACTCCTCTGGCGCCTATGGGACATTATGATACGGCGGTCGATACGATGTCTCTGATCGGGACAATGGATCGCGCGAAGAATGCGCGTGGACCTTTCAGGCAAAAGCGGCGCCGCCACCAATGGGACGATGATCCATTAGAGTCGGCGCGCGCGGCGAGATGGTGAGCGCGTCTCGATGATGTCATGCAGGACGGGAAGGGCCGGCCCGGTTCCTCTCGCGGTTTCGTGCGTGCGCGGGCTCGGCGACAGCGGCCGCGCCTGCGGTTTTGCGCGAGCTCGTGAGAAATCCGCTTTTGGGGTCTAGACAAGGCCGGCGGCACTTTCTATAAGCCCGCTCTCGGCGTCGCGAGGCGCCCAGGCCCAGGTAGCTCAGTTGGTAGAGCATGCGACTGAAAATCGCAGTGTCGGTGGTTCGATTCCGCCCCTGGGCACCATCCCCGCCTAAGAAATTCTGCACTGTCGCACGGTGGCTCGAGATCTGAGCCAGGCGATTTGCCATAGCGCGACGGTCGCGGGAATTTCGTGAAAGCTGTGGCTCGCTTCGCTGGCGTCGGCTCTCGGCCATTTCCGCCCTATAACGGCGTCGCCGCGAGAATCAGCGGCCCGAGAGGCAATCAGACGAAATTGAAAGCGAACGAGCCGCCCCTCGATCGAGGGGCGGCTGCTTGGCGTCGGATGCTGTCGGGCGCGTCAGTCGATGATCGCCTTCACGCCGTCTTCGCCGAGCAGGCGTTTCATGTTCAGCAGAATTTGCGCGGTCACGCCGAACACGGCGAGCGCCATCCAGCCGAAGAACACGAAGCCCCAGTGCAAGGGAGCGACGAACAGCTCCTCCATGAACCAGAAAGTGTGGCCCCATTCGTTCAGTCCGACATTCGGAATGATCATGAACGGGCCGATCGTCAGGATCAGAAAGGCCAGCGAATAGCCCTTGGAGAAATAGGGCAGCCTGGTCTTGGCGTAGAAGAACGAGCCGACGCCGACGATCGAGTAGATCGGATAGCTCAGATAGAACTCGATGATATGGCTGGGCGTGAAGTCGGTGTCGCGGATCACCGTCATGTGCCAGGTGCCGTCTTGTTCCGTGAAGAAGCTCGCGCCGAAGTAGATCGCTATGCCATAGACGACGAGCCATTGCGCGAGGCACACCCAGCGGCGCAATTCTTCGCGCGTGCTCAGCGCCGCCATGTCGCGCGTGCGCGTCTTCCACAAATAGCCGGCGAGGCCGAGGCCGGTGATCAGCTCCAGCGGAATCTCGGTCCAGAGCATCGTCAGCCAATAGGTCTGGAATTCCGGGGCGAAGGAGTCGAGACCGGCGCGCCAGCCATAAATCTGCTCATAGATTCGAATGAACAGATAGAAGGCGACGAGTCCGCCGGCGGCGATCCACATTGGCTTCAGATCGACGATGACGACGTCGGCGCTGTCGGTCGCGCCGGCTTTGCCGGCTGCTTCTGTCGTTAGACTCATGTTTTTCTCCTCGAGCTCGGCTTCGCGTCTCGGTGTTTCGCAAAGCCCGGCTCAAAGGGATAAGAGTCGTATTCTCAAAGAGAAAGTGCAGATTATTCATTGGGATATGACGGAATTTCAGCGGCGCTCGACATAGAGAAGCGCCCGCGGCGCTATTCGTCGAGGAAGAGCCTCAGTGGCTGTCGTCGGGCGGGCCGGGGAGCGGCAGGATTTCTATGCCCTCCTCGAGCAGCGCCTTGGCTTCCTCGAAGCTGGCGCGTCCGCGAATGGGGCGGTTCTCGGCCTCGCCGTCCTGCATCCGCCGCGCCTCGTCGGGGAAGCGGTCGCCGACGTCTTCCGTCGCGGCGACGACATTTTGGCGTAGCTCCTGGATCATCGCCCGCAGCGCCGCATGGCGCTCGTCCAGCAGAGCGGGGAGGCTCGCCTCGCGCTCACGCTCGCGTGACGAGCGGCGGGCGACATGTGGGGCCATGATCGCCTTGGCGACCTGCGTCGAATGACAGAAAGGGCAGCTGACAGCCCCCGCGGCGGCTTGCGCGTCATAGGCTTCGCTGTCGCGAAACCAGCTTTCGAATTCATGTCCTTCCGAGCAGATCAGCCGGTAGAGGATCACGGCGCCGGCTCGCCCGCGGCGAGCAGCGGGTCGAGCTCGCCGGCGCCGTCCAGAGCGTAGAGATCGTCGCAGCCGCCGATCGGCCGGCCGTCGATGAAAATCTGCGGCACAGTGGTCCGGCCTTCGGCCAGCCGGCTCATCTCGGCGCGCTTTTGCGCGTCGCCGTCGACGGAAATCTCTTCATAGGCTGCGCCTTTCACGTCGAGCAGCTGCTTGGCGGCGCGGCAATAGGGGCAGGTTCTCGTGGTGTAGATGACGATCTGCGGCATGACGGTTCCGTGACCTTTCGCGCGCTCTTATAAGCGCTTCCGGCGCATGGCTGCAACGGAGGCCTTCGCTTCAGCTCTGGCCGACGACGCGGGCGTAGACCAGCACGTCGACGCGCGTCGCCCGCGCCCGCAGCAAGACGCGGGCCGCGGCGTTGGCCGTCGCGCCGGAGGTCAGCACATCGTCGACGAGCACGATGTTGCGGCCTTCGATTTCTGGCTTTTTCTCCTCGCGCAGGCGGAAGGCGCCCTGCATGTTCGCCGCGCGCTGGCCGCGCGTCAGCCCCACTTGCGGCGGCGTCGGCTTCACGCGCTCCAGCGCCAGCGCCTCCACCGGAACGGCGCTCTCTCGCGCGATCACATGGGCGAGCGCCGCCGATTGGTTGAAGCGCCGCGACAGCAGCCGCATTCTGTGCAGCGGTATGGGAACCAGCAGATCGGCGTCCGAAAGGATCTCGGCGCCGGCGCGCGCCATCCAGCGGCCGAGCGGCTCGGCGAGTTCCAGCCGATCGTAATATTTCAGCCTGTGGGCGAGGCTGCGGGCGCGGTCGCTGTCATAGCGCACGACGGCTCGCGCCCGCGTGAAGACGGGCGGATCGGCGGCGGCCTCCAGCGAGATCATGCCGGGGCCGAAATCGCGCTCGAAGGGCGTGCCCAGCCGCTCGCAATAGGGCTGCTCGATAAAGCCCATCTCGCCCCAGCAGCGCGGGCAGAGCGCGCCATGGCTCGCCACCGCCCGGCGGCAGACGAGGCAGACGGGCGGATAGACGATGTCGAGCAGGCGCGCGCCTAGGCTGCCGATGAGGCCGGCGGCGCGCCCCAGCATGGCTCAGACCTCGACTTGGCCGCCGAGCTCGACGACGCGGCCGGAGGGGATTTGGAAAAATTCCGTCGCCGGCAGCGCGTTACGGTGCATGAATTGGAAAATGTGGATGCGCAGCCTCCGCCAGCGCGAGCGCCCGAGCGGCGTCACGGTGAGCCGGCCGACGAAGAAGGAGGTGTTCATCATATTGAAGGTCAGCGGGCTCGATATGGTGTCGAGCATCAAGGCGCAGGGAATGTTCGGCTGCTCCATGAAGCCGTAGTTCAGCTCCATCGCATAGAAATGATCGTCGAGGGACTGGGTCTCGACGCGCCGTGCGCGATCGGCGCGCGGCGTGTTGGCGGTGGCCACATGCAGCAGCACGATATGCTCATGCAGGACCTTATTGTGCTTGAGATTATGCAGCAGCGCGACCGGCACGACGTCTGTGCGGCTGGTCAGATAGACGGCGACGCCGTCGACGCGCGGCTTGCCGTGGAATTTGGCGACGAAATCGGCGATCGGAAACGTGTCGCGCTCGAGCGCCTTGCGCATGGCCTCGAAGCCCTCGCTCCAGCAGCTCATCAGGAAGAAGAGGATGGCGGCGACGACGAGAGGAATCCAGCCGCCCTCGAAGAATTTGATGAGATTGGCGGCGACGAAGGCGACGTCCACGACGAGAAACAGGCCGCCGACCAAAAGGGCGAGCGGCAGGCTCCAGCGCCAGATTGAGCGCATGGCGATGAACATCAGCGCCGTCGTCAGCAGCATGGTCAGCGAGACCGCGATGCCGAAGGCGGCCGCGAGATTCTCCGAGGAACGAAAGGCGAGGGTGAGGACCAGAGTGAGCGCCATCAGCGTCCAATTGACGAAGCCGACATAGATCTGGCCGTAGCTCTGCGCCGAGGTCTGCGTGATGGCGAGGCGCGGCGACAGGCCGAGCTGGATCGCCTGCCGCGCCATGGAGAAAGCGCCGGTGACGATGGCCTGGCTCGCGATGACGGTGGCGACGGTGGCCAGAGCGACCAGCGGCAATTGCAGCGGGGCAGGGCAGAGATCGAAGAAAGGATTCTCCGTCACGGAGCCCTCGACGAGCAGCGCCGTCTGGCCGGCGTAGACGAGGACGAGCGACGGCAGCACCAGCCCGTACCAGGCGAGGCGAATGGGTCGCCGCCCGAAATGGCCCATATCCGCATAGAGCGCCTCGGCGCCGGTGGCGCAGAGAAACACGGCGCCGAGCAGCAGAAATCCCTCGAAGCCATGGGTGAAGAGATAATGCAGCCCGACGCGCGGATCGACGGCGGCGAGAACGCTCGGATGCGCGACCACGCCGCGCGCGCCGAGGATCGCTATCGAGACGAACCAGAGCGCCATCACCGGGCCGAAGAGGCGCGAGATGCGCTCCGTGCCCTGCGGCTGCAGGGCGAACAGGCCGATGAGCACGACGATGGAGAGCGGGACCACATAGGGCGCGAGCGCGGGCAGGGGCGCCTTCAGCCCCTCGAGCGCGCTCAGCACCGAGATCGCCGGCGTGATCGCGCCATCGCCGAACAGCAGCGCCGCGCCCAGCATTCCGATCGCGATGATCGCCGGATGGCGCCCGTGCTTCATGCCGAGCAGAGACATGAGCGCGAGAATGCCGCCCTCGCCGTCATTGTCGGCGCGCATGATGACGGCGACATATTTGATCGAGGTGACGATGATCAAGGTCCAGACGATCAGCGACAACATGCCGAGCGCTGTCTCGGCGCCCACATGCCCGCCGGACCAGTCCATCGCCGTCTTGATCGTGTAGAGGGGGCTGGTGCCGATGTCGCCGAAAACGACGCCGAGGGCGCCGAGCGTCAAGGCTTTCACGCCGGTCTCGCCGGCGTGCGTCGCAGTCGAATTCGTCATGTGAGTTTCGCCTCGCGCCTATTCGGCGACCAGATCTTCATTCTCGAACAGGCCGGTGGGCAGCCCGTCTATGCTCTGCTGGTTCTTTTCCCGGCGATAGGCGTCGAGCGCCTGCTCGCCTTTCGACACGGCCCAGCGGTCGAGCCCGTCGCGCTCGCCGGCGTAATCATAGAGCGGCACGGCGAAGCCGCAGGACGTCTGCACGGATTGGACGTCGATCAGGATCATCTGCCGTGCGCCCGGCGGCTCCGTCCCGCCGAAGGCGGAGCGCAGCAGCCGCGCATACTCCGCGCCGCCGCGCGCCAGCGCCCGGCCGCGGCCATAGAGGCGCAGGATCAGCGGCGCGCCGTCGAGCGCGCAGAACATGAAGGTGAGGCGCCCGTCTGCTCGCATATGCGCCGCCGTCTCATTGCCGCTGCCGGTGCGGTCGATATAGACGGCGGTCCGCTCGTCGATGAGGCGCAGCGTATCGGCGCTCTTGGGCGAGACGTTCACGCGCGAGGCGGGCGCGGCGGAGGCGACGAAGAAGAGCTTCTGCTTCTCGATGAAGTCGCGATGCTGCGGCTCGATCGATGCGAAGAATTTGCTCATGACGCGCGATTCCGATGCTTGCCCCGCGTCAGCCTAGCAGGCCGGCGTTTTTGGGGGCAAGCGGATTATCCTGCAGCGCGGCGGCGTCCGGCGTGTCCGGCGCCGGAATTCCCGCGACGGCGGCGTAGAGCTTCTCGACGAAGGACGGGTCCAAATCCTTGACGATGAAGACGAGCCGCGTGCGTCGATCGGCGTCCGGCCAGGCGGCGAGGCGATGCGGCGGATGGAAGACGTGCTGCACGCCATGCACGGCCACGGGCCGCTCGAGATCGTCGGTGAGGCCGACGATTCCCTTCACGCGCAAGAGATGCGGACCATGCGCCTGCCGCAATATCTCGACGAACATGTCGAAAGCCTGCGGGCCGAGCGGCGCGTCGCTCGTGACGCAGAAGGCGCGAATATGCGCGTCGTGACGATTCACGTCCTGATGCGTATGACCGTGGTGGTCATGATCGTGATGATCGTGATCGTGATGATGGTGATGCGCCTCGTGCGCCGCCGCGACCGCCTCGTCGTTCAGCCATTTGGCGACCTGCGGAATCTTGCCGGAGGCGTCATAGAGCCCGCAGTCGAGCAGAGCGGCGGGGCTCGCCTCTCCCGCCGCGGCGATGAGCCGGCGCGCCGCCGGATTGAGCCGCGCCAGGCGCTGATCGAGCGCCTCTAGCCGGGCGGCGCCCTCGGGGAGGTCAGTCTTGGCGATGACCAGCCGATCGGCGACGGCGGCCTGCTTCACCGCCTCCTCATGCGCGTCCAGCGTCGCGGCGCCATTCACAGCGTCGACCAGCGTGACCACGCCGTCCAGCCGATAGCGCAGCGCGAGATAGGGATGCGACATGATGGTGTGGAGAATAGGCGCCGGATCGGCGAGCCCTGTCGTCTCCAGCACGACGCGCCGGAACGGGCGAATGCGGCCATTGTCGAGCTTGCGCAGCGCGTCCTCGAGCGCCGCGACGAGATCGCCGCGGATCGAGCAGCAGATGCAGCCTGAGCTCATGACGATCATGTCGCCTTCGACATTCTCGACCAGCAGATGATCTATGCCGACCTCGCCGAACTCATTGATGAGCACGAGCGTGTCGGCGAGCTCCGGCGAGGCGAGCAGGCGATTGAGCAGAGACGTCTTGCCGGCGCCCAGAAAGCCGGTGAGGATCGTCAGCGGAATGGGCGGCGGCGGACGACGCGGCTCGGAACGCTCGGTCATTGGCGAATCACTGCTCATTGTCTTGGCGCGGCGGGGCGTGATCGCCGATCGCATGCTTATCGTTCTTGGCGGAGACGCTCTTGCCCGGAGCCTTCGCCGCCGCCTTGGCGGCCGGGGCCTTCGCCGGAGCTTTGGCGGGAGCCTTCGCCGATGTTTTGGCGGCGACATTCTTGCCTTGCGCCGGCTTGCCCTGCGCTGGCTTGGCGTGCGCGGGCTTCGCCGTCTTCGCGGGCTTTTCCGTCGCCTCCGCCTCGATGGCGGCGTCCTCCTGCGGCGGCGCTTTCGCCTTGGCTGTCTTCTTCTGCGCCGGCGCATGCGCGGCCTTTGCCGCCGCCTTGCGGCCATGGCGCATGGAGAGCGCATCGGGCGCGGGGCGGCTTATCGGCGAGGCGGCGGCGGCCGGCGGCTCATGGGCGTAGGCGGTGACGGTCGAGGGCGAGCCGACCGGCGTTCCAGGATCGCGCACGCCGGCGACCGGCCCCTCATAGCCGGGAGCGCGACCGAGATAAACAGGCGTCGGCTCGAAGCGCGCGCGGGGCAGGGCGGCGATGGTCTTGACGTTCACCTGATCGGTCGAGCCGTTCTCGCGCGGAATGGCGACATTCATATCCTCGACCTCGGCCATATATTCGGCGTTGGCCTTGCCGCGATGGCGGCACACGCTGTCGCGCATGTCCGGCGCCTGGCCGACGCCGAAGGTCGGCAGGGACGTCGCCGAGCCCGAAGGCGAGCCGGTCATGAAGGCGCGGTCCAGCAGCGAGGCCGCCTTGGCCGTGCGGGCGGCCGCCGTCGGCGCGCCGAGCACCACGGCGATGAGCTTCTGCCCGCCATGGGTGGCGCTGGCGACGAGATTATAGCCGGCCGGGCAGGTGAAGCCGGTCTTCATGCCATCCGCGCCCGGATAACGGCCGAGCAGGCCATTGTGCGTCGGATGGATCTGCCGGCCGAGCTGCATCGCGCCTATGTTGAAAAAGCCCGCGGATTCGGGAAACTCCGTCAGCAGCGCGCGGCCGAGAATGGCGAGATCGCGCGCCGAGGTCACTTGCCGGTCGTCCGGCAGGCCGTTGGGATTGGCCCAATAGGATTCGCGCATGCCGAGCTTGGCCGAGGCGCGGTTCATCTCATCGGCGAAGGCCTCCACCGAGCCGGAGACGCCCTCCGCAATGGTGACGGCTATGTCATTGGCGGATTTAACCATCAGCATGACCAGCGCATTGCGCAGCGTCACCTCCGAGCCGACCGGAAAGCCCATTTTCGACGGCGCCATGGAGAGCGCGCGGGGCGACACGATCATCGGCGTGTCATATTGAATGCGGCCGGAGCGCACCGCGTCCAGCGCCACATAGACGGTCATCAGCTTGGTCAGCGAGGCGGGATACCAGCTCTGGGTCGCCTGCTCCTGCTCGAGGACCTGGCCGCTGGCGACGTCGATGACGACGGAAGGGGCCGCCGACGCCCCCGACGCCGCGACAATGGCGGCGACGGCGAGAAAGCTGCGTAGGGTCGGTTTCGCGCTCATGTTCATCCGATCGGCCTCGACCTCGGCCGTTTTGGCGGCCGCGCGTTCGATTCGAGACATAGTCTCGCTCCAAGGACGGCCCGAATATGGGCCGAATGTGGCGTAAACGCGCTCTGCGCCTCTCCCGTACGTCGAAAAGCGCCGTTATGGACAACGGTTGTTACGCCTTTCGCGATCAAATTTCATTCCAACTGCGGCGAGCCGGCGCAGGCTCGGCGTTGGCCGCCTCCCGCTCGGCATTGTGGCCGCCAATTCCGATCGGGCGGTCGGGGGCGGCTCGCCAGCGGCGCCTGCCAGCGGTCAATGGAAGCGGAAGGTCTGCTCGAAGTCGCGGCAGTCGGTTTCCATGTCGAATGGCGGCGGCGGCAGCTTCAGCGAGGTGATCATGCCCGCCGCGACCAGCGCGCGGGCGTTATTGTCGTAGTTCGCGAAAGAGGCTCTGGTGACATGGCCTCTGAAATCGACGTGGAACTTGATGGTCACTGTTCCACGTCCCAGATTGAGCTTCGGCGCGCGCTCGCGGAGCTGCTGGGTGACGGTCTGTATCCAGGCCTTGTTCTCCGGGGTCGCCATGCAGGCGGCCAGAGTGGGCCGCTCCGAGGGGCCGAAGAGGGATTGCGCCAAGGCCGCCGGCGACGCGCCGATCAGACAAAATACGATGATCGCTCGATACATGATGCGTGGCCTCCCGTCCGCCGGGCTCAAGGATAGAAGAAGCTCTGCGAGAATAAGTGGCATTTGCCGCCGGCCGCCTTGCGGGCCGAGGCCGGGGGAGGCGGCAATTTGAGCGACGAAATCGTGCTCAAGGCGAGGAGCGCCTGCTCGTTATTGCTGGCTTTCACGACATTCGCATCGGCCACTCGGCCGGCGGCGTCGACGCAGAAATGTACGGTCACAGACCCATGTCCGAGCCAGAGGCGCGAGGTGTGCTCTTTCGCCTGACGGGCGATCGTCCTCTTCCATTGCTCATATTCCGCCGAGGCGGCGTCCCGTGCAGGGTCTCCTGTTCCGCCGAGCCCGTCGAAGATCGATTGGGCTGTCGCCGGTTGGGCGAGAACGAGCAGAAAGGCCGAAAAAAACGCCGCCGCTTTCATAAATTCGGTCCTCGAACGAAACATAGCGCCTGGAAATTCGCCGCCCGCGCCTTGTGATCTATGAATATCCGAACGCGTTGCGCGGTCAATAAGGTGAGTGATTTCGTCGAGCGCCGGCCGGTTTTCCCGTCATTCGTTTCGGTCATTTCTCGCGGCGCCGAGCGCGCCTCGCGGCGGGGCGACGCGATTGAGGGCGGTGATCGACAAAAACCCGCCGATCCAGGCGCCGAGCGCGGCGAACAGCACATAGGCCCAGTTGGATGTGTAGCTGATGACCGCGAAAGCGGAGAGCAGATACCACACGCTGCTCCAGCTCGCTGCGGCGACGCGACGGCGTTCGGAAACCGCTGCGTTGAAGAACACATAGACGGCGTCCGTCACGGCGGTCGAGAGGGCGACTCCCGCGGCGATGGCGGGGTCGAAAGGGGGGATGTCCATTGGCGTGGTCTCCGATCGGTCTCGCGGTCGAAAATGGCGCGAAGCGCCTTCGAGGGCGAGACGGCGCCGTCAATGGAAGGAGACGTTCAGCGAGAGCCAGCAGCAGCCGGCGCCGGCCGATCGGGGAGGCGGCGGCACCTCGAGCGACGACATCATGCTCGCGATGATGAGCGCTTGGGCGTCATTGGCGCGCTGGACTTTGACATCATAGACGCGCCCGGAGCGATCGACCCGAAACTCCACCGTCGTCCGCGCATATCCCAAATTCAATCGTGGCGCGTGATCCTCGATCCGACGAAAAACCTCACGTTTCCAAATTTCTAGATTTTGGTCGGTCTTGCTCGCGCCCCCGGAGAGCGGCTGGGACAGCGCCGGGAGGCATAGCATGAGTGTGCAAACCAGCATGATCGCCGCTTTCATTGTGCAATTCCTCGAGAGCAATAATCGTCGAAGTCGCCATTCGCGCTTCCTACTCCAATGTTTATAGTGGCGTATGGCGCAGTCAATGTTTCGAGTCGATGGAACGCAGACACCGGATCGGCGGCGGCCGCGCCGTGACTTCCAATGGCCAACGGAGGCGGCGATGGCCGGAAATTTCATTCGCAGTTTTATTCTGTTCTTGTTTTCGGCCATGCAGGCCGCGGCGGCGCCGTGGGGGCCGCCCTCGGGACAGGCGCCGACCCCGGAATTGACGGCGCGCTGGTGGCAATGGGCCATGATGCATGGCGACAATGGGCCGGTGGCCGATACGACCGGCGCGCGCTGCGCCCTCGGGCAGCAGGCCGACGTTTGGTTTCTGGCGGGAGGGTTTGGTTCGTCGAAGCTGCGGCGAAGTTGTGTCGTGCCGACGGGGACGCCGATATTCTTTCCGCTCGTGAACATGGCTTTCTGGAGGCGACCGGGCATGCTCGGGATGAGTTGCTCGCAAGCGCAAAAGGCCGCGGCCGTCAATAACGACACGGCGATCGAGCTGTTCGCGGAGCTCGATGGAGCGCCTTACCCTATCTCCGAGGCGCATCGCATTCGAACTGCGGATTGTTTCGACATTTTCGCCCGAGTTCCGACCAGCGGGGCGCCCATCGACGGCTATCCGGCGGCGTCAGACGGCTTTTGGCTGATGCTGCATTCGCTCGCGCCGGGACGTCACACGCTGAAATTCGGTGGGCGCTACAAGCATACCGCGATGGATTATGGGCGCATGGTCCAAGACATAGAATATGAGCTGCTGGTTCGCTGACGGGCGACGAGGGGCGGTGGCGGACTACGCTCCGCCGCCCCTCCCGCCCGGCGTTCAATACGCCCGCGCGATCAAAATCTCCTCCACCGCCGGCCGGCCGGTGAAGACGCAGACGCCCTTCGGCGCGCTCTGCTGGAGCGGAATATTGCGCAGCGTCAGCTTCAGCGCCTTCAGCCGCGTCTCCACTTCCTCGAGCTCGGCGCCGGTCGGCCGCGCCCAGGGCGCGCGCACCCAGCCCTTGAAAGCTGCCGCAGCCTCGTCGTCCTCGGCCGCCTTGCCGAAATAATCGGCGATCTCGGCGAAGCTCGTCAGATCGGTGCGGATGTTGGCCTCGAGCCGCGCCTTCGCCTCGGCGAACAGCGCCGCCTGGATTTCCGCGAGCAGGGCAGGGACCGCGCTCACGAATTCCGCGCGCGGCGTCGCGCTGGAGACGATCTTGTCGCCCTCGCGCAGCCGATCGCGGCGGATCAGCGTCACCATGTCATTGGCGGCGTCGCGCGGGCCGATCTCGAGAATGATCGGTGCGCCGCGGCGCACCCAGTCCCAGCGCTTATTGGCGGCGCGCGCCGGCTTCTTGTCGACGATGGCGCGCAAGGGGGCGCCGAGCGCGAAGAGCCCGTCCAGCTCGGCTTTCAGCCGGTCGCAGAAGGCCAGCACCTCGGCGTCCTCGGGCTTCTCGCGCAGCATGGGCACGATCACCACCTGACGCGGGGCGATGGCGGGCGGCAGGCGCAGCCCGTCATCGTCGCCATGCGTCATGATCACGCCGCCGATGAGCCGCGTCGAGACGCCCCAGCTCGTCGTGTGGCAATATTCCAGCTCGCCGCTGGCGCTCTGAAAGCGGATATTCTGCGCATGGGCGAAATTGGTTCCGAGATAATGCGAGGTGCCGGCCTGCAGGGCCTTGCCGTCCTGCATCATCGCTTCGATGGAATAAGTGTTCACGGCGCCGGGGAAGCGCTCATTCTCCGGCTTCTCGCCGGCGATCACCGGCACGGCGAGCACATCCTCGACGATTTGCCGATAGACCTCGAGCATTTTGCGCGTCTCTTCCCGCGCGTCGGCCTCGTCGGCGTGGGCGGTGTGGCCCTCCTGCCAGAGGAACTCGCTCGTCCGCAAGAAGAGCCGCGTGCGCATCTCCCAGCGCACGACATTGGCCCATTGATTGATGAGCACGGGCAAATCGCGATGCGAGGAGACCCAGCGGCGGAAGGCGTCGCCGATGATCGTCTCCGAGGTCGGCCGCACGATCAGCGGCTCCTCGAGCTTGGAGTCGGGGTCGACGACGAGCTTGCCGTCCACCGCCTTCAGCCGATGATGGGTGACGACCGCCATCTCCTTGGCGAAGCCTTCGACATGGCTCGCCTCCTGAGCGATGAAGCTCATGGGGATGAACAGCGGAAAATAGCAATTGTCGTGGCCGGTCTCTTTTATGCGCCGGTCGAGCGCGCCCTGGATCAGCTCCCAGACGCCATAGCCCCAGGGCTTGACGATCATGCAGCCGCGCACCGGGCTCGTCTCGGCCATATCGGCCTCCGAGACGATGGCCTGATACCATTGCGCGAAATTCTCTTCTCTCGTGACCGACAGAGCGCGTTTCATCTTTGCCCTTGGGGATTCGATTCCGGTGTTCGAGCGCAGAGATAGCCCAAGCCCGCCGTCATGGCGAGCGAGGCCGCGCTTTTCTGCCTATTCCGGCGCCGGGCGCGAGCAGGGACGTTGCCTTGCGCCGGCGTTCCGGTCGAAACTCCGCGCCGCGGACAAGAGTCCGGGGAGGGCGCGTTGGTCTATCCATTGGGCATGATCGGCATTGGGATAGGCCTCGCCTATCTCGCCGCCTTCGCTGCGGGCGGCCTCCTCCTTCGCTGCGGCTTTCCGCTTCCCTCGTCGTCCGGGCGGATCGGGCGAATAGATGGTCTGCGAGGTCTGCTGGCGCTCTCGGTGATGATGCATCATTTCGTGATCTGGATGCAGGCGACGAGGCTCGGCGGGAGCTGGGAGCGGCCCACTGTCCTGTTCCTCGAAAATCTCGGCGGCGGCAGCGTGTCGATATTCTTCATGATTACAGGGTTTCTATTTCATCGCGTCGCGCTGGAAGGATTTCACATTTCCAGAATCGCCGCTCTATGGGTCGGCCGTTTCTTCCGCCTGACGCCGATGGTCGCCGCTTCTGTCGTGGCGACATGCCTGATCATTCTGTGGACGCAGGATTATTCCATTCGGCCGGACACGGTTTTCGCGCCGCTGCTGAGCTGGGTGGCGGCCCTCGGCCAGCCTCCGCTTCTTGGCCATGCCGATAGCGGCCGCATAGACGCCTATGTGCTGTGGTCGCTGAAATATGAGTGGGCCTTCTATCTATTCGGCCTGCCGCTGATGGCGATCGCCTATGACCTTCTGCGCGGCAAGGCGCCGAATGCGGCGCTTCCGCTGGCGCTCATTTTTGGCAGCCTGGCGATGGCGCGTCTGACGGCGCTCGATTGGCTCGCGTTTCCGCCCTTATTCGCGATGGGGATGCTGGCCAGCGAGGCGACGAAGCTCGAAAAGGCGCGGATTTGGTCGTCCTCGCGCGGAGGAATGCTGGCGGCGTCGGCCTGCCTGCTCGCGGCCCTGGCTTGCGCGCCCAAGCCTTACGGGACGCCGTGGGATTTTCTTTTCGGACTCTTCTTCGCCTCTGTCGCCTGCGGCAATGACGTCTTCGGTCTTTTGCGGAGGCGGGCGCTTCTGGCGCTCGGAGAATGCTCCTATGGAATATACTTATTCCATGGCGTCATTCTCTTTGTTCTCTTCGATTTCGGGGGGCCCGCGCTCGCGGCGCTCGATACGGCCAGCCTGCCGCTGCTTTTGCCCTTGGTCGCGATCGTCGTCGTGGCGCTGACGGCGGCGACCTTCATCGTGATCGAGAAACCTGGGGTCGCTTTCGGGCGAGCGATTGTCGCTTCGTTTTCGTCCGCGGCCCCGGCGATGTTCGATGATAAGGCGATCGGGTGAAGCTTCGCCGACGCTCAGGCGACGGCGCGAGGCTTCAGCGCTTTCAGCTTCGAATGGAGCTCTAAAATCAATTTCTCATTATTTTGAATAAATTCCGGCGAAAGCATCAGCTGCTCGCGCAATGCGCGCGCCTCGTCGAAGCTGCTCGCGCTGTCCAAATTCACTTCCTGTTCCGGGTCGCGGTCGAGAATGAGGCGATAGCCCCAGAGCAAATGATCTTGTGTCAACGACATGCGCAGCCTCCGTGTATTCTGCCAGCTCAGTATTAGATTTGTGCGGCGCACAAGGTCAACTGCGTTTTTTTCCGGCTGCGCGCCGTTCGGGCGCGCTTTTCGGCCGCCCTCATGCGCACATTATCCGATCGAGCGATGAATTCGCCGCGCCAAGCCTTTAGGTATATAGTTCCACGAGCGTCCCATTCTGTCCTTCGAGGGCGCGAAGAGGGAGTTTGGGCGCGACGTGATCGACAAGCTGGAATTCTTCATCACCGTCGCCAAGGAGCGCAGCTTTTCCCGCGCCGCGGAACTCTGCGGGGTGACGCAGCCGACGCTCTCCGCGGGGATCAAGCAGCTCGAGGACAGTCTCGGCGTCCTGCTCGTCAATCGCTCCTCCCGCTTCCACAGCCTCACCGCCGAGGGCGAGCGCGTGCTGGAATGGGCCAAGCGCATCGTCGCCGACGCGCGCGCCATGCGGCAGGAGGTGCGCACGCTGAAGGAGGGGCTCGGCGGCCAGCTCAAGATCGCCGCCATTCCCACGGCGCTGACCATGATTCCCGCGCTGACCACGCCGTTTCGCGAGAAGCACCCCGGCGTGCGCTTCACCATTCTCACGAGCTCTTCGACCGAGATCTTGTCCATGCTGGACAATCTCGAGATCGACGCCGGCCTCACCTATCTCGACAATGAGCCGCTGGGGCGCGTGCGGACAGTGCCGCTCTTTTCCGAGCGCTATCGGCTGCTGACCGCGGCCGACAATCCGCTCGGCAATCGGGACAAGGTGACCTGGGCCGACGTCGGCCGCATCCCGCTCTGCCTGCTGACGCCGGACATGCAGAATCGCCGCATCGTCGAGCGGCTGATCCGCGACGCCGGCGGCGAGCCCGAGCCCGCGCTCGAATCGAATTCGGTCATCGTGCTCTTCGCCCATGTGAAGACAGGGCGTTGGGCCACCATCCTACCCGAAAAGCTGGTCGACTCGCTGCGAGTCGCCGCCCCCTTGCGCTCTATTCCGATCGTCGAGCCGGAGGCCGTCCACGAGATCGGATTGGTCGTTCCGCTGCGCGAGCCGACCATCCCACAGGTCGCCGCGCTCGTCGCCGAGGCGAAGAAGCTCGCAAAGAATCCGATAGTTGGCGATCTATAGGATTCGCCTATCACATAACCGTTCCAGATTATTGATCCCGCCGATTTTTTGGCGCACTGTTGGGGCAATTACCTAAAATGGGCGGCTGTCGCTCAGAAAGGCCCGCTCTCTAAGAACGGGCTCGCTCGATAAGAACGGGGAAGAAATGTCTGGCGCTGTTCCGTGGAACGAGGCGCGGGCGCAGGAGATCATCGACGCCCATCTCGGGCTCGAGGGTCCTGCCCTGCCTATCTTGCATGCTATCCAGGAAGAATTCGGCTATGTGCCCGAGGCCGTCGTGCCACAACTGGCGCAATCGCTGAACATCTCCCGGGCCGAGATGCATGGCGTCGTCACTTTCTACCATGATTTCCGTCACGCGCCGGCCGGCCGCCATGTGCTGAAGCTGTGCCGGGCGGAGTCCTGCCAGTCCATGGGGTCGGAGAAGATCGCCAAGGACTTCCTCGAGCGCATCAAGCTCGAATGGGGCGGGACCGCCAATGACGGCTCGCTGACGGTCGAGGCGATCTATTGCCTCGGCCTGTGCGCCCACAGCCCCGGCGCTCTCTACGACGGCGAGCCGATCGGCCGCGTCGATGCGGAGATTCTGGACGAGCTGGCGTCGGAGGCGCAGAAATCATGACCAAGGTTTATGTGCCCCGCGACATGGCCGCGCTCGCAGTGGGCGCCAAGCGCGTCCTCGCCGCCATAGAGAAAGAGGCCGCCGCGCGCGGCGAGACCATTCAGATCATCCGCAACGGCTCGCGCGGCCTGCTGTGGCTCGAGCCTCTGGTCGAGGTCGAGACGCCGGACGGCCGCATCGGCTATGGCAATGTGAAGCCCTCGGACGTTCCCTCGCTGTTCGACGCCGGCTTCCTGAAGGGCGGGGCGCATCCGCTCTCGATCGGCAAGGTCGAGGAGCATCCCTATTGGGCCAAGCAGACGCGCGTGACCTTCGAGCGCGTCGGAATTATCGACCCCGTGAATCTCGATGATTACGTCGCCCATGGCGGCGGGCAGGGCCTCGCCAAGGCCTTCGAGATCGGCCCGGCCAAGGTGATCGAGGAAGTCACCAAATCCGGCCTGCGAGGCCGCGGCGGCGCGGGCTTCCCGGCTGGCATCAAATGGAAGACGGTCGCCGACGCTCCGGCAGATCGCCGCTATGTCGTCACCAACGCCGACGAGGGCGATAGCGGCACTTTCGCCGATCGCATGGTGATGGAGGGCGATCCTTTCGTCCTCATCGAGGGCATGACCATCTGTGGCTACGCCATCGGCGCGAGCAAGGGCTTCATCTATCTGCGCGCGGAATATCCGCAATGCGCCGAGGTGCTGACCGAAGCGCTGGAGGCGGCCCGCAAGGGCGGCTGGCTCGGTCCGAATGTGCGCGGCTCCGGCTTCGCCTTCGACATCGAGCTGCGCATCGGCGCCGGCGCCTATGTCTGCGGCGAGGAGACCTCGCTGCTGGAGAGCCTCGAGGGCCATCGCGGCATCGTGCGCGCCAAGCCGCCGCTGCCGGCGCATGTCGGCTTCATGGGGCGTCCGACGGTCGTCAACAATGTGCTGACGCTCGCCACCGCCCCGGCCATTCTCGCCAAGGGCGGCGAATATTACGCCTCTTTCGGCGTCGGCCGCTCGCGCGGCACCATGCCGCTGCAGATCGCTGGCAATGTGAAGTTCGGCGGCCTCTATGAGACGCCCTTCGGCCTGACGCTGGGCGAGATCGTCAACGACATCGGCGGCGGCACGCTGACCGGCCGCCCGGTGCGCGCCGTGCAATGCGGCGGCCCGCTCGGCGCCTATGTGCCTCCGTCGCTGTTCGACACGCCCTTCGACTATGAGGCTTTCCAAAAGCACGACAGCCTCATCGGCCATGGCGGCCTCGTCGTTTTTGACGACACCGTGGACATGGCGCAAATGGCGCGCTTCGGCATGGAGTTCTGCGCCATAGAGAGCTGCGGCAAATGCACGCCCTGCCGCATTGGCTCCACCCGCGGCGTCGAGACGATCGACAAGATCGTCGAAGGCGTCGATGTGGAGGCGAATATCGAGCTTTTGTCCGACCTCTGCAACACGATGAAGTTCGGCTCCCTCTGCGCGCTCGGAGGCTTCGCCCCATATCCGGTCGAGAGCGCCCTTCGTCATTATCCAGAAGATTTCCGCAAAGCGACGCTTCCCGCCGCCGCCGAGTGAGGAGCAAAGCCATGAGCCTCGTCAAAGAAATCGATTACGGCACGCCCGCGTCGAAGTCCGAGAAAGAAGTCACTCTGACGATCGACGGCGTATCGGTCAGCGTGCCGGAAGGCACGTCCATCATGCGCGCCGCCATGGAGCTGGGGACGGAAATCCCCAAGCTCTGCGCCACCGACAGCCTGAAGGCTTTCGGCTCCTGCCGTCTCTGCGTCGTCGAGATCGACGGCCGCTTCGGCACGCCCGCCTCCTGCACCACGCCGGTGCTGCCGGGCATGAGCGTGCATACGCAGACGCCGCGCCTCAAGGCGATCCGCCGCGGCGTGATGGAGCTCTATATCTCCGACCATCCGCTCGACTGCCTGACTTGCGCCGCCAATGGCGATTGCGAGCTGCAGACGATGGCGGGCGCGGTCGGCCTGCGCGACGTGCGCTACGGCTATGACGGCTCCAACCATGTGTTCGCCCGCAGCCGCGTCGACGGCAAGGCGAATTTCGATTGGATGCCGAAGGACGAGTCCAATCCCTATTTCACCTATGACCCGTCGAAATGCATCGTCTGCAATCGTTGCGTCCGCGCCTGCGAGGAGACTCAAGGCACTTTCGCGCTGACGATCGACGGCCGCGGCTTCGACAGCCGCGTCTCGCCCGGCATGGCCGAAGCCTTCATGGATTCGGAATGCGTCTCTTGCGGCGCCTGCGTGCAGGCCTGCCCGACCGCGACCTTGACCGAGAAGTCGGTGATCGCCGTGGGCCAGCCGGAGCATTCGGAAGTCACCACTTGCGCTTATTGCGGCGTCGGCTGCACCTTCAAGGCGGAAATGCGCGGCGAGGAGATCGTCCGCATGGTGCCGTGGAAGGACGGCAAGGCCAATCACGGTCACAGCTGCATCAAGGGCCGCTTCGCTTACGGCTATGCGCTGCACAAGGAGCGCGTCACCTCGCCGATGATCCGCGACAAGGCGACCGACCCCTGGCGCGTCGTGTCCTGGGACGAGGCCATCGCCTTCGCCGCTGATCGCTTCAAGAAGATCATCGAGAAGCATGGCAAGCGCTCGGTCGGCGTGATCACCTCCTCGCGTTGCTCGAATGAGGAGACCTATCTCGTCCAGAAGCTGACCCGCGCCGGCTTCGGCAACAACAACACCGACACTTGCGCGCGCGTCTGCCATTCGCCGACCGGCTATGGCCTCAACCAGGCTTTCGGCACCTCGGCCGGCACGCAGGATTTCGACTCGGTCGACGAGTCGGACGTCATTCTCGTCATCGGCGCCAATCCGACCGACGCGCATCCTGTGTTCGGCTCGCGCATGAAGAAGCGCCTGCGCGAGGGCGCCAAGCTGATCGTCGTCGATCCGCGCCGCATCGATCTGGTGCGCTCGCCCCACATCTCGGCCGATCATCATCTGGCGCTGAAGCCCGGCACCAATGTCGCGGTCGTCACCGCTCTGGCGCATGTGATCGTCAAGGAAGGCCTCGTCAATGAAGCCTTCGTGCGCGAGCGTTGCGATTGGGACGAGTTCCAGGATTGGGCGGCTTTCGTCTCCGACGATCGCAACAGCCCGGATGAGGTCGAGAAGCTCTCGGGCGTCCCGGCGGAAGAGATTCGCGCCGCTGCGCGCCTCTACGCCACCGGCGGCCGCGCGGCCATCTACTATGGCCTCGGCGTCACCGAGCACAGCCAGGGCTCGACGACTGTCATGGCCATCGCCAATCTCGCAATGGCGACCGGCAATCTCGGCCGCCGCGGCGTCGGCGTGAACCCGCTGCGCGGACAGAACAATGTGCAGGGCTCCTGCGACATGGGCTCTTTCCCGCATGAGCTGCCGGGCTATCGCCACGTCTCCAACGACGATGTGCGTCACAGCTTCGAGCAGGCCTGGGGCGTCGAACTCGACAATGAGCCGGGCCTGCGCATCCCGAACATGTTCGACGCGGCGATCGCCGGCGAGTTCATGGGCCTCTATTGCCAAGGCGAGGACATTCTGCAGTCCGACCCGGACACCAAGCATGTCAGCCGGGCGCTCGAGGCGATGGAATGCGTCATCGTGCAGGACCTTTTCCTGAACGAGACCGCGCATTACGCCCATGTCTTCCTGCCGGGCGCGAGCTTCCTCGAGAAGGACGGCACCTTCACCAACGCCGAGCGCCGCATTCAGCGCATCCGCAAGGTGATGAGCCCGAAGAACGGCTATGGCGATTGGGAGATCACCCAAATGCTCGCCAAGGCCTTCGGCCTCGATTGGAACTATTCGCATCCGAGCGAGATCATGGACGAGATCGCCGCTCTGACGCCGACCTTCAAGAATGTCTCTTACGAGAAGCTCGAGAAGGACGGCTCGGTGCAATGGCCGTGCAATGACGCGTCGCCGGAAGGCATGCCGATCATGCACATCGACGGCTTCACGCGCGGCAAGGGCAAGTTCGTCATCACCGAATATGTCCCCACCGACGAGAAGACCGGGCCGCGCTTCCCGCTGCTGCTGACGACGGGCCGCATCCTGTCCCAGTACAATGTCGGCGCGCAGACTCGTCGCACCGAGAACAGCCGTTGGCACGAGGAGGACGTGCTCGAGATCCATCCGCATGACGCCGAGCTGCGCGGCGTGCGCGATGGGGATTGGGTGCGCATCGCCAGCCGCGCCGGCGAGATCACGCTGCACGCCAAGGTCACTGATCGCGTGGCGCCGGGCGTCGTCTACACCACCTTCCATCACCCGCTCTCGCAGGCGAATGTGGTCACCACCGACAATTCGGATTGGGCCACCAATTGCCCCGAATATAAGGTGACGGCGGTGCAGATCTCGCCCTCCAACGGTCCGACCGAGTGGCAGGAGCAATATCGCGAGCTCTCCGTGAACGCCCGTCGCATCGCGACGGCTGCGGAGTGACGTAGGGCCGAATCGACGTGCGCGAATCCTTCTCCCACTCGTGGGAGAAGGTGGCCCGGCGTAGCCGGGTCGGATGAGGGTATCTCATCGCGCGCCATCGATTGAATAGGGGCCGGTTCCGAGGACGGTCGCCTATTGCACGGACCCTCATCCGACCCCGCTTTGCGGGGCCACCTTCTCCCGCAAGCGGGAGAAGGAGCGCGCGCTGGAGACACATCGAGGATGAACGAGGACCTGCCCGCCGCTAGCATTCGTGTTCCGTGCATCGCGCGGCGCAATGATGCTCTGTCGGACAGCTCCCGCACCATCCCGGAAGAGACCCCCATCGCCTTCACCTATGGCGGCTCGACCCATGCGGTGATGATGGCGACGCCGGCCGATCTCGAGGATTTCTCCATCGGCTTCGCGCTCACCGAAGGCCTTATCGACTCGATCGACGAGGCCGGCGATTTCGAGATCGTCGCCTCCGAGGCCGGCATAGAGCTGCGCAGCTGGCTCGCCGGCGGACGGCAAGAGGTCTATGCGGCGCGCAAGCGCTCCATGGCCGGGCCGACCGGCTGCGGCCTCTGCGGCATAGAGAGCCTCGAGCAGGCGAGCCGGCCGCTGCCGGTTCTCGCCAATGCGCTGCGCGTCTCATCGCCGGCGCTGATCGCCGCCATGGACCGCTTGCCCGGCGCGCAAACGCTCAATCGCGAGACGCGCGCCGTCCACGCCGCCGCCTTCTGGGCGCCGGAGTCGGACGCGCTGATCGTTCGCGAGGATGTCGGCCGGCACAATGCGCTGGACAAGCTCGCCGGCGCGCTGGCGCGCCAGGGCCTGCCCGCCTCGCAGGGCGTCGTGCTGATGACGAGCCGCATTTCCGTGGAGCTCGTCCAAAAGGCCGCCCGCATCGGCGCGTCCATTATTGCCGCAGTCTCTGCGCCCACGGCTCTGGCCGTGCGCACGGCGGAGAAATGTGGCATGACCTTGGTGGCGGTCGTGCGCGGCCGCGACTTCGAAGTCTTCACCCACCCCGAACGCATTCTGGAACAGGTCTCTACCCATGTCGCATAATTCGGCCGACCGGCTCGTCAAAATGGCCAATCAGATCGGCAAGTTCTTCGCCGCGCAGAGGCATTCCGACGCGGTGGCCGGCACGGCCGAGCATTTGAAGAAATTCTGGGATCCGCGCATGCGCGCCGGCATCATCGACCACGTCGCCCATGGCGGCTCCGGCCTCGACGAGGTGCCGCTGCAGGCGGTGCAGAAGCTCGCCGCGAAATAGAGCCGAGCGGGGGCCCGCCGCTCTTCCTCCGCGAGAAGCCCTTCGGCTCAGGCGCCGACGTCTTCCGTCGTTCTATTCCAGGCGACGGCTTCGAGCTGCTGCGTGTTCGCCTGACAGCGTCGAACGATCAGCCGAATGAGATAGAGCCCGAATTGCGGGTTCTGGAAATAGAGCTGCTCGAACTCCTCATAGGTGATCGACAGCAGCCGGCAATCGGTGAGCGCGCGCGCCGAGGCCGTGCGCAGGCCGTCCTCGGTGAACAGGGCCATTTCCCCGAACAGCGTTCCCGGCGGCAGCCGGATTCCCACTTCTGGAAGCTCGATCTCGCCTTCGATCAGCATATAGGCGCGGTCGGCTTCCTCGCCTTTGCGAAACAAAAGCGCGCCGGCCCTCACATTGCTGGGATGCATGAAGGGCTTCAGCCATTCGACCTTCAGCTCCCCATCCGCCGCGCGCTTGACGCTGGCCACCAGCTTGCGCATCTCGCGCAGACGAAAGAGGTCGAGCGGAAACAGAATGACATGGCGGGTCAACACGGCCATGTTCCCGCTCGCGGCGCCGACGACGACGCCGAGGAAATTCGCGATCGTGGATGCGATCCGCAAGCGGATCATCGTCTTCGAATAGGCGGAAGCCACAGCCGCCACCGATTGCATCCACGAGGCCGCGATCACCAGATACAGAATATGATCGCTCGTCACTGGGGTTTCTCCAGGGAAGCGGAGCTTTTCTCGCCGATGACGAGCGGCTCGACGCCTCTTTGGCGTCACAGATAGCTCATTTCTCGCGCGGAAGTCAGCAGCTACCGCGTTTCGCGCCCCGTATCGCCGCTGCGGCTCAGCGCGCGAGCCGCGCCAGCACGTCCTTGGTGGCGAAGCCGTCCGCCGGCTGCATGCCTTCGCTCAGCTGAAATGCGTGCACGGCGTTGCGGCTGGTGCGGCCGAGCTTGCCGTCTATGGCGCCGCGATAGAAGCCGCGCGTGGTGAGCAGGCGCTGCAGCTCCTTGCAATCGGCCGTGGAGAGCGCCGCGGTCTTCTTCGGCCAAGGGGCGACGGGCGCGCGCCGTCCGGCGATGCGGTCGGCGAGCAGGCCGATCGACAGCGCATAGGCGTCGGATGTGTTGTATTTGCGAATCACCTCGAAATTATCGGTGATGAGAAAGGCCGGGCCGGCCGCGCCGGCCGGCAGATAGAGGCTCGCCGGACCGCTCGCCGGCAGCGCTTCGCCACTCGCCGCGGCGAGGCCCAGCGCCCGCCATTGCGAGAAGTCGAGATCGAAGTCGGCATAGTCGAAATTCTTGGGCAGGACGACCTCGACCGCCCAGGGCAGGCGCGGGTCCCAGCCGGAGAATTTCAGGAAATTGGCGATGGAGGCGAGCGAATCGAGCCGGTTCGTCCAAATGTCCGGCGCGGCGCCGCCCGCATAGCTCGCGGCGTATTTCAGATAGGCGGAGGGCAGGAATTGCGGCTGGCCCATCGCTCCCGCCCAGGAGCCGCGCAGCCGCGCGCGGGTGACGTCGCCCCTCTGCAGCATGACGAGCGCCGCGACGAACTCATCCGCGAAGATCGCGCCCCTATGGCCGGCATAGGCCAGCGTCGCCAGCACGCGCAAAGTGTCGGCGGCGCCGGTCGCGGAACCGAAATTGCTTTCCACCCCGAGTATGGCGAGAGCGATCTCGGAAGGGACGCCGCTGCGCTCCTCGATCGTCGCCAGCGGCGTCGAGAGCTCGCCGGCGAGCGCGCGGCCTCGTGCGACTCGCGCCGCGCTCACCGCGCTCGCGACATAGGAGGGGATGGAAATGGTGAACTCGGCTTGAGCCTGTGGGCGCCGCAGCAATCCAGGCTCCGGCGAGAGGCCGGCGATCGCCGAATCGAAAACCTCGCGCGAGACGCCGGCGTCCCGCGCCCGAGGCCATAATTGCTGCAGGAAAAGGTCGAGACCGGAGCCGGCGACGTTTTCCTGCGCGAGCGCGCAAGGACTGAAAAAAGCCGTCAGGACAAAGAGTAGGAAAATGACCGGCAATGATTGGAACACATCGCGGCGATCGGCGCGAGCGTGGCCGAAAGCTTGTCGCAGAATTGCGCGCGAGCTTGGCCATTCTTTGGAATCTTTACACTTTTGGCCATTTTGTTTGACACTTCGCTGCGCTGCGTTTTCAATCGGCATGTCTCGACTTCCACAAGGAGCCGCGAGCAGGACAGGATCTGAGGCGAAACGGAAATGACGCATCACCCCATGATTACGAATTTTCGTGCGCCGATCCAACTCGGAAAAAAGGCGGCCCCCATCAAGGACGAGCATGAGCTGAAGGCCAAGCTGAGAGCCGCCGGCCTTCGTCCCACCTCGCAGCGCATCTCGCTCAGCAAGCTGCTCTATGGCAATGGCGACCGCCATGTGAGCGCCGAAGCGCTGCACGCCGAAGCGCGTGAGGCCGGCCTGCAAATGTCGCTCTCCACCGTCTACAACACGCTCAATCAATTCGCCGACGCCGGCCTGCTGCGGGAGATCGCCGTGCAGGGTCCGCGCACCTATTTCCACACGCGCACCGCGCCGCATCACCATTTCATGGATGAGGTCAGCAAGCGCATGTTCGACGTGGTGGACGGCTCCATCGAATTCGCCAAGCTGCCCGCGCCGCCGGAGGGCATGGAAATCGTCGGCTGCGACGTCATCATCCGCCTGCGGCCCAAGCGGAAGGTGTGAGGCGGCTCGTCGGAGCGGCGTTTCGGCGCGATCATTGAAGACAGGCCGCCCACCCAGGCGGCTTTTTTCATGCCTTTTTCCGCGCCTTGGCGCGGGCGTCGCCGCCCTCCCGGGCCTCTGCCTTCTTACGGGACAGGCGTTGCGCTTCAGCGTCCAGCGCACGGGTGGCGAGCGCGACGACGCGCGGAATCGGCTTCTCGCCCTGCTCGTAATAGGAGATCATCCGCCGGCCGATCCCGAGAGCGCGGGCGGCGGTGTCGAGCGTGTAGGCTCGCCGCTCGCGCCAGCTCTTGAACTCGCCGGCCGACATTGTGGCGCCGGCCTGCTCCTGCGCGAGCCGCCAAAGCGTATCCGCGCTCATATCGATCTCATCGGACCAGACAATATCGCTCCCGAGGTCGCCGAGCCGAACCGCCTTGAACAATTCTGGATCTCGGCGAAGCGGCAGGTAGAGCTTGTAAGCGCCGATATGGCCTGAAACGTCCACTCTGCTCGATTCGCCGTTGTTCCATTCGAGCCGAAGCGTCCACGGCCTGCGGCTATCGACCTTCACGTCTATAATGCGCGGCGGCGCCTTCCTCGGCATGTTCAACCCCGTTCGTTGAGCCGCGTCCATTCGGTTGCGAGCGTGTCCCCGTTCCGCTGCGCCCACTCCAGGGCTTCCGCGATCTGCGCGGGCTTCGCCCTGCCGGCAATGACTTCGAGGCCGTCCAGCGCGATCAGCACCTCGAAAGTGGGCGAGACAATGTGAAAATGCGGCGGGCTGTGATCGTCGGCGTACATTCGGATATAAACCGAACCGAATTGTTTCAGCGTCGGCACGGCGCAGCCTCGGAGCTTGGTGCAATAGTTGCATCGGCGAGCGCGGAAATCAAGGCGACAAAGGCGGCGCGGAAGAGGCGCGTCCGCCCTCTCCCGCGAAGCGTTGCGGGAGAGGGCCTTTCCGTTCAGCCGAGCAGCTTGGCGATCTCCGCCCTCAGCCCGTCGGCTATGTCCGGGCGCGTCAGGCCGAAGGCGAGATTTGCGGCGAGGAAGCCGAGCTTCGATCCCGTGTCATAGGTCTTGCCGTCGAAGCGCACGCCATGGAAGGCCTGCGAAGCGGCGAGCGTCACCATGCCGTCGGTGAGCTGAATCTCGCCGCCCGCGCCCTTCTCGCCCTTGGCCAGAATGTCGAAAATCTCCGGCTGCAGAATATAGCGGCCCGAGATCATCAGATTGCTCGGGGCGGTTCCCTTCGGCGGCTTCTCCACCATTCCGGTGATCTCGAAAGCGGCGCCGAAATCCTTGCCGACCGAGACGATGCCATATTGATGCGTCTCCTCCGGCGGCACCTCCTCCACCGCGATGATATTGCCGCCATGCGCCTCATAGGCCGCGACGGCCTGGGCGAGGCAGCGGCTTTTCTGCGGGCCGTTGCCGAGCGTCACCATATCGGGCAGCAGCACGGCGAAGGGCTCGTCGCCGACGATCTCGCGCGCGCACCAGACCGCATGGCCGAGGCCGAGCGGCGCCTGCTGGCGGGTGAAGCTGGCCGCGCCGGCGGGCGGCAGATCGGCGATCAGCGCGTCATATTCCTTGATCTTGCCGCGCTTCTTCAGCGTGTCCTCGAGCTCATAGGCGATGTCGAAATGATCCTCGATGACGCCCTTGTTGCGCCCGGTCACGAAAATGAAATGCTCGATCCCGGCCTCGCGCGCCTCGTCCACCACATGCTGGAGCACGGGACGATCGACGACGGTCAGCATCTCCTTCGGCACCGCTTTGGTCGCCGGGAGGAAGCGCGTGCCGAGGCCGGCCACGGGAAAAACAGCCTTGCGAATGCGTTTGCTCATGATTAGTCCATTTCGAGCGAGTGTGACCCGAGCGCGAGAGCGCGACGCCCGAGCAGGGTTTCGGAAAGAGCGTCAACGCTTTTCCGAGAATATCCCGCAATGGCGAAAGACCAACGCCTAGTCCGAGCCGGGCCAGGATTCGTCCTTAACCATTGCCCGTTAATTTCCCGTGATGACGTCTTCAGCAGGAAGGGCGCGGAATGACCATCCTCGTGACCGGCGGCGCCGGCTATATTGGAAGCCATATGACGCTGGAGCTGCTCGACGCCGGCGAGAAGGTCGTCGTGCTCGACGATCTCTCCACGGGGTTTCGCTGGGCGGTTCCGCAAGAGGTTCCGCTCATCGTGGGCGATTTCGGCGACGCGGCGCTGCTGCGCGATATTTTCGCGCGGCACGATACTCAGTCGATCATTCATTTCGCCGCCAAGATCGTGGTCCCCGAGTCCGTCGCCGATCCTCTCGGCTATTATCTGAACAATACGGCGAAAGCGCGAGCTCTGCTGGCGGCGGCGGTGGAGGCCGACGTGAAGCGCTTCATCTTCTCCTCGACCGCGGCCGTCTATGGCGATCCCGAGCATAATCCGGTGACAGAGGACGAGAGCCTGAAGCCGGTCTCGCCCTATGGCCGCTCCAAGCTGATGGTCGAGTGGATGCTCGAGGATGTCTCGCGCGCGCATGATCTCTCCTATGTAGCGCTGCGCTACTTCAATGTCGCCGGCGCCGACCCTCTCGGCCGCTCCGGCCAATCGACGCCCAAGGCGACGCATCTCATCAAGGTGGCGGTGCAGGCGGCGCTGGGGCTGCGTCCCGGCATGCAGGTTTTCGGGACCGATTATCCGACGCCGGACGGTACCTGCCTGCGCGACTATATCCATGTCACCGATCTCGCCCGCGCCCATCTCGATGCGCTGCGCCATCTGCGCGGGGGCGGGGAGAGCCTCGTCTGCAATTGCGGCTATGCGCATGGCTTCTCGGTGCTCGAGGTGATCGAAACGGTCAAGCGCGTCTCCGGCGTCGATTTCAAGGTGGATTTCGCCGCGCGCCGGCCGGGCGATCCCGCCGCCATCGTCGCCGCCAATGACCGCATTCGCTCGCGCCTCGGCTGGACGCCGCGTCACGATGATCTCGAGACCATCGTGCGCCAAGCGCTGGATTGGGAGCGCAAGCTCGCGGCCCGCAACGAAAGTGGAGCATAGCATATATATTATAGAAATATTCCGATACTCTTCGGATAAGGGGGTAAAGCTCCCGATCTTACAAGTATTTATCGGAAATTTAGCCTCCTGGCGGCGAGAATCGGCAAGTTTTGCGTAAGGCGGCGCGTGGACAGTCGCGTGCGTCCGCTCTCCGTTCAGGATACGCAGAATGTCCATATCGAGCCTCGCCTCCAGCGCGGTGCAGACCGCTTATCATCATCATTCCCGCCACACGAAAGACGTCGACGACACCACGGCGTCGACCGCCGCGAGCGCTTCGGCGACGACCGGCTCCACCTCCACGACGCAGACGAGCGCGGTCGATCCGAGCTCCGCGATCGATTTCCGCAGCCAGAGCTCCGGCCAGCTCGCGTCGCTGCTCTTCGCCAGCGACTCCGGCTCGTCCAGCGACAGCGGCGATTCGACGTCCTCCTCATCGGATTCGGGCTTCGCCTCGACGGTCGCCAATCTGCTGAAGGCGGTCGACTCGGGCGATACAGACGCCGCCAAGACCGCAGCGTCGAGCCTTCAGAGCCTGTTGCAGCAATCGTCGTCGACCTCGGATTCGTCGAGCGCGTCCTCCTCGTCGGACGGCAAATCCGGCTTCCTCTCCGATTTGCAGACGCTCGTCTCGGCGGTGCAGTCGGGCGACACGACGACAGCGCAATCGACCGCCAAGACGATCGAGAGCCATTTGCGCGCGCCGCCGCCTCCGCCGCCGTCTTCTTCCTCTTCCGACAGCTCGAATTCGACCGCATCCTCCTTCGTCTCCGATCTGGCGACGCTGCTGAATGCGGTGCAATCGGGCGATACGACGACGCAGAAGAGCTCCGCCACGAGCCTCGAGAGCGATCTCAACTCGCTCTTGTCGACATCCTCGACCGATTCCACGTCATCGACCGCCTCATCGTCCTCGACGACGACCGATTCTTCCTCTTCGACCATCGTCGACGATCTGAAGACGCTGATCACGGCCGCCAAGAGCGGCGATTCCAGCGCCGCGCAATCGAGCGTCGAGGCGCTGCTGAAGGATCTCGTCGCTCAGCAGGGTTCTCAGTCCTCGAGCGCTTCGCAGAACGCGTAAAAGAGCAGGGGCGGCCTCACCAGACCACTTTGAGGCCGCCTCGTCCCGCATAGGATTGCGTGCGCCCGCCATATTCGCCCTCGAAGGAGGCGAAGAGCGCGACAGAGGCGCTCACATCGAGGCGCAAGCCGCCTTTCACCTGCAGATAGTTCTCGTCGGGACGCGCGCCGGCGATGGTGAAAGCCGCCGAGGGCGTCGAGGCGAAGGAGGCGAGAAGCGTGCGCGTCGGCTCGAATTCATGCACATAGGCGAGCGAGAGATCGGGCGTCAGCCGCCAGCCATTGTCGAGCGCGAAGCTGCGCTTGACGCGCGCGCCGAAATAGACGGGCAGGGACTCCGTCTCGCGCGCGGCGAAGGTCAGCGCGCCGAGGCCCGCAAAGCCGGGGAAAGCCGCCGTCGTCTCGGCGAATCCGTCGGTCCAAATATGCGCCGTCTCGACAGCCGCGAAGGGCGTCGCTCTCAGCCCGAAGAGATCGACGTCGCGTCCGATCTCGACGCGCGCGCGCAGCACGCGGCTCTCGAAATTCGCATTGGCGGTTTCGCCCGTCCCGAGGCCGAAGACCGAGCGGCGAGAGTAATTGTCGAAATCGGAGAAGGTGAGCGACGCGGAGATATAATTGGGATCGAAGGTGAAGACGCCATAGCCGCCGATGTGCCAGCCATGTGTGTCCACATGGGTCGAGCGCAGATCGGTGGAGGCGTCGCCGGCGCTATAGCCGCCCGCGAAGCCGAGCAGAAGATTGGGGAGCACGACCGCATCGAGACCGATGGCGCCGCCGCCGAGGCTGGTGCGTTGCGTCGCCGAGCCTTGCGCCGCATCGCCGCCGAGGCGCGCGCTCTGGCCGAAGCCGGAGATCCACAGCCGCCAGAGTCGCGCCGGCTCCTGCGTCGGACGCAGAGCGATCGGACCCTTCTTCGATTCCAGCGACGCATAGCCGAGGGCCGGCGTCGTCGCGGAAATGGAAACGCCATTGGCGTCGCGCGTCTCGCCCGAGCGCCAGAATTGCCCCGCGTCTGCGAGCGTGGAGCCGAACAGGCGGTTCGATTCGAGGCCCGCGTTCAGCGCGCCCGTGACGCCTTCGCCGGAGAGGCCGTCGAATGCCGTGCGCGCGCCGGCCGCCGATTTGCCGACGATGGAAAGGAAGAGCGGGCTCGCCGTCGGCGTCGTGTCGAGCGCCGCGGCGACCGCGCGCTGATTGCGATTGGCCGCGACGCTCTGGAAGAACACGCCATTGCGCGAGAGCGTCAGATAGGCGTTGTTGGCGTCATAGGAGAGCGAGGGCGTCAAAAAGGCCAGATCGGTGGAGACTGATGCGAAGGAGCCGCTGACGCCGCCTGCCGCCTGCACGATCGAATAGGTCGTGGCGGGGGCATAATTGCCGGACGCCGCCGTCACTTGCACCGCGCCGCCGAGCGCCGCCGTTCCGCCGACGACGATCTTATCCGCCGCGCCGGCGGCGTTGGCGTCTACCTGATAGACCGAGCCCGAGCGGAAAGTGGCGTTGCCGGTCACGGTGAGCGTCGAGATCGCGCCGACGCCCGAGCCCGGCGAGACGACGCCGGAAAGATCGAGCGCGCCCAGCGTTCCCGCGCCGGAGACGCGCCCGCCCGCGGCGATGGTGACGAGATTGCCGATCGTTCCGGCGGCGACCAGCTCGGCGCCGCTGGCGACAGTGAGGCCGCTCGAATAGCTCTGCGTTCCGGTGAGCGTCCACACGCCGTCATCGACGCTCAGCGTCTCGAAATTGATCGCGCCGGCGAAAGTCCCGGTTCCCGAGAGCGAGATGCGGTCGAAGCCTGCGCCGCCGTCCACCGTTCCATTGATGACAGAGCCGGTGCGAATGTTCAGCGTGTCGTCGCCGGAGCCGAAGACGATCGCTTGTCCGCCGCCTCCGGTGATGGTCCCGGAATTGGTGATGGTATTGTTCAGCGTGCTGTTGATATAGATTCCGTAGCGCGTCGTGCCCTCGATCGTGCCGGCGTTGGTGATCGTCACTGCGCCGAAGGCCGGCCCTTCCGAGCTATTGTCGACGAGAATGCCATCCGCCTGGCCGATGATGGTCGCGCCGGCCTTATTGTCGATGACGCCGCCGCCGATAGCGACGCCCTGGCTGGTGTTGGTCTTGCCGTCGGAGCCGACGCCCTTTGCGCCCGTGCCGCGGATGATCCCGTAATTGGTGATGTTGCCGATGTAATCGATATCGACGCCATCGCCGTCGCCATTGGCGACGCCGGCGATATTGTCGATATCGCCCGAGATGAGGCCGTAATTGATCACCGTCCCGCCGACGTCGGAGCCGACGCCCGAACCGTTGCGGCCGATGATCTGACCGCCAGCGTAATTGGTGACGGTGATCGAGGAGGTCGTCGCATTCGCCGTCGGATCATAGCTGATGTTGATTCCGTGGCGCCCGCCGGAAATCAGGCCGCCGGCGTAATTATTGACCGTTCCGCCCGTGCTGGTCTGGAAGTCGATTCCATCCGCGCCGCTGCTGGTCTGAAAATTATTGCCGATGATCTGGCCGTAATTATTCACCGTGGCTTTGTTGCCGGGGCGTATGCCGTCGGCGTCGGCCGTCTGCAGCACGCCGGTCGAGAAATTATTGATTGTGATGGAGGCCGTTCCGGCGACGATATTGCCGAAGTCGATCGCCTGGCCATTGTTGGAGCCCGTGCCCGTCGCCTGGATCAGCCCGTAATTATTGACGGTGATCGTTCCCGACGCGACGGCGGTGCCCACTTGCAGCGCGTCATTCTGCGATTGGATCGTCGCGCCCGCCTCATTGGTGAGCGTGAAGCTCATCGCGGTTCCGCTGTTGAAGCGGATGGCGCGCGTTCCTGTTCCGGTCGATTCGATCGTGCCGAAATTGTCGATGGAGACGCCGGTGGAGGTCGACGTCTGATTCAGCGTCGGATTGGCGGAGGAGGTGAGCTTGCCGCCGGCGCCAACGGTGATCTTGTCGGCGCCGCCGAATGTCTTCTGGCCGGAGACGGTCGTATTGGCCGGGACGTTGATGTCCGCTGCGACGGCCGCCGGGGAGAGCGAGAGAGAGGCGAGAAGAGCGAGAGGGCTGACGCGCGAGAGAAGAGGCGACATTGCGGTTCCGTTCCAGCTGAATCGGAACCCCTAATGGCGGCGGCGCATGACGGTTTGACGACGGCGCCGCAATGTCGCCCACTTCTGTTCACCCCGTGTTGCGCAGGCCCGCGGCGACGCCATTTATGGACATGAGAATGCCCTGGCGGATGTCGTCGCCGGTCTGGCCGCCACGGAAGCGGCGAATGAGCTCCACCTGCAGATAGTTGAGCGGCGCGATGTAGGGGAAGCGATGGTGCAGCGAGCGCGCCAGCGCCGGATTGTCGGCGAGACGCTCGCTCGATCCGGTGAGATCGGCGAGCGCGGCGTTGGCTCTGCTCCACTCCGCCTCTATCTCCCCATAGATGCGGTCGGCGAGCGCGTGATCCTGCACCAGCCCCGCATAGTGACGCGCGATCGAGAGATCTGTCTTCGACAGGATCATGTCGATGTTCGACAGAAGCGTGCGGAAGAAAGGCCATTCGCGATACATGCGCTTCAGCAGCTCGAGCTTGGTTCCGTCGTCGCCCTCGCGGAAGCGCGCGATCGCCGAGCCGAAGCCGTACCAGCCGGGCAGAGCGAGACGCGCCTGACCCCAAGAGAAGCTCCACGGAATGGCGCGTAAATCCTCGATCTTGCGCGAGGGCTTGCGCGAGGCCGGCCGCGAGCCGATGTTGAGCGAGGCGATCTCGGAGATCGGCGTCGAGGCGAAGAAATAGTCGACGAAATCGGGCGTCTCGTAGACGAGGCCGCGATAGGCGTCCATGCCCCATTGCGCGAGCTGTTCCGCCACCTCGAGGAATTCCGGCGGCGGCGCCTTGCTGTGCGAGAGCAGCGTCGCCTCGAGCGTCGCGGCGACCAGCAGCTCGAGATTGATGCGGCCGATCTGCGGATTGGCGTATTTCGCCGCGATCACCTCGCCTTGCTCGGTGAGGCGGATTTGCCCGTTCACCGTGCCGGGCGGCTGCGCGAGAATGGCGTCATAGCTCGGTCCGCCGCCGCGTCCCACCGTGCCGCCGCGGCCGTGGAAGAGTCGCATGGCGATCGACGGAAGGCCCGAGAAGAAATCCGCGAGCGCGGTGGAGGCGCGATAGAGCTCCCAAATGCTGGCGAGAATGCCGCCGTCCTTGTTGCTGTCCGAATAGCCCAGCATGATGTCCTGCTGCGCGCCGGAATTGGTGACGAGCTTGACGATTCCGGGCAGCGCATAGAATTCGCGCATGATGACGGCGGCGTTGCGCAGATCGCCGATCGTCTCGAACAAAGGCACGATGATGAGATCGGCGGCGACGATATTGGCGTCGCGCGGATCGAGCGTGCCGCGCATCATGCCGCATTCCTTCTGCAGCAGCAGCACCTCGAGCAGATCGCTCACCGTCTCCGTATGGCTGACGATGTAATGGCGGATCGACTCGTGGCCATAGGTCTTGCGCATCTCCGCCGCGCGCTCGAAGATCGCCAGCTCGCTCGCCACATCTTCGGAATAGGCGGCGTCGACGAGCCGCACCGGCCGCGGATCGCTGAGCAGCTTCAGCAGCAGCGCGCGCTTCTCCTCTTCCGTTAAAGCGGCGTAGTCGGGCGCGACGCGCGCCTCGCGCAGCAGAGCGGCGATGGTCTCCTCGTGACGGTCGGAGCTCTGCCGCAGATCGACAGTGGCGAGATGAAAGCCGAAGACTTCCGCCGCGCGGATCAGCGGCTCGAGCCGCTGCGTCGCGATCACGTCGCTGTGATGGCAGCGCAGCGAATCGTCGACGATCTCGAGATCGGCGAGAAAAGCGCGCGCGTCGGAATAGGGCGCGCCGGGCGCCCGCGCATGGCGCTGCGCCTGCTGGCCGGTCAGCTCCTCGAGCGTCGCGGCGAGGCGGGCGTAGACGCCGATCAGCGCGCGGCGATAGGGCTCGTCGTCGCGATGCGGATTGTCGTCGCCGGAGCGCGCCGCGAGCTGCTCGAGCGCCTGGCTGCAGCCGGCGTAGCGGCGCGAGATGGACAGCTCGGCGCCGAGCTCATGCACCTCGGTGAGATAGAAGCGCAGCGCCGTCTCGCTCTGCATGCGCAGCGCATTGGCGAGCGATTCGGCGCGCACATTGGGGTTGCCGTCGCGATCGCCGCCGACCCATGTGCCCATGCGCAGAAAGGGCGGAATGCGCAAGCCGCCGAGGCGCTCTTCGATGTCGGCGTAGAGCAGCGGAATCTGGCGCAGGAAGGTGCTGCGATAATAGCTCAGCGTGTTGGCGATCTCGTCGCGCACGGTGAGCCGAGCCTGCCGCAGCAGCTCCGTCTGCCACAGCTGCGAGACGCGGGCGCGCAATTGCAGCTCGTTGCGGGCGAGCTCGGCCTTGTTGCGCGCATGTGGGCGCGCTTGCAGCAGAGCGGAGATGGCGTGCTCGGCGTCGAGCAGGCTCTTGCGCCGCACCTCGGTCGGATGCGCGGTGAGCACGGGCGAGACCCAGCCATTGGAGAGCACTTGCGCCACCTTGCCGGGGCCGATCGAGGCCTTGCGCAAATGGGCGAAGGTGTTGGCGAGGCTCGGCGCGCCGGAGGCCTCGTCGCCCTGCAGCGGATGCAGATCCTCGGCGATATTGGCGAGATGCGAGAAATAGCTGAAAGCGCGGATGACCGTCACCGCCTCGCTCGCCGAGAGCGAGCGCAGCAGCGCATCGAGCTTGTGATCGGCCTCCATGTCGCCATTGCGGCTGACGGCCACCGAGAGGCGGCGGATCGTCTCTATGCGCTCGAAGGCGGCGACGCCCTCCTGCTCGCGCACCGTGTCGCCCAGCAGGCGGCCGAGCAGGCGAATATCGGCGAGCAGCGACTGATCGTCGAGCAGAGCGGAGGAGCTGGAATTGGCGGCGTCTGTTTCGACTTGCATAGGGGGCGTCGATCCTCGAGCGGGGGCGCCATGCGGCGCGGTAGGTCTGGCGAGCTATAGCAGATTTTGGACCGGAGGCGATGTGGGGCGAGGGGGAGAGCGAACCGGCCCGAGCTCGGCTTTCGAAACTAAGGCGGCGTTCGGGGCCGGGGCGCAGATCAAAGAGTCGAAAATCCCCCGTGCTCGGCGATCGCAGCGGCGTCACGCGCGCCGTGCAGCACGCGCACGATGACGACCTCGGCCGTGGTCACGGCGTAATAGATCACATAATTGCCTTTGAACGTCGCACGGAGACCGCGCGCCAGTCGCTCGCGCGAAACTCCTGCGAAAGGAAAGTCGAGCAATCCAGAGCAACTCGTCTCGATCTCCCGGAGCAGCCGTGTCGCTGAGGCTTCCGAGTCGGAAGCGATATGAGCCCAGATTTCGGCCAGGTCGGCTTCCGCCGCATCGGTCAGACGGAGGGAGAGCGGCTCGCCAATAATTTCCTCCCACGCGCAATGATGGATTCTGCGTCGAATTTTTTCACCCGGCCTGCCGCGACGTCGGCGAGCCCTTTGTCTATCTCCGCCTTCAACGCGGCCAGCTCCTGAAGCTGCAGGGCGCGCTTTATTTTCCAGTCACGAATGGCTTCGCGGACGACCTCGCTGGTCGAGGCGTAGTCGCCGACCGCGACCGCGCTCTTGACCACGGAGGCCATGTCGGACGGCAATGTAATGGTGAGACGTTCGATCTCGGCCACGGGCGCCTCCTTTTCGAGAGAGTCATACTTTATCATACCTTGCGTGGAAAACGAGGGGAGCGCCGGAAGGGCCGGCGTCCGACGCCGCCCGCCCCCTCCCTTGTCGCCTCCGCCGGTCCGACTTATAGACCTCGCTGCGGCCGTACCCTCAGTGAGCTCACGACCATGGAAGACGCGTCCTCGATTCTGATTCCCGCCGCCGTCGGCGCGCTCATCGGCGTGGCTTTCGCCTTTTTCGCGCGCTGGTCGGAGCGTTATCCGCAGGCGGGCTCCCGCCGCGCGCTGGCCTATGGGCTCATTGCCACCGCTGCGCTCTATGTCGGTTTCGCCTTCGCCTCGGACAATGCAAAGGCCTGGTTCGGCATCGAAATGACCGGCCTCGCTATTTTCGGCTCCTTCGGGCTGCTGGGCCTCGTCGGCTCGCCCTGGTGGCTCGCCATCGGCTTCGCTCTGCATCCCTTCTGGCATTTGCAGTTCCATTATCTCGGCACGGGCTCGGAGTTCACGCCGGCGTGGTTCACGCTCGGCCTCACCGGTTTCGATCTGGCCGTCGCCGCTTATGTCGTCTATGCCATTCTGCGCGGCGCCGATCCGCAGCTCCAGCGCAAGCCGCGGCCCTCCGCGCCTTCCGGCGCCGGCGGCGAGGAAGAGGAGCCGCAGCGTCCGCTCACGCGCAATGAGCGCCGCGTCGCCAAAAAGTCGCGCTGAAACCACGCCGCAGAGAGGCTCTGATCGATGAACGCTCCCGCCGATTTCACTCTCCGTCACGATTGGACGCTGGAGGAGATCGTCGCCATCCACGACGCGCCTCTGCTCGAGCTGATCGCGCGGGCGAGCGCGCTGCACAGCCGCTTCTTCGATCCCAATGACGTGCAGAAGGCGGCGCTGCTCAGCATCAAGACAGGCGGCTGCCCGGAGAACTGCTCTTATTGCTCGCAATCTGCGCATCACCGCGAGGTCAAGCTCGATCGCGTCGAGCTGCTGCAGGTGGACGAGGTTCTGGACGCCGCCGCGCGCGCGAAGGAGGCGGGGGCCGATCGCTTCTGCATGGGCGCGGCCTGGCGGCAGGCGCCCAAGGGCGAGCGTTTCGACGCCGTGCTGGATATGGTGCGCGGCGTGCGGGCTCTCGGGATGGAGGCCTGCGTCACGCTCGGCATGCTGGACGACGGCCAGGCCGAGCGCCTCGTGGAGGCGGGCCTCACCGCCTATAATCATAATCTCGACACGGGGCCGGAATTCTACGGCGAGATCGTCACCACCCGCACCTATGAGGATCGGCTGCAGACGCTCGCCGCCGTGCGCCGCGCCGGCATAGAAATGTGCTGCGGCGGCATTATCGGCATGGGCGAGAGCGTGCGCGACCGCGCCCATATGTTGCAGGTTCTCGCCTCCTTCGATCCGCATCCCGAGAGCGTGCCGATCAATGCGCTGGCGGCCATAGAGGGCACGCCGCTCGAGGGGCGCCCGCCGGTGGATTCGCTGGAGCTGGTGCGCATGATCGCGACGACGCGCATCCTCATGCCGAAATCACGCGTGCGCCTGTCCGCCGGCCGCTCCGGCCTCTCGCGCGAGGCGCAGATCTTGTGCCTCGTCGCCGGCGCCAACTCCATCTTCTATGGCGAGAAGCTGTTGACGGCCGGCAATCCCGGCCTCGACGCCGACGCCGCGCTCTTTTCGGCGCTTTCTGCGCAAGGGCAGGGGGCCTGCGCGGCGAAGCAATAGGCGCGGGCGGGAGAAAAAGCGGGGAGAAGCAGATGCATGGGCAGGACCGCTTTCTCCTCGCCGGCGTGATGGGCTGGCCGATCTCGCATTCGCGCTCGCCCAAAATCCACAATTACTGGCTCGCCCGCTATGGCCTCGCCGGGGCCTATGCGCCGCTCGCCATAGAGCCGGGGCGGCTCGCGGCGGCGCTGCGCGCTCTGCCGGCGCTGAATTTCTCGGGCTGCAATCTCACCATTCCGCATAAGGAGGCGGCGCTCGCCATCGTCGATGTCCTCGACGCCAGCGCGACGCGCATCGGCGCGGTCAATTGCGTGGTGGTGGAGGAGGACGGAACGCTCGTCGGCCGAAATTACGACGGCTTCGGCTTCACCGCCTCGCTGCGCGCCGCCGCGCCCATGTGGCGGGCGGACGCCGGGCCTGCGGTGGTGATCGGCGCGGGCGGGGCGGCGCGGGCGGTCATCGCCGGGCTCATCGATTCCGGCGCGGCGGAGGTGCGGCTGTTCAACCGCACGCTCGAGCGGGCGCAGAAGATCTCAGCGGATTTCGGCGCTCCGGTCACGGCGCATCGCTGGGAGGAGCGCGCCGAGGGCCTCGCCGGCGCCGGCCTGCTGGTGAACACGACGAATCAGGGAATGGTGGGCGAGCCGCCGCTCGATCTGCCATTGGATCGCCTGCCGGCGGAAGCGCTCGTCTCCGACATTGTCTATGCGCCGCTGGAGACGCCGCTGCTGGCCGCGGCCCGCGCCCGCGGCAATGTCGCTGTCGATGGGCTCGGCATGCTGATTCATCAGGCGCGGCCGGCGTTCCGCGACTGGTTCGGCGTCATGCCGGAGGCGACGCCGGAGCTGCGCGCGCTGATCGAGGCGACGCTGTAGGGATCAGAGCGCTCCGCCCGGCGCATTCGGCCGGGCGAGGAGCATTTTCGCGGGGCTCACGCCACAAAGGCGGAGACGGCGAAGCGGAAGGGCGACCAGCGGCTCGACAATTCCACCAGCTCATTGGCGCGCTTGAGGAAAGTCGTGTAGCGCTCGCTCGCGAAGCGCGATTGCGCCTCCAGCGCGTCGCCCACCGAGCGCGCCTGACCGAGGGCCAGCGCCAGATCGAGGACGGCGGCGGCGTTCTCATTCACGAGATCGAAAGTCTTCAGCGACCAAAGGCTCGGGTCGAGCGGCTCGGCCTTGGCGGGCGCGGCTTCGATCGTCGCGGCGATGATGGCCACGGGCGCGGCCGGAGCCTCGGAGATCGGCTCTGCGACGACATCGAGGACGGGCTCCGCGATCGTCTCGAGGACAGGCTCAGCCACAGTCTCGAGCGCTGGCTCCGGCGCAATGTCGAAAACGGGCTCCGGCGCGGTCTCGGTAGGGACATCGATGGCGGCGGGCTCCGCCGGCGTCAGCGCCAGCTCGACAGGCTCCAGCGCCGCGGTCACGGCCTCGATCTCGGCGGCCTCCAGAGCGGCGGCGACGGCGTCGATCTCGACGGGCGACGCAGCCTCCAGCGGGGCCGTCTCGGGCTCGTCGTCGTCCAGCGCGTCCTTGAGGGTGATCGGCGGCTCCTTCGGCGGCGTCGGGCGCTTGGAAGAACCTCTCGTATGGGTGGCCATCGCTTCGGGCTCCTTTCGTGCTGGTGTCGGCAGTTTGATGTCGCGCCCGAATCGCCTTCGGCGCTCGAAGCTCCGCGGAAACGCCGCTCTACTCGACGCTGCCTCTACTCACGACGCGCCGCAGCGCGCTTCGTCGAGGCGCCGCGCGCCGAAGGCGCGGCGCCGTCGGCAAATCACTTGCCGGTCGTCGCTTTTTGCAGCGCGGCGCCGAGATCCTTGGCCTGGGTCTGAATCGCCTCGACCTGGCTCTTCACATACTCCGCTTGCAGCTGGAGCACTTCCTGGGGGTCTTTCGCGCGCAGCAGCTTCTGCGCGAGGTCGAAGGCCGCGTTCACATTGGCTTCGGCGTAGCCGAGCGCCTTGGCGCTCACATCCTTGGCCCCGACCTGGAAGGTGGCGGTCGTCGTCTCGACGGAGCCGATCGCCTTATGCGCGGCTCCGGCGAATCCCTCGAACGCCTTGCGCGCCTGCTCGACGCTCTTCTCGGCGAAGTCGCGGACTTCGTTCGGTATCTGGTAGATCGGTTCGCTCACGAATGCTTCCTTCTGGTCGGGTCGGCTGCGCCGCCCGTCGGCCGAAGAAGGGGCGCCGGCCGACCGCCTGCGGCCGTCCATCGCGCATCGCGATCGGGACAGGCGCCGCCGAGCCGAATATGGCTCAACTCATGTTGCATTGCAACATAATTATGGTCTAGGGGCGGCGCGTCCGTTCATCATGAATCGCCGAAGCTTGTTAAAATGTCCTTCGCCGCATAGACCAAGCCGTAACGAACCTTTAAGTTTCATTTAACCGATCCTTCACCTTCGATCGGCCGCGACGCGCGTTCCGCGCCGTTTTGTTCCGCGCCGCTTCCGGCGCTTGTCGCGTCTGAAGAGGCGCTGTCGATATGAGCGAGCACGACAGGATCGAGAGCGAGGCGTTCGCCGCGCAGATCGGCGCCGATCCGGCCTTCGCCGCGCTCGAGGCGTCCGGCGCGCCGATCGTGGCCGCCGCTGGCGAGCCGCTGGCGATCGTCTACGCCAATGAAGCGGCGATTTCCGTCTTTGGCGGCGATCTGGTCGCGCTCGGCGACCGGCTGTTCCGTGGGAGCGAGCCCGGCGCGCGCCGGCTGCGCGAGCTCGCCGCGGCCGAGAGCCACGCCGCCGCGCCGCGGCTCGAGCGGCTGCGCTTCTCCTTCGGTCCCATCGCGCAGACGGCGACCGTTCTGTGCCGCAGGCTGACGGCCGAGGAGACGGGGCCGATCTTTCTGGTCGCAATGCTCGGCATGCGCTCCGCCGCGAGTGAGACTCCGCTGGTCCGGCCAGAAGAAGCTCCTGTCTCGGCGGCCGTGATCGCCGCGCCGGAGGCTGTGGCCGAACCTCCGGCCGCCGCTCCATCTCCGGCGGCTCCTGCGATCGAGCCGCCGCCCGCCCGTCCGCCGCGGCCGGAACGCTTCCTCTGGCGCTCCGACGCGGAGGGACGGGTGCTCGACGTCACCGCCGCGCTCGCCGATGTGGTTGGGCGCGAGAATGGCGACATCGCCGGACGCTTGTTTCTCGAGCTGGCGAGCCGGCTGCGGCTGGCGCCGGATGATCGTCTCGCCGACGCCTTCGCCTCGCGCCGTTCCTGGAGCGGGGTCGAGCTCGATTGGCCGCTCGACGGCGGCGGGGCGCGTGTCCCGGTGACGCTCGGCGCTCTGCCCATCTTCGACGATGGCCGCCATTTCGGCGGCTATCAGGGCTATGGCGTGCTGCATGTGGATCGGCTGCGCCACGAGCCCGAGTCCAATTCCGAGCCCGAGCCAGAGCCGGATGTTGCTCCGCCGGCGGAAGAGCCCGCCGCCGCGCTGGAGCCGCCGGCCGAGGCCGCGCCCCTGGCCGAGGCGGAGCAGACGTCGGCGCTCATCGGCGCCAAGATCGTGCCGCTGCGGCCGCTGCCGCGCCTCGAGGAGGCCGCCGCCTCCATCGGCGAGTCGCTGTCGCCGAGCGAGCGCACCGCCTTCGACGAGATTGCCCGCGCGCTCGCCTCCGCCGCGCAAAAGCCGGCCAAGGGCTCGGTGCGCGATTTGTTCGAGACGATCGAGCAGGCGACTGGGCAGCAAGCTTCCGGCGGGCAATCCGCGGGGCAGGCGGCCGCCGTCTCGGCGGAGCCCGAACCTGTCGAGGAGCATGAGCCCGCGCCGATCCACGAGGCTCTGCCCTCCAATGAGAATAGCGCCTTTCCCGGCGACCTCTCGCGCGCCGCGGCGCTGCTCGATCGCCTGCCGATAGGCGTGATGGTCGCGCGCGGGGCGGAGGTGCTCTACGCCAATCGCACGCTGCTCGATTATCTCGGCTATGGCGACGCCGCCGCTCTGGCGGAGGAGGGCGGCGCGACGCGGCTCTTCGCCGGCCGGCGTCCGCCGACCGCGGCGGACGGAACCGCCGCCGGCGTCGTCGAGGTGCTCGACTGCGACGGCGAGCCGCTGGAGGCGGACGTTCGGCTCGAGCCGATCCAATGGGACGGCGTGGTCGCCACCCTCGTCACGCTGCGCAGCGCGCAGCAATCTATCGCCGCGCCGGAGAGCGCGCGCGCCGGCGCCTTGCGCAAGGAGCTGGAGAGCCGCCGCCATGAGGCGGAGGAGCTGCGCGCGACGCTGGACGCAATGGGCGACGCCGTCGTGGTCGTGGACGCCGAGGGCAGGCTGCGCAGCGTCAACGCCGCGCTCGGCCAACTCATCGGCGGCGAGCCGCGCGCGCTGCTCGGCTCCGGCCTCGCCTCGCTGTTCTGTGACGGCGATCAAGGCGTGGTCGCTGATTTTCTCCGTCGCCCGACGAGCCGCGATCTCGGCGAGGGGCTGCAGGTGCAGGCGCGCGCGCGCAATGGTCAGCTCATTCCTGTGCAGCTGACGCTGGCGCCGCTCGGCCCGCCGCCGGAGCAGAGGCGTTGCGTCATTCTCCATGTGATCCGCCGCCGCAGCTCGGACGACGAGCTCGAGGCCGCGCGCCGCGAGGCGGAGCGCGCCAGCGCAGCCAAGACCGATTTCCTGGCCAAGGTCAGCCATGAGATCCGCACGCCGCTCAACGCCATCATCGGCTTCGCCGAGGTGATGATGGAGGAGCGCTTCGGCCCGCTCGGCAATGAGCGCTACAAGGAATATCTCAAGGACATCCACACATCGGGCGAGCATGTGCTGAGCCTCGTCAATGATCTGCTCGATCTCTCTAAGATCGAGGCGGGCAAGTTCGAGCTGGACGTCGAGCGCATAGACGCCAACGCCGTCATTTCCGAATGCGTGTCGATCATGCAGCCGCAGGCGAACCGCAGCCGTGTGGTGATCCGCCTGTCCTTGTGGCCGCGCCTGCCGCGCATCCTTGCCGACGGCAGGTCGCTGCGGCAGATATTGCTCAACCTTCTGTCCAATGCGGTGAAGTTCAACGAGGCGGGCGGGCAGGTGATCGTGTCGAGCGCCTTGACCGACGCCGGATATGTGGTGATCCGCGTGAAGGACACAGGGATCGGCATGTCCGAGACCGAGATCGAGACAGCGCTCGAGCCCTTCCGCCAGATCGGCTCGTCGCGCGGCGGCACGGGCCTCGGCCTGCCAGTGACGAAAGCGCTGATCGAGGCCAATCGCGCCTCCTTCTCGATCAAGAGCCGAAAGAACCAAGGGACGCTGATCGAGGTCGCCTTTCCGCCGCCGCAGGTGCTCGCGGCGGAATAGCGAGGCCCCGCCGGCGCCGGGCCGGAAAGGGGATTTCGATGAGAGCGTCGGATATCGTCTGCATGGATGAGGCGTTTCGCTTGGCGAAGAAGAGCTTCGACGAGGGCGGCCTGCCGATCGGCTCCGTTCTCGCCGAAGGGGACCGCATACTCGGCCGCGGCCATAATCGCCGCGTGCAGCAGGGCGATCCGATTCTGCATGGCGAGATGGATTGCCTGCGCGACGCCGGACGCCGCGCCTCCTATCGCGAGACGACGCTCTACACGACGCTCTCTCCCTGCATGATGTGCGCGGGGACGATCGTGCAGTTCAAGATTCCGCGCGTCATCGTCGGCGAGAACAGGAATTTCGGCGGCAATGAGCAGTTTCTCCGCGACCATGGCGTCGAGGTGATCCTGCTCGACGATGCGCGTTGCCGGGAATTGATGCGAGACTATATCGCGGCCAATCCGTCCATCTGGAACGAGGATATCGCCGAGGATGCGCCGCGCGAGGGAGCCGGGGGACAGTGACAGTCGATCTCAACGCCGATCTCGGGGAAGGATTCGGAGCCTGGCGCATGGGCGACGACGAGGCCATGCTCGATCTCGTCACCTCCGCCAATGTCGCCTGCGGCTATCATGCCGGCGACCCCGACATAATGGCGCGCTGCTTCACGCTGGCGAAGGCGCGCGGCGTCGCCATTGGCGCGCATGTGTCCTTTCCCGATCTCGCGGGCTTCGGCCGCCGGCGCATTCCCTATTCCGCCTCGGAGGTGGAGCGTCTCGTCGCCTATCAGATCGGCGCGGCGCAGGCGCTCGCGCAATACAGCGGCCATCGCCTCACTTATGTGAAATGCCATGGCGCGCTCGCCAATGTCGCGGAGGTCGAGCCGGAGATCGCGCTCGCCGTGGCGCAGGCGACGCGCGCCGTCGACGCCAGCCTCACTCTGCTGGCCATCGCCTGCAGCGAGCAGGTGGCGGCGGCCGAGCACGCCGGCGTCGCCATCGCGCATGAGGTGTTCGCCGATCGCGCCTATCTCGATGACGGACGGCTGAAGCCGCGCGGCCAGAAGGGCGCCGTGATCGACGACCCGGACTGGGCTGCGGCGCGCGCGTTGGCCATGCTCGAGGAGCAGGCGATCGTCACCGAGAGCGGCAAGCGTCTGCCGACGCCGATCGACTCCATCTGCGTGCATGGCGACACGTCGCACGCCGTCGATATGACGCGGCGCCTGCGTGCGGCGCTGGAGCGCGCAGGCTATCAGCTTCTGCCCTTCGCGCCCTCGGAGACATGAGGCGATGCGTTACGACGCGCCGCGTTGTCTCGACGCCGGCGAGGCGGCGCTGGTGGTCGAGTTGGGCGACAGCGTCGATCCCGCGATCAGCGCCGAGGTGCTTGCGCTCGACGCTGCTCTGCGCGCCGCGCCGCTCACTGGAATCCTCGAGACGGTTCCGACCTATCGCTCGCTGATGATTCATTACGATCCGCTGGCGCTCGCCCGCGCCGCGCTCGTCGCTCATGTCGAGGCGCTGGAGAGAGCGGCGCAGGAGAGCGCCGCGCCGGGCGTCCGCTGGGTCATTCCCTGCTGCTACGCGCCCCCGCATGGCGAGGATTTGGCGGCGGCGGGCGAAGCCTTGTCGCTTTCGCCCGAGCGTATTGTGGAGCTTCATTCGGGAGCCGATTTTCGCGCCTATATGTATGGCTTCGCGCCGGGCTGGTGCTATCTCGGCGGCCTGCCTTCGGCGCTCGCCGTTCCGCGCCGCGCCTCCCCGCGCGGGCCGACGCCGCGCGGCGCCGTGCTCATCGGCGGCGGCCTCTCGCTCATCGGCGCCGATCCCATGCCGACCGGCTGGTATGTGCTCGGCCGCACGCCCGAGCGGCTCTTCGCGCCGAGTCGTAATCCCTCTTTTTTTGTCGAGGTCGGCGATGCGCTGCGTTTCGAGCCGATCGACGAAGTGACATTTCGCGCGCTCGAGGAGAAAAGCGCGCGCGGCGAGATGATCGCGCGGCGCGAGGCCTCCGCATGAGCGCGCGGCTGATTATTCGCGCGGCGGGGCCGGGCGTCACTCTGCAAGACGCCGGGCGGCGCGGCAGCCTGCGCTTCGGCGTCACGCCGGCCGGGCCGATGGACGCCAGCGCCTTCGCCGCCGCCAATCTCGCGGCGGGAGCCGCTATGGGCGCAGCGGCGATCGAGGTCTCGCTCGGCGGAACGGAGCTGACGGCGGAAGGCGAGACGATCGGCCTCGCCATCGCCGGCGGCGCGTTCGATATTCGCCTCGATGGCGCGCCGCTTCCCGCCGCTTGCGCTCTCGCGCTGGAGCCCGGCGCGCGTCTCGTCATCCGGGCGGGGCGAAGCGGGGCGTGGTGCTATGTCGCCATCGCCGGCCGCATCGATCTGCCGCCGACTCTGGGCTCGCTCGCCACCCATGCGCGCGCTTTCATGGGCGGGCTCGAGGGGCGGGGATTGCGCGCCGGCGATGTTCTGCCGCTCGCCGATCTCGCCCCGCCGCCGCGAGAATTGCAGGCGCTCGAGGCGCCCTGGCTCGCCGCTGGGAAGGAGCCGATCCGCGCCGTGCTCGGACCGCAGACGGATTATTTTTCGCAAGATGCGATCGACGAATTTTTATCGGCGCGGTGGCGGGTGGGGCAGCGCAGCGACCGCATGGCCTATCGGCTGGAGGGCGCGCGCCTTTCCCACGCGAAAGGGCATGACATTGTCTCGGATGGCGTGGCGCTCGGCGCGATCCAGGTTCCGGGCGACGGCGCGCCGCTCGTGCTGATGGCCGATCGCCAGCCGACCGGCGGCTATCCGAAGATCGCCAATGTCATCGGCGCCGATATCGGCCGTCTCGCGCAGCGGCGGCCGGGGGATGCGTTCTCCTTTGCCGCGGTATCGATCGAGCAGGCCGTCGCGGCGCGGCGGGCGCTGAGCGAGGCGATGGCCGCTGGCGTGCGGCTGCGCGCCGTTGGCGGGGACATTTCGACGGAATTGCTGCTGTCCGCCAATTTGATCGGCGGGGTTACCGATGCGCGATGCGACTAGTCGGGGGCGTCAGGCGAGCCAAGCCGGCCGTTTTCTCTTTTCGCGCGGCGCCGAGCGGCGATAGCCATCGAACAAATGGCCGCCCAGCTGATCGAGCAGTCGTAGAAGCTCAGCGACACTTTCACTCGATGCGCCATGAACGTGGGCTTGAGCCACGACGCCTTCCAGCCGTTCTGCGAAGCCCGAGTCACACTCGCGCAGAGACCTCGCGAGATGCTTGCCGGATGCAGAGAAGCGTGTCGACCGTCTCAGCCGCAGTTCGCCCATTTTCTGATAGAGCGCGTATAAGATCGACCTTTGCTCGTGTATCGGCCGGTCTCCGCGCAGATCGTCGACGAGATCGCTGATCGAATATCGCAGATCGTCGATCGCCGCCTCGTCCAGCTTATCGGGTCCATTGACGAGCAGTCCTCGCGCATAGTTCTTCAGGGCAAGCGAGCGTTCGCTTTCGACGGGAATGCTCACGCCCGTCGCCACCATGTCGATCATCGCGGCGTGAGCCGCAGCGTGATCGTCGTCGAGAAAGGCTTGGATCGTCTCCAGGTCATGGACGAAAGCTTCGATCGGAACGCCGTCGAACCAGAATGATTCGCGCCACGCCGATTCGAGGGAATCGAAGATGACAACGAGATCGAGATCAGACCAAGGCGCGCCGCTCCCGCGTATAACGGAGCCTGCGGCGATGCAGAAGCTCGCGCCAGCATATCGCGACGCAAACAAAGCGTCGGCGACCGCGAGCGCCTTCTCTCGGGAAATCGCTTGCATTGCTATCCTCGACGAGCCTTCCGGGACGCTTCATTCCTGCAACGGCCCCCACGACGGATCGGACGCGTAGGACGGCGTCGGCACGGGGAATTCCGAGCGGCCAAAAATATCGACCATGAAAATCTTCGCGCCGCCGCTGCCTCCGGAATCGCGGAAGAACATCAGGAACAGCCCATTCGGCGCCCAGGTCGGGCCTTCGTTGTGAAAGCCCTCGGTGAGGATGCGCTCGCCGGAGCCGTCCGGCTTCATCACGCCAATGCCGAAGGAGCCGGAGGATTGCTTGGTGAAGGCGATGTAATCGCCCTTGGGCGACCATACCGGCGTCGAATAATGGCCCTGGCCGAAGGAGATGCGACGCGCGCCGCCGCCGCCCGCGCCCATCACGTAAATCTGCTGCGAGCCGCCGCGGTCGGATTCGAAGACGATCTCGCCGCCGCTCGGCGAATAGGAGGGCGAGGTGTCGATGGCGTTGGTGTCGGTGAGCCGCGTCGTCGTGCGCGAGCGCAAATCCATGGCGTAGAGATTGGTGGCGGCGCCCTGCGACAGCGACATCACGATCTTCTGCCCGTCCGGCGAGAAACGCGGCGAGAAGGTCATGCCAGGAAAATTGCCGACCACCTCGCGCTGGCCGCTTTCTATGTTCAGCAGCAGCACCTTCGGATCGGCGGAGCCGAAGGACATGTAGGTGACGTCCTGCGAGGAGGGCGAGAAGCGCGGCGTGACGACGAGCTCCTCGCCGCGAGTCAGATAGCGCACATTGGCGCCGTCCTGATCCATTATGGCGAGGCGCTTGCGGCGATGCTCCTTCGGACCGCTCTCGTCGACGAAGACCACGCGCGTGTCGAAGAACCCCTTCTCGCCGGTGATGCGCGTGAACACCGCATCCGAGACGAGATGCGCGACGCGGCGCATATTGGCGGAATCGGTGACATATTGCTGGCCCGCCGCCTGCTCGCCGGTGGAGACGTCGAAGAGGCGGAACTCTGTTTTGAGCCGTCCGTCCGGGCTGCGTTGCGAGCGGCCGGTGACGACATATTGCGCATTGAGCGTGCGGAAGAGATCGAGATTGGGCGTGGCCTCGGAGCCGGCGGGCTCCGGGACGGCGCCCGGCTCTATGGGGCGCAGAAAGACCGAGCGCTTGAAATTATTGACGACGACGCTCGTCACTATGCGCGCCGCCTCGTCGCCCGAGAAATTCGTCACCGCGACGGAGACCGGCTGAAAGCCGCCGCCCGCGCGCAGATCGAGCACGCGCGCCGCGCGCGCCGGCGCGGCGAGGAGAGGCGAGAGGGTCGCGCCGGCGAGAATATGGACGGCCGAGCGGCGGTCGATGTGAAACGTCATGAGAGGGTGGTCCTGGGCGTTTTCGAATTTTCGAAGGCGAAGAGAATGACCGTCGCTACATATCCTCCCTCATGTCCAATTCCGTGACGCGCCAATAATCGTAATAGGGCGCGAAGGCGGCCGGAATCGGCATGGGGCTGCAGCGGCGCACGGCGCCGAGCGCCTGCTCGCCGCGGCTGTGCTCGACGGGATCGGAGGAGGGGTTGAGCAGGCGCGGCGCGCCCTCCAGCGCGCCCTCCCGCGACAGGCGGAATTCCACACGCGGCACATAGCTCTGCGCATTGATCGACAGCGCCGCTTGCCAGCAGCGGCGATAGTGATCGACCGTATAGGCGTCGATCTGCGCTTGCAGCGTCGGCGACATGCGCGGCGCGCTCGCCGTCGGCGCGCCGAGCGAGGCGGTCTTGGTGAGATCGGCGCCGGTCGCGGCGCGGCGTTGCGGCGCCTCATGGCTCAAGAGATTGGCGATATTGGCCGCGTCGAATTTCGATTTGGGCGCGGCCTCGTCGCCGGATTTCGGCTTGGCCGGCGGCTTGTCGGATTTCTTCTTCTCGTCGGAGTCGCTCGGCGCGCCCTTTTCGGCGGCCTTCTTCTTCTCGAGGAGCTTGGCCACCTCATCGACCTTCAATTGCTTGGTCGCCGGCTCCTTCGGCTTGGCCTCTTCCTTCTTGGCCTCTTCCTTCTTGGGCTCGTCCTTCCTGGGCTCTTCCTTGGGCTTCGGCTTCTCGGGAGGCTGCGGCGTCTCCTTGGCCTCCTTCTCGGGCTTCGGACGCACGGGGGGCTTGGGCTTCACCACCTCGGCCTCTTCCGGCTCCTCGCGCTCGGGCGGCGTCGGCGCAGGCTTGGCGCGTTCCGGCTTGGGGGGCTCGGGCTTGGGAGGCTCCGCCTTGGCCGGCTGCGGCTTCGGCGGTTCCGGCTTGGGCGGGGTCGGGCGGAGCGGCGGCTCAGGCGTCGGCGGCAGAGCGGCGACCCGCTTGGGAGGAGGCGGGGCTTCGGGCTTGTCCTCCGGCTCCTCGAGCCGCGGCTTCAGCGGCGGGGGCGGGGCGGCGACGTCCTTCTTGGCCTCGGCGAGCGGCGGCAGCGGCTTGGTCTCGTGCTGCTCGGCGATCTTGTCGGCGCGCTGAACGGGCTTGATCTCCTTGGCGGCCTTCTCGCCCTTCATCACCTGATTGAGCTGCGCATCCGTGACGATATCGACCGGCACGGTCTCCTGCGCATCATCGAATTTCTTCGTGTCCGAAAAGGCGATGAGCGTCGCCAGCAGCAGTCCGGCATGGACGGCGGCCGATACGATGAGGCCAGGTTCGGAACGCGAGGGCTTCAACGCTTCCCCTCACTTCTTGTCCACTTCGGTCACGAGAGCGACCTTCTTGTAGCCGGCGCTCGTCACCATCGACATGATCTCGGCGACGCGGCCGTAATTCACCGTCTTCGAAGCGCGCATATAGATGCGCTCGTCGAAGCCCGCTTTGGCGGTCTCCTTCAGACGGTCGAGCAGCTGGCCGATCTCGATCGGCTGATCCATCAGAAAGATCTGCCCCTTGTCGTCCACGGCGATGGACAGCGGCTTCTGATCGATATTGAGCGGCCCGGCCTTGGTCTGCGGCAGGTCGACGGCGACGCCAGTGGCGAGCAGGGGCGCCGCCACCATGAAGATGATGAGCAGCACCAGCATCACGTCGATGAAGGGCGTCATATTGATCTCGGCCATGGCGCCGTAGCGCGGCGTTCCGCGCCGGCGGCGTCCCGAGCCCTTGCGTCCTGCGGCGACCGACGCTCCCATTTCCGGCGCTCCCGCTCAGGCCGCGCGATCGCGGCCGGACTGGCCGGCGTGCTGATCGATCTGGCGCGACAGAATGGCGGAGAATTCGTCGGCGAAGCTCTCGAGCCGCGCCTGCGTGCGGGCGACGTCGCCCTGCAGCTTGTTATAGGCGACCAGCGCCGGAATGGCGGCGAAGAGGCCGATGGCGGTGGCGAGCAGCGCCTCCGCAATGCCGGGCGCGACGACCGCGAGCGAGGTGTTCTTGGAGGCGGCGATGGAGCGGAAGGAGGTCATAATGCCCCAGACCGTGCCGAACAGTCCGACGAAGGGGCCGGCCGAGGCGACCGTCGCCAGCACCAGGAGATTGGATTCGAGCTTCTCGACCTCGCGGGCGATGGAGACGTCCAGCACTTTGTCGATGCGCGCCTGCAGTCCCATGAAGGAGGCGCCGGCGTTCTGGAAGGAGCGCTTCCACTCGCGCATGGCGGCGATGAACAGGCTGCCCATGCCGGCCGCAGGGCGCTCCTGCAGCTTGGCGTAGAGATCCTCGAGCGAGGAGCCGGACCAGAACACTTCCTCGAAGCGGTCCATGGCGCGGCGCGTGCGCGAGAACAGCAGAACCTTGTTGACGATGATCGCCCAGCACCAGACCGAGGCCAGCAGCAGGCCGACCATCACCAGCTTGACGACGATATGCGCGCCCCAGAACATGCCCCAGATGGAGACCTCGGCGGCGGCGCCGGAGAGCGGGGCGGCGATTTCGGCTGGATTCATGAAAGTCGTCCTCGGAAGTCGCGGGGTCGGCGGCGAAACTCTGGCGGCGAGCGGCGGAAATCCTCGGCTCCCGCCCGCGCCGGGACTAGAGGCGCGGATAAAGGCCAATCACGTCGCGCTCGCTCCCGCAGCGCCGCGCCGAAGGCTGTGGGGCAAGAGCGGTATGGAGCGCGAATCCGCCGAGATTTTGTCCTGGATGCGCCGCACAATCGGAAAATATGAGTGGAAGGCTTAAGGGACCGTAAAGGTCACGCGCCGCGCGGGCTGGCGACGGAGAGGAACTTCGCCCGCACATCGGCCGGCATGCGGCGCGGCCGGCCGCCTTCGACCGCGGCGATTCTCACTTGGGCCGAAACCAGCGGCTCCTCGCCTCGCATGACGCGCTGGTCGAGATCGAAGGAGGCGCCGGACACTTCGCGGACGATCGTCTCGACGATGAGGGAATCGTCCATTTGCGCGGGCTTGCGGAAATCGATCGTCAAGGCGCGCACGACGAAGAACAGTCCGCCTTGCGCCTCCAGCAGCTCGCGCTGGCCGAGGCCGAGATCGCGCAGCAGCTCGGTGCGGCCGCGCTCCATGAAGCGCAGATAAGAGGCGTGGTAGACGAGACCGGAGAAATCCGTGTCCTCGTAATAGACGCGGACGGCGAGAGTGTGCGTATGGGTCATTTCGCGCGCGCAGGATCACTGGAGGCTCTGCTATACAGCAGGCCGCCGCGTCTCGCATCCCTCAGATCCCGAGAGATCGGCGCGGTGGGTGCGCTGCGGCAGGGCCGGTTGCGCTTCAATATATAATTCTGATACATATCGATGCGTCGCAGGCGTGTCGAGGCTGAGAAGGGTCGATGAACAAAGAGCTTTGCATCCTCGTCTGCGGCGTCGGGGAAAGGGCCTCGGCGGTGGCGAGGCGTCTGATCGGCGAAGGCTACGCCACCGTGCTCCATCAGGAGCGGCCGCCGCGGGCGCTGCGGCGGCGCATGTGCTACGCCGACGCCTGGTTCGACGGCGTCGCCGCCCTGGGCGGCGTCGAGGCGCGCCGCGCCGACCGGCCGACGGAATTTCTCTGCGGCATGCAGACCCGGCAATTTCTGCCGCTTCTGCTGCGGCCTTTCGACGAGGTGGTGGAGCGCTGGCCCTGGGACGTCATCATCTCCGCGCCGGACCATGACGGCCGCCCGGCCCGATCTATCGCCAATGTGGCCGAGCTGACGATCGGAGTCGGCTCCGGCTTCGTCGCCGGCGCCGATTGCGATCTCGTCATCGAGACCGATGGTCTCGATCCGGGCGCCGTGCTGCGCGCCGGAGACGCGCCGTCGAGCCGCCGCGAGGCGGATCGCCTCGCGCTCGACTATTGGGACGTGATCGCGATGTCGGAAGGCGCGCTCGCCGCGCGCAAGACGATCGGGGAGCGCGTCGAGGCGGAGGAGATTTTGGGCTTCATCGGCGAGGAGCCGGTGCGCGCCCCGGTCGCCGGCCGAATCAGCGGGCTGGCGCGGCCGGACCAGACGGCGCCGGCTGGCGCGCCGATCGCGGAGATCGCGACATCGGACCGCGCGCCCGTCGCCGGCGTTTCCGACCGCAACAAGCTCATTGCCCGCGGCGTCTCCTTCGCCGTGGAGATGGAGGCAGGCGGCTGGACGCCGGTCTCGATCGGCTCGCGCTGACGTCTTTCCTGTAATAAGCTCCGGCGCATATTTTTTTGCGCCGGCGATCGATTTGGCGTTCAGCCGTCGAGAGGCGGCGCGCCGCGCGGATTTTTCGTCATGAGACCTTTTTTCTCGCTGACCTTGCTGGTCATCGTCAGCCTCGCGCTCGGCGCGGCCCCGCGCCTGTGGAATTTTGCGCTGGCCGCCCTCAACGATCCCGAATGGCTGCCCGCGCTCGCCGCCGATTCGCCCGTGCATTTCGAGCCGGCGGCCGAGGGCTGCGCCACCATCGTCGGCCGCATGCTGCCGGAGGCGATTCGCAGTGTCGAGGATGCGCATGGACGCCCTTTCGCCAGAACGCCCATCGTCGGCGTCTATGGCTCTTATGATAATTACGCCAAGGCCAATGGCGCGGGCGATCCCCGCATCGCCGCAGTCGCCTTGTCCGGCCGCGTCGTGCTCTCGCCGACCCTCTGCGGCGCGGAGAGCGCCCGCCTCGCGCCGGTGCTGACGCATGAGCTCTCGCACGCCCACTTCTTCGGCTGGCGGGGATTATGGGCGGAGCGTCCGCCGAGCTGGTTCGTGGAAGGCCTCGCGGTCATGATCTCGGGCGGCGCCGGCGCGGAGGAGATGAGCGAGGAGGAGGCGAGGGCGCGCATTCGCGACGGACATGCGCTCATCATGAGCGAGCAGGGCGTCTGGCGGGATTTTTCGTCCATCGCCTTCGCCGAGGAGCGTGGCGACAATTTCGCGCGATTCGATCTCGTCTATCGTCAGCGGCTGGCCTTTCGCCAAGCCGCGATGTTCGTGGCCTGGCTGAAGGCGCAGGACGAGGCGGGCTTCGCCGCGCTTTTGCGGGGGCTGGAGGAGGGGAAAGGATTCGCCTCGGCTTTCGCGGCGGCGTTCCGCGCCGATCTGCCGACGCTGTCGCGGAATTATCTCGCGACCATCGGCGGATGATGGCGCGCTCGGCGCGGGCCGAGTCGCTATACCCTTGAAGATCTATGAAAATTTTGGTCGGAGTGAGAGGATTCGAACCTCCGACCCCCTCGTCCCGAACGAGGTGCGCTTGCGCAATGCTATTGATTTCCAATCATATTTATTGCGCTCGGCCCCTGAATGTTCGCGCTCGGTTCCGGTCATTCGGGGGCCAATCAGGGGCCGCTTTGTGATAGGCTGGACGCCATGGATGATCCTGCCCCGCTCCGCTGGCGCCGCACCTCTTTCACGCGCCTCGATGGCTCGATCGAGGTCGCGCCAGACGACTGGGTCCTGAAAGAGCCGGGCTGGAGCTATGGGCGCATCTATCGGATTGTCGGCGGCCCGATGCACGATCACTGGTTTTGGGCGGCCTATCACCATGATCCGAATGGCCATCCGCTCAACGGCGGAGCCGGCGACGCCCCAGACGGCCGCGCCGCCCGAGAGGAGGTCGAGCGGCGCCAACCCGAGGAGGTGAGAGCGCGGATCACGAGAGGATAATCCCGAGCAAGCCATCCGACGGACGCAAAAAGCCCCGCCGGCGTTTGGCCGACGGGGCTGTGATTTGCAAAAAGCGCAAAGAACTCAGGTCACGCCGCCCATGTCGCGCACATCGCCGCCCGAGGCCTCGGCCTCCGCTGGCCGCGGCTCCTCAAGAAAGGCCACATCCCGCGCCGCCGCGACCGCCTGGCGCGCGGCGAGGATCCGCGCGCGAAGGACGGGGCCGGGGTCGAGATCGAGCAAGGCGTTCAGCCTGTCCTTGATCTGGGCCAGTTCGGCGGCGAGGGCGGCGGTCATTGCCGGCGAAACCAGGGGATTTTCATAATCGACAGGCCGAATTTCGTCCGCTCGATCATCCAGCGGCAAAAGTCGATCCCCGTCAGCCCGAGCACGAAGCCCGTGAATCCTGGGATAGCGTCCGCCTGGATCATCTCCGGGTCGAGCCCCACCTCGCGATAGACCCAGGCGAGCCCCGCGCCGACCAGCGGCGCAAAGATCGGCGTGCCGACGAAGGCGAAGGCCCCGCCCGCCGCGCCGGCGACGGCTCGCAGCGGCCATGGGCCATTGAACAATAGGGCGGCCACTCCGGCCCCCGCCGCCGATCCGATGATCGGCGCCACATGATAGGCGTCGTTCGGCATTCCCCCGATTCCCCCTCAGCCCTTGACCTTCATTCCCCGGCACACGCGCGCCTCGGCGTCGAGGCGCGAAAGATCATTGACGATCGCGAGCCCGCTTTTGTCGGGATGCGCCTCGGCGTAATCCGCCGCGCGATCGAGCGCCGCGTCGGACAGCGGCGCTGGACATATCGGCGCGAGCTTGCGCTGTATTTCCACGCGTCGCGCCGCCGGCGCGCTATTCGTGGCCCGCACTGCCAGCGTCGGAGCCAGTCTTGCGGGCGCGCAGCCGGAGAGCGAGCTCGTGAGCATCGGCAGCAGCGCCAGGCAGAGCGCTACGCGCATCGGCGATTTCTGCGACCACATCGGATGTTTCCTCCGCGGCCTCGGCGACCGCCGCTTCTTCGTGGGTGGCGACGCGATCCTCGTCCTGGCGCTTTCCTCGGAGCGCGTCGAAGACGGCTCCGAGGATGCTGGCGAGGATGGCGCCGACCGCGGATGCGATGGCGCTCATGGGTCAGCTCGCGCCCAGCGTCGAGGCGCTGGCCGTCGCCGGGATGACATTGAGCGCCGAGAGCCGCGCGATGATCAGCGGCTCGAGATTGTCGCCGGCCCATTTCTGAATTTTGGGCTCGTAATCGACGATCCATTCCAGCGCCGCCGAGATCACTGCATTGGAAACTTTGATATCAGCCTCCTTGCCGCGGACCGCGCCCTCGACGCTGGCGAGCGCATAGTCCACGGCCTTGGCGATCACATCATTGGTCAAAAACGTCCGCACATAGGAGGGCAGAAAGCTTTTGACGCCCCACGAGACCACCGCGAGGAAGATCGAGCCGCTCGTCGCTAGCAGGCCAGCGAGCCAATCGCCCCAGGGGATGGAGACAGAGGGCGAGCTCGCCGTCGACGCCGCCGCCTCGGCCGCATGAGCCGCGCCGCCGAGGGCGAGCAGCGCCAGCACGCCGAGCGTGAAGCACGCGGTGCCGACGATGATGCGCACGCGCGAACGATGCGCAGTCTCGGCGATGCGAACGACGAAGGCGCCGATCTCCGGCGCGAAGATGAGCGCGGCGAGCGCGGTCATGGCGCCGATGATGACGAGGCCGACGATCGGCCCATAGATGAGGAGCAGCGCGACAAACAGAGAGGCGAAGAAGAGCGCGAAGGCCGAGGAGGGGCTATTCGCGCGAGCGATCAGTGCTTTCATGATCCATTCTTTCGATGATGATCGGCGGGAGGCCAATTCGCGATTGTGCGCGGCCCCGCCGGGACGCCGCGCGCGCGAAAGGGATCATTTCGGTGACATCACCGAAATGATTGTCTAAGGATCAGTTGAAGCTCTGGCCGGTGATGGCGAGCCACGCGACATTCAACAGCGGCGACACCAGCACGAACGCGATGAATGCGAGCACGGCGAGCGCCACGCGCTTGAGATTTTTCGACATGTGAGAGCTTTCAGTTGTTGAGCGCCAGTTGAGAACTGCGCGCTACTCCGGCACGCCGAAGCGAACGGCGTAGAGGATGGCGGGGAGAAGCTTGACGAGATAGATCGCAGCGAACGCCGCGCATGCGCTCGCCACGATCAGCAGCACATCGCGATCGTCCGGCATTAGCGCTCAATCGCAGTCGAGCGGCAGATTATATCGAGGCACATAGGCCTTTTGCTCATCGCGCCAAACCCATTTGCACTCGCGAAGTTCTTGGTCCTCTTTCCGCTCGCGCCACACTCTGACGCCGACGAGCGCGACCAGACCCGCAGCGGCGATCATGATCGGCGCCTGCGCGGGCGGATAGTTGTCGCCAATGCGAAACATGGCGAGCGCGAGCGCGATTCCCGCGGCAAAAGTCGGGACGATGACTTCGAGAAATTTGCCCATGACGGACTCCTTTCGAGATTGCGCGCCTCACGCGGCGCGTTTTTCGGGCGCTTGAAGAATTGCGAGGAAGCGCTGCCGCGCTGCGGCGCGCGCCGCGAGGCCTTCATCGCCGCCTTGGATGCGCCGCGTCTGCAAAGCGACATCGCCGCTGTCAGCCGGCCCGACGGCGTTCAGCAGCACGAAGAGCGCGCATGCGCATTCGAGCGCGCTGTCCGGCGCGACGAGCATGTCCGGCACAGCTTCGGCGGAGACGCCGAGCTCCTTGGCGAGCATCTCGCCCTTTTCGCGGCCGGTCGACTGCAGCATTCCATGGCCGCGGAAATTCCAGCCGTCATCCGTGCCGACGCGATTGCCGAGCCGGCCGTTGTAGACCTTATTGGCGAGCGCCTTCGGATTATGCGCGAAAGGCATGGCCTCATAGACGCTCTTGAAGCGCGTCGGCCAGACTTCGACGATGCGCTGTGCGCGATAGTCCATGCTCTCTTCGAGCGTCGTGAAACCGCTCGTCTCGACGCTGATATGCGCGAGGATCGTCGCCTGTCGCGAAGGCGTCGTCAGCCGCCATCGCGCGAATTGCTCATCCGCATGGAGCGCGACCATATCGACGATCGACGCCTTCGCGCGCGGGCATACGGCATAGATCGCCGCATCCCAATCGATTGCGCCGACGAACGCCCGCGCTGCTGTCGAGGCGCCGTGCACGATAGTGATCTGCCTCGTCTGCGTCGCGCTCCATTTGGCGAGCGCATCTCGCGTCGCCGCGCCGGCGCGTCCGTCTATGGCGCCGCGATAGAGTCCGGCGTCGCGCAGCATGATCTGCTCATAGGCGATGAGCAGCCGCTCGGCGCTCCACGGCGCCGCAACACCGCCGAGAGCGGCCTGCACGGCGGCATAGATCGCCGCGCGCGTTGCCGGGCCGAGCGCGCCATCTTCGGCGATTGTCGCGCCCTTGGCGTTGAGCGCCCGCTGAATCGCGCGCACGTCGAGAGACCCCGCGGAAGCCGCGGCGGCGGAGATGGTCGACATGTCTTGCCTTTCAGGGAGAGATCAGGGGAAACTCATGCATTCCGTGCACGAGTTCACACCCCCACAAACGATGTTAGGGCGTGTGGGGCTCTTTTAGCCCATATCGACCGCCGTGATCCGCTGGGCGGTCACGGCGGTCGCCAAAACCTAGACGCTTTCTTTTATCGTTTCGGCGGCAATCTCGCGCCGACCGCTCAGCTTTTTAGCGATACGTCTTCCGTTTTCGATTCCTGGCAATTCAACGAGAACGTGCAATGCCGCTGCAATAAATACAAGCAATGTTGCGCACATAGCGACCACTAGCCAATGATTGATTGGAGCTATCTGAGCAAAATCAGAGACTCTTTTAGAAGAAAAAACAATCGCAAAAACGATGCCCTGCAAAATATAAATTCCAAAACTGATATTTCCTAACCGGCGCGCCGGAGTGGACGACAATATTCCAAACAATGTCGCTCCAGACAAAATCATATAGAAGACAAAACCTAACAGAATGCACTGATACGGTGCGTAAGCCGTCGTGAACTCAAGCCATATATACGCAATAATTCCTAATATTATAGTGTCGAGAACGTAACTATTAAATCTAATTAAAATATTAGCTCGCTCAAGTGACGCCCCCATCATTCCAATAAGAAAGAACATCATGCATTGAAGCTCTTTGTGCCTTCCCATAGGATCTACGTCGGTTGACAGATATGCAAAAATTCCGGTAATCGCTGCAGAAATAAGTAAAATAGAAACTAGAATATTCCTAGAAAAAATAGCTAATACAAAAAGGCTTATATAAAATTTCCACTCGAACGCCAGCGTCCAGGTGACGCCTGCAAGTATCTGCCACGTATTCTTGTAGCCGTTAATGTCTCGTCCATCTACCGCGCCCAAGAGCAACCAAGCTCCAATCTCTTTGATAATAACCGATAAATTTTCGCGCAACAAAAAATCTGTCTTTACGCCAACTATTAACACCATAGCAGCTATGGCTATCAAATATAGAGGGCCGATACGGAATAGTCGTCCTATATAAAGCTTAATCCAGTTTGGCCGGCCGCCGTCATCGAGTAATTTCCCCCAAAATAAATATCCGGTAATCATAAAAAACAATACGACTCCGCCCTCGGCCAAAAGCGTATAAACCGGAGATACAGGCTCCTTACCCCAACTGCCGTCGATTATGTAACGATGATATAACGCGCCATGGCCGAAGAACACTCCAAATGCTAAAAATCCACGTATCCCATCCAATGCCTCTTGCCTTCGCATATTGGTCCCAGGAAGACCGTCAGCACCGCAAAACAATGGGCTCGATATTATCGCCAGGATAGCCGCCATGGTCACGAAATAGGGCCAGATCGGATAAAAATTCACGAAACACGCTCCTCGTTGGCACTTCTCACTCCCATTGATGCGGCATCTTCTGACAAGAGGCAAGCTCGTGCGCAGTTGCGTCAGAAATCCGGCGCGGTTTTCGCCGCGCCGTAAGCCGACCCAGCGCCAGAGTCGTCGGTGTATAGGTAGTATTCTCCAACGCCGGGGACTTCGAATAGCGACACGTTGCCCGTATAATATATGCCATGACCATAAAACAGCGGGCCGTTGTTATAATAGGTCCAGTTTACGCCGTCGGCGGACACCGCATATCCGATTTCCTGCCCAGATGCGTGCTCGGTAAAACCAAAAATGGCCGAATACGTCATCTCATAGAAGCCGTGCTTATTCTTCGAAATCCAGGGGTCGATTATCCCGCTGCGGTAGCGGTCCCATTGATTGGCAGATGGCGCGCCGAGCGCGACGCCGCCGTATGTCCACGTCACGCCATCAGGCGACGTAAAATATACGATCTTCGTGGAGACGTTGCCATTGTCGCAGCAATACAGGTAATAGGTCGAGCCTATTTTTATGACTGTCGGCAGTCCTGGGTTGGATGCATTGGCGGACGGTCCAATGACCAGCCCGTATTTTGTCCACGTCTGCCCATCCGCAGACGACTTTATCAGCCCAATGCCCCACGCGCCGGTCGTCGGGCCGGCGGAGGAACATGCACTGTAATAGGCCCAGAGCGTCCCGTCCCCTTGAGGCGACGGAATAATATCCGGGTGTAGCAAATAATTGTCATCCCATTGACCGGCGGAATGTGTAATAGCCGGGTTGCTCGCAGCCGGCGTCCAGGACAATGGCGGATTTGTGCTCGTATAGAGCGCCAAATTGATCCAGTTATTAGCGGACGAGGGGGCTGCTTGAGTCAATGCGAAATACGTCGATCCTATTTTTGCATTCTCACGCGCGTATGGGTTGCCTACGCCATTGGAATTATACGCGCCTGTATTCGCTGCGGTTATCGGGTTAGATGCATAGGGTGAAAAATTGCCGAAATCCCGAAACGGCGGCACGGATGCGGTGGTCGGCCAGATCGGATTTGGAGATGTGAAATCATGAGAAGTCCCGGTCGGAATAAAACCGGGGCTCATCACAGCTCCGAATTGGGGGCTGGATTTCTTTTTCTTCCACGCGACAAGAGCATCTATGCCGCCCCCCCATTGCTCAGCGAAGGCAAATGGAGCCTGTGGAGATCGCGACTGCGTATCGCCCGCTACAGTGCCGTTGAGAGCGATCACGCCGCCAGCGCCATCCCAGGCAAGACCGACATTGTTTTGATAGGCCCACGCGCCGACATTGCTGCTGTTGAGCGTAGCCCCCGCCGCCGTCGTCGCGAGATTGGCGGCGCTCACGCCGAGCAAGGATACGCCGTTGGCTTTGAGCAGCGTCGCCGCGGTCGATCGTCGGCCCGAGCCGGTAATCAGACTCACAGAGCCAGCAGCCCCGGAAAGCATCGAGGCGAGTTGAGCCTTTGGAGCGCACGACACAGCGGCGCGAGCCCCTTGAGACGCGCTTGACGGGATGTAGGGCGTTGCGGCAGCGCCCAACTCGACTTGCGCGCCCCACGCCAAAAACGAGACGCTACTCGCACCGCTGCCGAGGGCCGGAGTATAGCCTACGACAATCTGGCACGAGGCCGACGCGACCATCGTCGCACTCACGGACACCCGCTGCCACGCGCCCGACAAAATGACGAGCGTCGCGGTTGTGTTTGTCCCGTCGTAAATGGCGAGGGCTATTTGGCCGCCCTTATCGGCAGCGCTAAACGCTTTGACCCATATTGACGCAGTATAGACGGCCACAGTCCCGGTGAACTGCTGATATGCCTCTGCATATGAGGTCGTGTTGCTCCTATTTACGGTGATTTTTGCCGCGGTTGTCGTCCCGTCCGGCGCGACGCCAGCGGCCGCCACGCGCGCGACGGAGCCCGTCCCGCTCGAGAATGTAGACCATGGGGATGTGCTCAAATCATCGGAATGCAGCAACAAATTGGTCGCCGCCGGCCACGTCGATCCATAGCCGGCGCTCGATATGGCGGGCACGTCGTTTGCGACGTAGGAAACCGCCCCATTGGCGTCGGTCACAGTCTCCGCGCTGGCGCGCGAAAAAGTGAATAGGTCGGAAAACGCCACGAAACCCGCGCCACGCGCCCAGTATTGCTGCGTCGCGAAATTGAGCACGAGGTCTGCGTCCGCCGGGCCGAATGGCGCCGCAGGCACGCCCTGAGAAAGGGCGACTCCCGCCGAGGTCAGAGAAAGATCGATCCCGAGCATGGTCACTCCCACCCGATGAGCGTCGCCGTCGTGCCATTGGCGAGCAGGCGCACGCCGCGGAACGGCAAGATCGCGAACTGGTTGACGTTGTAGGCGACGTCATTTCCTGCGGCGTCGCGGATCACCGCGACGCCGCCGACATTGACGTAGACGGCGCGCGGGATCACCGCGAGGTCGGCGGTGTCCGACGCGACGAGCGTGAAATGCTTCGTTCCTGGGCTCGAGAGGCCCTTTCCGAAAGAGGAAAAATTATCGGCGCCCATGGATCACCTTTCTGTTTTGCCTGCTCTGCGGGAGGATGGCCACTCAAAGCGGGAAATCGACAATGAGGCTGTTGCACCAGTCGTAATCGTTCGGCTGGCCAAAGAGCGACGTGTGCGCGACATCGTTGCGCAGACAGCCGGCGACGTTGGAATCCAGGATCACCGTCTCGGTGGCGTAGGCGAGTTGGCCGGCGTGGCCTGTCGGCGCTGCGGAGAGGTTGAGAAACAGGAAATTGCCCGAGATCGAATGGCTGGTGATCGTGGGCGGCGAACCGGAGCTGTCGTCGAAGCGGAAGCCATAGTAGTTGCCGCTCGGATAGCCTGTGTTCGGCACGATCGAGCCGCTAGTGTCGAGCACGATGTTGCCGAACGGGACCTGAAACAACACGGCGATTTGCGCGGAGCCGCTGCGCCAGACGCGCTTGTGGTGGAAGGGCGTCCAGCCGGGGCCGAACATCTCCGCCCAGACGGCGCGCGCGAGCGCCTGGCCGCGTCGGTTCTGGCCGACGTTGTTCATGTGGACGGATTCGCTCGGCGAAGATTGGCTCGGGAATTGATAGGTCGGGCATGCGAGCTTGATGAAAGGATCGGACGCCGCCGCCTCGATATTGCCCGTGAAGACCGGGTTGCTGAAAGCATAGGTCGACGACGTGCGGATCGAGGAAATGAACAACACCCAATTCTCGGTCTGCCCGGTCGCGCGGCGAATATCCTCGTCCATTTGTCGGCGCAGCTGTCTGAGCTGATTTGCCCAGTCTCCTGCGCGGCCGAGCGCGGCGCTCTCATTGCCCATCCAATCGCCGGCGATCACGACGGGGCGATAGCCGGCTCGGCGCGCGGCGTCGCATGTGTCGTGCAAGGCGCCGAGGAAGCGCGTGTAGGACGGGCCGCCGCGCTTCAACTCGGTGATCGTCTTGCCGCCGATCGCCGGGTTGAAATAGGCAAAGCGCGGCAGCACGGGCGATTCCGAGAGCATGCGCGAGAGCATGCCGTTGATCCAGCCGGAGCCGGCCGATTCATTGATCCCGGTCTCGATCAAATCCACGAATTGCGTGAAGCGCGCGCCCTCCGCATGCGGGCCATTAGAGCCCATGAGCGCATAGCCAGAAAACAGCGGCGAGGTCGCGACGAGCGCGTCCGTGCCGCCGCCGTGCGCGTTGGACTGCGAATCCGTGAAGCAGATATAGAGCGTCGGCGCATCCGACAGCACTGCATAGCCTGTCGTGACGCCCGGAACATAGCCGATAGGGCGCCGGTCCGCCGCGTCGTAAATCTCCTGCGCGCCATTGGCCGTGAGCGTCGTTGTCGCGACGAAATCCGGCAGGTCATAGCCGAACCATGCCTGCGCATTGGCGAGATAGAGGCCCTTATTCGCCTCGCCGAGATAGGCGGTCGCGCCGGCATTGGAGATCATCCAGAACATCTGGAAGGTGCCGGCCGTAATCATTTTGCCGACGACGACGACGCGGAACCAGCCGGGCATGCCGTCGATCGGGATAATGCGGCAGTCGAGCGGCGGGGAGCCGCTGGTCGGCGTCGCCGTGCCGGCCGCGAGATCGAAGAGGACAGTCTGCTCGGCGTCGTGCTGTGGCTTGAACCATCCCGTCAGCTGCGTGCGCTCGCCAGCCTTGACGCAAATTCCGCAGGATACGACCGAACCGGCTGCGATAGAGCTGCCATAGCCCTGCTCGATCATGTGAAAGTTTGTCGTCGCCAGCTCATTGACTTTGGTGGCGAAGATTTTTCCGAAAGGCGCCGGGATCGCGCCCGGAAGGATGATGACTTCATTCTGCGTCCAGGGCGATGCGATGTAATTGTCCGATTGCAAAAATAGGTTTGCGCCAGTGGCCAGCGCCGTGGTCTTCAGCAACCCCACGTCCACCGCATCGAGGCGCAGCTTCGACGCCGCCTCTTCGCCAAAAGCCGCGGCGCCGCGCTCGCTGTCGACAGCCACATTGCCGGTGACGGCCGCCGCCGCCGTATCGATATAGGGAAAGAGCTTGCCGGTGCTGGCCATGACGCCGGCGAGATAGAGCGATTGCGAAGTTCCGGGGTAAGAAAATGTGCCGTCGTCCTTGGCGGTCAGGATGAACAGCGACGGCGTGCCGTCGCTGTCGAGCGTGATCTTCATCCAGCAGCGATACCAGCCCGGAAAATCTTCGATTGGAATCACGCCGGCTTCGATCGCGGAATTGAGCGTGAACGCCTTTCCGGCGGCTAGATCGAAGATCGCCTGCTTGCCGGAGTCTGTTCCGTTCACAACCCAGAACATGAGCTTCGAAAGGGCGTCCGCCTTGGCGTAGGCGGATAGGACAATGGCCGATCCCGCCGTCTGCGCGACGGCGAGATTTTGCTGAATATTGTGGATGTTGCTGTCGGTATTATCGGTCAGCTTATAGATCGTGCTACCGCTGACCGGCGACGTGCCGGAGACAGTCGGGACGGTCGCGTGACCTTTCGACCAGGATGCGTCAGCGAAATTATTCGAGTGTGTGAGCAAATTGACCGCGGTCTCTGTGCCGAGAATGGTCGGCGCCGCGGCGAGCTCCGTCTCCAGCACTTCGACGCGCGCGGTCAGCCCATCGAGATCATTGTCGCTTTTCCACACCCACGCGCCGGCGCCATCGGACGCATAGGCGCCATTGCGATCGACATGTCCGGCCGTGTCGGTCGTCGTCGATTCATCGCCGCCGGTGTTGGCATAGGTGAAGGAATTCGCGCCCGTGACTGTGACCGTCACCTGATTGGCGTTGTAGCCGGAGCCGCCGAGCTTGCGGACATTGACCTTGGCGCCGGTGGTGAGGCCATGCGTCGCCTGCGTCACGATGGTCGCGACGTTGGACGAGCGCGCGCGGCTCGCCGTGTAGCCGACGATATCGGCGACGACATTCGCCTCGTAGTTCGCGGGCGTGCCTGTGACCGCCGCCATTTCCGCCACGGTCGAGAACAGCAGTTGCGTGTTGGCGATGACGGTCCATTTCGAAGTATTGGCGTCCCAATAATAGTCAGTCTTCTCGTCGATGATGAAGACGCGATAGCCGGCCGTCGGCGCGACGAAGCTCCATCCGGTCGCCGTCGCGGTCGCGACGGAATTGTCATGCGAAGCCCATGCGCCGGTCCCTGTCGCCTTGACGATATAGCGATCGCCGAGCGTCGGAGAGCCGGGCGGCGTCGAGAGCGTTCGCGTCTTGACGGAGACGATCGCAGAATCGAATTGGATCAGCGTCCGCATCTGCGTCGCGACGCTCGCCGCCGTGGCGCGGCGCGTTTCCATGCCGAGACCGGAGTCGAAATTGCCAATGAACTCATCAAGAGCGCCCGCGAGGGTGAGATCGGGCGATTGCGTTCCAGACATGGGCCGCCTTTTTCCGTTCAGATTTTGGGAGAGATTTGCGCTTGGATGCGCGGATCTGCGGCTAGGCGCCGATCAGAGTTCCGCGCTCGCGGTGAATGCGCGATCGTAGGACTCGACCTCGCCGGCGGCGGTCGAGGAGATGTAATAGCGGACCGCAGAATCGCCCATCGTGTTGAGGCCGTCAGAGGCGACGTTGGTTTGCGTTCCGCCGGAGAGGGAGGAGAGCGTCGGCGTCGCGCGCATCGTCACCGGCAGTGCGATGGCGCCGCCGAAGAACTGCGTGGCCGCCGTCGCCAGGGCCAGATGCGATGCGAGCCGCGATTGGAAATAGCGCTGGCACAAGGCCAGCTCGACGCCGAGCGGGCGACGCTCGAACGCCGTCGCATAGACACCGGGCTCGAATTGCGGACGCAAGATCGTGCCGGTCGAGAATTCGACGGCGGTCAATGTGTTTGCGGTCAGGCCCGACGCTATGAGTCCTCCCGCGACGCTCACATAAGAGCCGGCGGGGCTCGTCTGCCAGATGCGCGCTTGCGCCGTGCCGGCATGCGACAGCATATAATTTCCGCCTTCGATCAAAGCGCCTTCGATCGGCAGGATGAGCGAGCCGGATGCGACGGTGATCGTCGTGTCTATTCCGCTCGTCGCGAATGTATATGAGCATCCCGCCGCGCCCGCTTTGACGCCGTCATGGCCATAGGCGCCCGCAGAGAGCGTCACCGTGCCGGAGACGCCGCGCTGATTGATCGAGAAGGCGGCGTTGCGCAGGCGATTGCGGAAGCCGACGCCGGATTCGTCGAGGCGCGCTGCCGGATAGCCGCCGGCGCGCGAGCCATCGCCGACGACGGCGCGATTGTTGGTCGTATCGACGACGATTTCGCCGGCCGCGGGCGTGAAGGCCGCGAGCTGCGTCGCGTCGCCGCGCCGATGCTTGATTTCTGCCGTCATTTCAGAAGCTGCCCCAATCGATGCTCTGATCCGCCGTCGCGGCGATCGAGCCGACGTCGAGATGCACGGTCGCGGCGCTGGTGATCGCGCCCCAATCGGCGCTGTCGCCGAGCGCGACGATGAGCGTTTTCGTCGCGGTGTAGGCGCTCGCGCCCGTCGTGTTCACGGCGCGCGCGCGGAGCTCGACGACGTCATATTGCGAATAGCCCGAGATGGTCGCGGAGCCCGTCGCGACGGCGATAGAGACCGTCGTCCATAGACTCGCACCGGAGAGACGATGATCGACCTCGAAAGTCGCCGGCGCGCCGCCGCCAGAGCCGATCGAGAGCGGGACAAAGATATTCGCGGAGGGCTCCGAGCCGGGAATTGTGAGCGAGACGATCGTCGCGACGACAGGGACCGCCGGCGCGGCCGTGGTCGCTCCGATGTCCTCGCCGACGCGCCCGTTCCATGCGGGCGGGACCTCGGCGTCGAGCAGATCGAATATTTCCGGCGCATAAGGGATGAGCGTTTCGCGCGCGCCGAAATTCTCGGTCCCTTCCTTGTCCTTCACCAGCACGGCGAAAGAAATTTTCGAGGACTCTCCGAACATTACGAGATCGCCGACCGCCGGCGCGACGCCGGTTCCGGTCAGATAGATGATATCGGTCTCGCCCACCACGGTCTGAACCGTGCGAATGATGCTCTGGTCTTCATCGACATCATTGGCGGCGAGCTTGCGAATGCGGATCGCATAGCTCTTGCCGACCTCCATCGTCACATGATCGTCGAGCAAAACCATGGCGTCGGCGACGCGCTGCACACGGGCCGCGCGTTGCGTCTTGTCCAGAGTGTCATAGGCAAATTGGCAGAGATCGCCGCGGACCTCGACGGCGGATTCGAAGTCTCTCATCACTGTCCATGTGTCGGGACGGTAGATCGTCTCATATTGCCGCTTGCGCGCCTCGATCCAGATTTCATCCGGGCTCGTCTTGCCGGGGAGCTCTATGCTTTCGGTAATGGTCGGAATGCCGACGAAGCCGGGCCAAGGGACGACGCGCTCGGCCTGCTTATAGCTGTTGGTCTCGTCCTGGAATTTGACGCGAAAGCCGTGCGGAAATTGGATGTTCGGCCGTTCGAAAGAGAACTCCCACGCATTGCGCGTCGTGATGTGGCCGTAGACGATGCTCTGCCGACGATCGATGACGCCGCTCCATTTCTCGCCGTCATCGCGCGGGCTGGCGCGCCCGGCGCCGCAAATATCCTCCATCACATCGAAAACAGACGCCTCATAGTCATGGACGCGATTGTAGGAGAGGCCGTTCGCGACACAGTGCGGGTGGAAGTCGTTTTGCAGCCATGCGAGATCGATCTCGCTATCCTCCCGCGGGTAGGCGTTCATCGGGCCTTGCAGAGCGTATCGATAGAGCGACGCCGGATTTTGCGTCTCGCGCTCCACCCATGCCGACGTTCCGGCGTCCCAATCCTTGCAGATGCGCGAGGCCTCGACATTGAGATTGTCGAGCACGCCATTGAGCTGCTTTGTGCCTTTGATGCGCACGGCGATGAGCGCGAGCGGATAGGGAAAGGCGAGCGCATATTCGGGGCGGTATGACCTGATCGCCGACCACAAAGCGAGCGAGACGAATTGGTCGGTCTGCTGGAACGCGTTGAGATCGTCGAAATCGGCCGTCAGACGCTCGACTTTGATCTCGTAGCGGCCACGCATCGGGAGAGTCCAACGATAAGCTGAGCTGAATGCTTTTTGTAAGAAGTTCGTGACCGGGAAATCAGCGACGATAGACCAAGAGCCAGCGCCATTGAGCCTTTGGCTGATTCTGAAATTGACGGTGAAGGGAATCGGGTAGGTGGTCGAGCTGGTGCGCCCGACGACGGTATGCATCCAGAAGAGGCCGGACGGGAAGGTGAAGTCCACAGAGCATTCGGTCGCGTCCGAGGCCGTGAAGCGCGTGTGCGCGCCGAACTGATCGGAGTAGGCTTTGTTGAGATCGACCGAAAGCTGCTCCTCGAGGACCTGCGTCGGGTAGAGCGTAATCGGAGCGTCGGTCGAATAGCCCTCGCGGACCTCGATCTCGACCTCTTTGAACTTTTCGATGGGCGTGTCGCCGAGTCGAATGTTGCGCAGAGCGACTGGGCCATAGCCTACCAGGAACAACGCGCGAATGAATTTTTCGCCGTTGATGACTTCCGTATAGGGCAGGGCGGCATAAGGCGGCGCGAAGCGAATCTTGCCCATGACGCAAGGGACGACGCCATCCGGGTTGGCGACATTCTTGAAGCCCTGCGGCGAGTAGGACGGGCTGCTGGCGTTGCCGACGCCAGATTGCTCATTGCGCTTGAGCGGGACAAAGGCGTTGAGCAGAAATTGCCCGGCGAGCATCGCCGTGCCGGAAATGAGCGCGGCCGCGGAGGTCTGCGTCAGGCCGACCGCCGTGCCGAATGACGAGGCCGCCAGAGGAGCGGCCCAGACCTGCCCAAGCGCCAAAGCCGCGACGCCGACAGCGATCGAGAGCACGGATCGCAGAACGCCGCCATTGCCGGGGACGACGCGGACGATAACGACCGTCTCCGGCTTCGGCCGCACGCTCGGCCACCATTCGCGCGGAATGACGTCATCGCCGATGCTGACGCGCACGAAGTCATGCACCCCCGGCGTCGCGAGCGGCAGCGCGATTCCGACGATATCGAGGATCGTCGCGCCGGCCGGGGCCATGGCGTCGACGCGACGCACGCCGTCGAGATGCGGCGCGGCGATGATGCGCGCGCCGCTCATCGCGCGTCCCTGTGTCGGAAAATCCCGCTCAATCTCGGCCGCCATCGCCCATCCTGATATCTTTCGATGCAGCTCGTCTGCCCGGCCGTCGCATGCAGCATCAATCCGCGGCCGGCGACGACGCCGACATGCGATTGCAGGCCGAGACAGCGGAAGAGCAGGACGTCCAATTCACACTCGGCGCCGGGCTCGATCGGAAACCAGGGGCCATGCGCCATTTCGCCGGCGACGATCGCAGCGATATCCTCGCGCTCTTCGGCCGTGACATAGAGACCGTTGAGCGGGTCCAGGGCGATTTTCGCGACGTCCTGGTAGATGAGCCGCACGAGGCCCCAGCAATCGCACCCTTGTGCGTCCCTGCCGCCGGCGCGCCAGGGCAGGCCGACATAGGCGCCCGACCAATGCGTCATGCGTTGGCGATCCCATGCAGGCCAGGGAAAAAGGCCTTTGTCTGCCGCGCGCCGAAAGGCTCTGTCTGAAGATGAATGCGCGACAGATCGAAGACGATTCCTGTTTCTGTGCCGGAGACCTTTGTGGTGCGCAGCCGCGTATAGCGCTGCGTGACGTAATCGGGCGCCGAGGCATAGACGACCTCGAGCATCGCCGTCGCCGGCTCGATGAAGGACCTCGCGAGATCGACATAGGCGGAGTCGATATTCTCAAATGCAATCGCGGTGCGCGGCGGGACGCCTTTTTGATCGTCGGGGAGGATCGCCGCCATCTCGACGAATTTGAAAGTATCGCCACGGCTGATCGTTGCGTATTCGAGCGGCTCGATAGATAGCCGCTCCGTCGGATCACTCGACAGCCGGATCGGCTCGGCGAGCAGTGAATGCGTGATGGTGATGAGGAGCACCTCGATTTCCGACGAATGCTGCTCATACATGGTCCGGCGAGAGGTGACGGGGACGCGCGGCATTGTCAGGGCAGCTTCAGCAGAGTGAAGGCGGCGCGGAACTGCACGCCGAGCGGATCGAATTTCGGAGCCGAATTTTCCTGGAACATCACCAGCCAATAGGCGGTGACGAGAATGGGAACGCCGGCGCTCGTCAGCAGCGGGACGCCAGCGGAGGTGAATATCGGCACGCCATCATGCGTCTGATCCGGCATGATGAAGGGGAGCGAGCCCCAATCGAGTTCTTCGACCCAGAAGCGCTCGAGACGCGCCTTGCTGGCATAGTCGACGACAATGGTCGCCGTTATCGGGACGGCGGCTTTCGAATAGCGCCGGCGCGACTTCGGCGGCCCGGCCGATGGCTTCGTGAACAAGCGCCCATCGGGGAGCGGCTCGCTATAGCCGTCGCGCAAGATGCGCTGTGGGAGCGACGCCGGCCAAACAGGGATTGTCATCAGCGCCCGATCGCGTAATGTCGCCGCCGCACAATTGCCGAACAATCGGGGCGCGAAATGAGATTTGTCTTTGTTGCTGCTTGTATTTCCATGTCTATTTCCGGCTGCGCGACAATCGTGCGAGGCACGACCGAGAATGTGACCTTCGCCTCTTCTCCGGCCGGCGCGACGGCGCGCGTTTCGACGGGCATGGTTTGCGAGGCGACGCCTTGCACTTTCGAGCTGCCGCGCGACTCGCAGTTTTCTGTGGTTTTCTCCAAGCCCGGCTATCAGCAGCAGCAGATTTTCGTCGGGACACATGTGCCGGTCGGCGGCGGCGCAGCGCTCGCGGGAAATATTCTCGCCGGCGGGATCATTGGGGCAGCGGTCGACTCGTCCAATGGCGCGACGCTGGAGCACACCCCGAACCCGGTTTTCGCGACGCTGGAGCCGGAGGCGCCCCAGCCGGCGCCTGTGGTGGAACGCAAGAGGCGTCGCCAGCAGGCTGTCGCCGACTCCGCCCAATAGGACTAGCGCCGGGTGATGACCGGCTTGAGGCCATAGAGGCCGCGATTGACGGCGACGCCTTGCGGCGAGCCTGACGCGGCGGCGATGCGCTCATCGAAGACCACATCGATGCGCCGGCCGCCGCGGGAGTCCGTCGATTGCTTCACGTCAGTTCCGGGAGGCGCTTTGATGAGATTCACCGTCACCGGCGAGGCGGACGCTCCGCCGCGATTGTCATTCGCCAGCGAGCGCGTATAGGCGAGGCTCTGCGCATTGGGCGTGACCGAGGATCCGCGCGGCAGATTGACCAGCTCCGGGCCGCGCTCGCCGACCCAGGTCGGGCCGCCGCGCCAGTTGTCCGTGCCGTCTGCATTCTGGCCGAAGAGGCCGCCGATCCAATTGGTGAGGCCGGAGAGCAGGCCGCCGCCGCCAGCGCCCGCGCCGATCCCGCCGTTGACGGTCACGACGCCGGCCTGCACGTTCATCGTCCCTGTCGTCTGATTGCCGCCGAGGCCGAGCGCGCTGGCGAGGCCGCCGAAGAGGCCGCCGACCGCGCCGTCCTTGCCGTTGAGTCCGAGCAGCTTGGCGTAGGGGCCCGCGCCCGTGAGCGAGGCGTCGAGGAGCTGGCCCTGGATGGATTGCAGCGCTTTTTGCAGCGCGTCGCCCGGCTTGCCGCCGTTGAGCACATCCTTGAGCGCGCCCGAAATCGTGCCGGCGGCGGCGCTATAGGCCTCGTTGAACTTCTTGGCCTCTTCGTTGAGGCGTTCCTGCGCCTTTTTGGCGGCGTCGAGCTGCGTCACCAGCTCGGCGATATGGTCTTTCTGCGCCTGGGTCGCGCCGGTTCCGAGCTCCAGCTGCTTTTTCTCGATATCGATCTTGAGGGCGAGGCGATCGTGCTCGTCGCCCTGCGTGCGCAGCAGATCGATCTGATTATTCAGCTCGCGGGTGATTTTCTCATAACGCTCGGCGGCGCGATCGGCGTCGCTCTTGCCACTGGCGCCGCCGCCGGAGCCGGATTCGTCGCGCGCGGCGTAGCGGGCGCGGGAGACGCCGGCGGACGTCGTGGGCGCGCCCTTGGGCATAGGCGGCCCATATTCTTCCGCGCCGACCACAGCGTCTTTTCGCCGATATTTGCCGAAGGCGTCTTCGAAAGACGTTCCGCCCGCGGCGTGTAGCCCGGCCCATTTGCCGACCTCGCCATTGGCGAGAATATCTCGCATGCGGCCCGCCTGGCCGGCGGCCTCGGCGATTATGCCGACGATGTTCCACCATCCGCGCTGCAGCCGCGACATGGGGTCGTCGAGGTCCTGCAGGGCGACGAGGAGTTTCGTCTTTGCGACCTGGGCGGCCTCGTCGATCTGCCGTTGCACCTCTTCCGCATGCTTGGCGAGGGCTTCGTTGAGCGTTCCGGCGCGGTCCGCTTCGTCGCCGAGAGCGCGCATCGATAGGGCGCCGCTCTGAATATTGGCGAAGAGCTTGTCGCCGGCGTCCTCGCCGAACAGCTTTTTGGAGAGGTCGAGCCCTTCCTCGCGTGGGAGGGCGCGGATTTTCTCGCCGATAATATCGATGAATTCGCCGGCGCTCTTGGCCTTGTCCGCAACCTTCAGAAAGCCTTCGTCGACCTTGTCGAGCGTATCCTTCACGCCGCCTTCGTTGCGACGGTAGGATTCATATTCCTTGCCGGCGTTGGTCAAAGCGCTGCGCGTCTGATCCTGCGTCAGGCCGCTGCGGGCGCCGACGATCTGCGCGCCGGCGATCTGATTGACGCCGAGCCCGGACTGGCGCGAGACGTCCTGCAATTCGGCGAGCGTCTGCTGCGCGTGATGGCCGATGAGCACGAGCGCCGCCTCTATGGCGACGCCGGCCGCCACGGCGATGGCGGGCAGGCCGCCGATCGCCGCGCCGAGCGAGCGGATCGGCAGAACGACGCGATCGATCGTATTGCCGGAGAGGCTCGTATTGTTCCAGGCGAAGGATTGCAGGCGATCGAGCGCGATGTTGAAGCGCGCGGTCTCGCCGGCGGCGCGGGCCATGCCGTTTGCGATGCTGTTGTCATTGGCCGCGGCGGCCAGCTCGTTATATTTTGCGCGCGCCTTCTCTGCGGCGGCGATCTGCGCCTGCGTTACTTCTATGCCGTTCTTGCGAGCGGCTTCGAGCAAGCGCTCGCCGCGCTCTGCATTGGCGAGCGCCTTATATGTCTGATCGTTCGAGCGCGCGTAAGCCTCGAGCTTGGTTCCGATGCGCGTGACAAATTTTTCCTGAATTTCTGTCTGCTTGGTCAGCACATCGGCGCCGGAGGCGGCGCGCTTTTGCGCGGCCTCGAGCTGATCAAATTGCGCCGCAGCCTCGACGACGCCTTTGGTCGTGAGCTGATATTCGGCGAGCTGACGGATATCCAAGGGGCGGCCCTCAGGTGAGATAGATGAGGATGGCGGGGTTGCGCAGATCCTTGGCGATCTGCGCGCGGCGCTTGCGCGAATTGGAGACGGCGGAGCTGCGGCTGGCGGCCCATGCGTCCAGCGCGGGGGCCGGACCTTCCGGCGCGGCGAAGGTGAATTTCACGCGCGCCACATTGCCGTAGCGCGCGGCGACGAGCGCGGCGACCGATTGATAGACCGCGCCGGGCGCGTATTTCTTTCGGCCCCGCTCGATCTTGCGCGCATAGGGGACGAGCGAGACGATGAGCACCTCGCGCGCGCCGGGCGGCACATCGGCCACGCTGGCGACGGCGACGCCGTCGGCATAGATCGCATGCTGCTTGCGATAGGCGCCGCTGCGCCGAGGGCCTGCGACCTCGAGCAGGCTCTCGGCGTAAGCGACCGCGCCGGATGCGACTTCCCAGCGGGCCGAGATCGTCGATTCCGGGTCGACGAAATCCGGGATGGCGGCGACCTCGGCGCCGGCGACATAATCCGTGCGCCGCAGCGCGCCGCCGGCGGCCTGGGCGTTGTCGCGGTCGACCTTGGCGATATCCTCCCGCGCCATGCGCGCGAAGGCCTTGCCGATGGTCTCCGGCGACGCCGCGCCATCGCCGGAGAAGACGAGCTTGGTGTTGATCGGCGTCAGCTTGAGGGAGGCCGCCATCATGTCTCCGCCGGCTTGCGCGCGCGCTCGGCCGCCCATTCGAGATAGGCGGCGTCCATGCGCGTGAGCAGCACATGGAAGCGCCGGAACTGGTCCGCATCCTCTATGCGATAGCGCCGCGCATAGGCGTCGATCGCGAGGAAGGGGATGGCGCCCGCGCCGCCGACGCCGAGGTGACGATCGCCGCCCAGAGCGCCGAATGCCTCATAGAGAGGGGCGAGGCGCTCCGGCAGCTCCGGCCGGTCGCGGAGCGGGGCCGGCGTCTCGCCTTCCGCCGAAAGGCTTTCCAGCCACTCGGTCCAATCGCCCCACGTCAGTTCCCAACGGAGGCGGCCGACGAGTTTTTTGCGTCGTCCTCCACCGCGGCGAGCTGCTCCTCGCCGACCAGCGCCGCGGCGGCGCCGATATCGGCGCGCAGCAGCGGGCCGCGCTTGGGCGTGGAGAGCTGCGCTTTCACATCGCCAATACCGAGCGGCGCGCCGCCGGAGGTGAGACCGCGCGCATCGAGCAGGATCGTCTCGGCGATCACCTGCGCTTCGATACGGGCGCGCGCCTCATCCGCAAGGCCATTCAGGCGCTCGGCGCGCGGCACGGCGGAGATGAGCTTCTCGCGCAGGCGCTTCGCATCGGCGTTGTTGGAGCCGCGCACGCGCCAGGCGACGCCGGGGAAAGAGGGGCTGTCGATCCATGCGCCGAGGTCGATCGCGTCTTGCGCGGCGTCGATATTGCCGATGTCCATTATTCTGCTGCTTTCTCTTGCGGCGTGGGCGCGGCCGGAAGCTGCGCCAGCCCTTTGGCGATGAAGAGATCGGCGTCGGCGTCGGAGAGCTCCGGCGTCGCGCCGAGGGAATAGACGCGCTTGGTTGCTTCCGAGCCGTCCGGGTAGAATTCGAAAGTGGCGGTGATTTCGACCGTCTTCATGCGACGCTCCGCGTGACCTTGATCGAGCCGCCGGTGGAGGAGTCGTAATCGGCGGCGAAATCGACCTCGAAGCGCAGAGCGCCGGACGTCCCCATGCCGAGCACCTTGGCGTCGGTGATGCGGACGAAGGGCAGATCGAGCGTGTATTTGTTGTTGGCGACTGAGCCAACGGTGAAATTGATATCGCCGCTGGCGTGGTTGAGACTGAGATCAGTGACGTCGCCGGGCGAGGCGGCGAGAATGAAGCCGGTGATCTTGCCGGTGACGCGCGTGAGGTCGGGCAATTGATCGGCGCGATAGAGTGAGCCGAGCGCCTCGACCGGTTGAATTCCATGGTCGATATCGAGCTCGACGGAATTGAGCGTCGGCAGCGTGCCGAGGCCCATGAAGGCGTTGGCCACGATCGTATTGCCGGTGGACAGCGCGTTGGTTTCTGCGGCCGTGTAAGTGGCGCCGGAGAGGGCGGCGGTGGCGGCGACATTCTCGGCCTGCCCGACAAAGGAGAGAGTCGCGCGGACCTCCTTGCGCGCCTCGAAGCGAATGGCCGCCTTGTCGACCTCGACGCCCCTGAAGCGGCGATAGCCCGCCGCGGCGCCGGCGAGGAATTTCTCCTCGAGCGTGAAGGGAACGCGCGTCATTCCGTTGACCAGCACATTGGTGGCCCATGTGCCGTTACGCAAGATGCGCGTCCACCACAGATCGCCGTTGGTGCCGTAGCTCAGAATGAAATCATGCGAGCCGTCGACGTCCTGCTTGAGCTGAATGTGATCGCGCACATTGGGATCGACATGCAGCTCCTCGATCGCCTGCGTTCCCTTTTTCGTCTGCAGGCCGTCGCCGGGGAGGAAGCGCTCGATCTGGAAGGTCGGCGAGGTGGGAATGACGCCCCAGGTGACCTCGGGGACGGTGGCGACTTGGACAATGCGGGATGGAAAAAGCGCCATGGGGCGGACCCTCTCTTGCTGCGGCCGTCAGCCGAATTTCTGGTAGGCGTAGGCGATGGCTGTGCTGCGGACGAAATAGCCGTCGTCCTCATAGGAAGCGGACGTCTGCGCCTCGAATGTCTGGCCGAGGCCATTGGCGAACACCTTGGGCCGCAGCGACGCGATCAGCGTGTTGAAGCGCGTCTGCCATTGCTCGGACGAGGCGCCCTGCAGGCCGCCGCCGATGGGCGTGAGCAGCGCGATATGCGCCGCGCCCTCGCCGGCGAGATAATCGGCGCCCGGCGCGCCCATGCTGGCGAGCTGCTCGCGATAGAGCGGGAATTGCAACTCGAGATAGGGCTGCGAATTGGGATCGAAGGGCTGCTCATTGGGCCATTTGACCAAGGTGAAGGTCCAATAGCTTTCGATTGCGCCGCGGAAGAATGCGACGACGTCATCGGGGGCCATGTCAGCGCACCTGCGCTTCGATGCGGATCAGCTCGCTATCCGCGCCGAGGCGGATCGCCTCGTGGCCGTCGACGACCGTGTAGACCTTGCCTTCCGGCGTCGTGATCGTGTCGGCATGGCGCGGGACGCGCGCGTCACCGGGCTGGCGCTGATCGTCCGGCACGGCGCCGGGCCATTGCGCGGCGTCGATTTCAGTCGTCGACATGATCGCCTTGCGGTCGCCCGTGCGCAGGCTGGAGTCGGCGGCGATCTGCTCCGGCTTGTAGTCGACGATATGGGCGCGCAGCTCCACCGAGACGGGGACGCGCTGGACGCCATGATAGCGCGTGAGCGTGACCGTCTGGCCCGCCTGGCGGAGCATGCGATCGAGGGAGGAGCGGGCTTGCGCGGGGGTCATACGATGACGCCCCACCCAGACTTGTTGCAAGTGCAAATGGGGATCGGCTGCAAGGAGGTCACTTGAAAGCGATCGATTTCCGCCGAGCGCACGCCCTCGCGCATATGCTCGACAAGGAACAGATTGGCGACTTTCGGAATGGTTCCCTCATCGACCTCGAATTCTGCTCCGAGGGCGTCGCCTTCGATCATGAGGCGGATCACGCCCCGATGGTCGAAATATGCGCTTCCGATGATCGCAAGTCCGGCATTCGCCAGGAGGTCGACGGCTTCTTTGCGCAGCAATTCCACGACAATATCGATATAGGCTCTACGCATCGTTCGTCCCTTTATCTTTCAGCGCGGCGCGGAGATTTTCGCTCGACAGAGAGCCGATGCGCCGGCGCGCCCAGATGGCCGCGCGAATGTGATAGACGATCTCGGTCATGACGAAGGCGAGAAGTCCGCAAGCGAAAATCCACCATGCGAGCGCGTTGAGCATGGCGACGAGACGCGCGCTTTCCTCGCTCATCGCGCATCCCGCAATCATCGCGCGTTGAGCCTCGCTGTGACCTGCGTTCCGGCGTAAGTGCCGGTCGAGATGATTTTGAGCCGGTAGCGCGGGCCGAGGATTCCGTCCTGGGCCGTGTTATCCGGCATGGTTCCATCGGTCGGCGAGGCGACCGGCAATATGACGGGCGTCAGCGCGGAAAGGTTGAACTGCTTCGTCGCGGCCGCGGTGGCGAAGGCGGCGCATGCGACGTCCTGGGCCGTGGCGCCGCTATCGAATGACGTCTGCAGATACACCCGGCAGGACGAGCCGCCGGAGCCATAGGCGAATTGGATGGAGGCGGCGAGGGCGAGCATCCCCTCGAGGCCCGTGATCCACTCGCTCACCACCGTTCCCGCCGCGGTGACGGAGGCGGTGAGGCTGTAGACGTTGGGGGAGTCCATCAGCGTGCGGCTCCAATGCTTTTCACGCCGGATTGCGACCTCGGCGGCGGCGGACGCTCATAGGACCAATCCCCGCCAGCGAGCCAGCGACGATGAGCGGGATGCGTGCCGCCATTGCGGAGAATGACATGGGCTTCTCGTGCGCCGGCCACGTCGTTCTCGAAATAGGCGTAGCGGCCATGCTCGGCGACGAGGCGCCATGCGAAGAGTGCGCGGAGAAAGCTGAGCATCACGCGCGCCGGCCGGCTGCGATGATATTGGTGGCGGTCGTTCCGGTCGATAGGACGCGCGTAAATTCGCCGATGATGTAGCCGCCGTTTGAAACATAGGTGACAGTATCGCCGTCGATGCTCACCACGGCGACATTTCCGGCGCCGCCCACATAGAGCGATTGCGTGACGAATTCCAGATCGACCGTATCGCTGGGCGTCACGGCGATATGCGCCGACGGCGGAGAGGTGCGGCCGGCGGAGAGATTTTTGAAGATGTTTTTGATGCTCATTTCGCCCTCACGACAGGAAGCGGAGCTTGTAGAGTGCGCGGCCGAAGATCGCGCCGAGCTCGTCGAGCTGATTGCCGATCACTTCGTCACCGGCGGCGATGGCGGCGCGATTGGCGGAAAGCCAGTCCATCTCTTCGCGAATGCGCGGGATGATATCGGCGTCGTCGAAGACGAGCGGCGGCACGGGGCCGATGAGCGCGTTGCGGCCCTGGTAGATTTCGACGATGGCGTCGATCTTCTCGACGATCTCCTCGTAGAAATCGCCGAGCGCCATATGCGCCGCGTAATTGCCCGTGGACCAATGCGCGAGATGCGCGAGATTGCGCAGCGCGAAGATATGGGAGACCAGAGCCTCGATCATGCCTCACCCCGGAATGTGGTTGACATAGCCGGCGGCGTCGAGGGCGCCGATGAGCGACGCCGGGACGAGATCGCCGAGATGCGGGTTTGCGAACCACTCGCTGCGCCCAACGCCGTCGACATAATCGACCTTTTGGTTGGGGTCGCGGCCGTCCTGCCACCAGAGGATTTGCGCGAGCTGGCTGGCGACGAGGGCGAGATCGTCGCGCACTGTGGCGAAGCCGGCGTCATAGGTGACGATGATCTTCCAATTCAGCCATGCGGTCGGCTGATCGCCGGAGAGGCGCACGAGAATTCCGTCGGCGGCGTGAAGCTCATATTGCGTGGCGTCGAGCGTCGTTCCATCGACGATGACCGAGGCGACGGAGACGGCGGGACGACGCGCCAATATGAGGCTGTGGCGCTGCATCTCGCTATCCGCGAAAGGCCAGGAGCCCTTCGCCCAATAGGACGGGCGGCGAAAGGTCTCGAGGATCGTCTCCTTGCGCAGCGTCGGCGGATTGATCCCATCGTCGGCGACGCGGCATGCCGCGGTGATGGCGGAGGAGACGCGGGCGCCGAGCGCCTTCAATGCGGTGTCTTTCGAGCCGTCCGAGACGCCGGCCGCGGCGCGCAGCTGCTCTATCGTGAGCAGATTGAGATCGGCGGCCGGCGTTTGGACGGTGATGAAAGATTCGAACGCCATCAGCCCTGCTCATTCGCGCCGGCGGCGGCCGGTTCCGAGGCAGCCGCCGCGGCGCGCGCCGCCTCTTCCGGCGCGGCGTCGGAGGATGCTTCGCCGGCAACGGTCTCCGGCGCCTGCGGCGCGAGGAGCGGCGCTTCCGGCGGCGAGGCCGAGCGCTTGCCGCCGCGCGGCGAAGCGGCCGGGACAAGCGCAGGAGGACGGCGGACATAGCCGCCCTTCTCGAGCGCATCGATAAGCCGATCCGGGACGTCGAATGTGTCGCCGGGGGCGAGATCGCGCGAGCCGTCCTCTTTCGAGCAGGTGAATTCGCGCAGAATGAGGACTTCCATCGCGCCCTCCTCACGACAGCCGATAGAGCGTCCAGGCGCCCGCCGCCGTCCGGCGCGCACGGAAGCGGCCGGAGGAGTTGAGGCTTCCCGCGGCGCTATAGGCGGGAATGTCCATGGAGCCGACCAGCGTCCAGCCCGTGTTGGTCGTCAGGCTGGCGTCCTCCGCATCCACGGTCGAAATATTGATGACCGAAAAGTCGAAGGAGTCATTCGCGCCGAAGGCGGCGAGCGCCGTATCCATCGCCGTCGCGAGGGGCAGCTGCAGCGCCGAGGCGGCGCCCGCGCCCTGATTGACGGTGATGATCCCGGCGAGGATTTCCGCCGCCGTGAGAGTGGCCGAGACCGTCTTCGCCGTGGGCGCGCCCTGGACCGTCGCATGAATGCCGGCATTCTCGACGAGGCCGCCGGATTCGATGGTGAGCTTGCCGCCGCTGGCGATGACCAGCTCGTCGCCGCCCTGCTTATGATAGACCTTGGTCTGATAATTCGCGTCGGCCATCGCCGCTGGCTCCTATGTCAGAGAGGGGAGGCGGCGCGAGAGGCGCCGCGTCTTGCGTCAGGCCGGGGGATTGGCGGTCGGGCGGCTCTTGGCGTCGCCGAGGATGGCGATGGCGGCGAGCGGGGCGTTGCCGGTGTTGTTGCTCGGCGTGATCGTCATGCGCACATAGCGCTTCGTGCCGATATAGCCGATCTTGCGGCAGGCGCCGTCGGCCGCGAAGGTGAAGCTCGCCAGCGCGGTCGTGCCGATGAGATCGGTCGCGGCCGGCGCCGCCGTGTCGGCGAGCGCGGCGTCATCGCCATGTTCCATGGTGACGGCGAAAGTGGCGTCGGCGTCCGCCAGCGTGCCAGTTTCGATTGCGAAGGTGAGGCTCTCATAGCCGGCGGTGTCGATGATGGCGGAGGCCTGGGGCGTATTATCGGTGACGACGACCGGCTGGATCGCCGGCTTGAGATTGATGCGATTGGCGAGGTCGCGGCGCATGGCGCGGCTCCTTTTGCGGTGAGAGGGGAAGGGAAGGGCGGCGCACAAGCGGGAGCCGGCGCCGCGCGCGTCACATGGTCAGATATTTGATGGGGTGAGTGCCGGCGTCGACGAGATTGCCGTCCCAGCGCTGGAAGGCGAGGAAGCCGGTTTGATTGTAGTCGGCGTAGCGCTCGGTGAGACGCAGCACCTGGACGCCGGCGACGCGGCGAATGAAATATTTCGAGAAATCGCCGAAGGCGATCGGCTTCTTGCCGGAGCCATAAGCGTCCATGCTCTGATTGACGATATAGGGATAGCCGCCGAGGCGATCCGGCTCCTTGAACTGCAGGCCGGAGGTCCAGAGATACTGGCCCTCGCCATCCTTCAGCTTCTTGAGCGCCTTCAACGTCGAATCCGCGAACATGAACTTGCCGTTCGGGCGATAGGCCGGGTCGACGCTGTGAACGAGATCGATCGCGAACTCGTCGGCGGTCACCGCCGAAGCGGAGGCGGCGGTGACGCCGAGCGTCGCCGCGGTGACGACGCCGAGCGGCTTGCTGGCGCCGTCTCCCGTCGTCGTATGGTCGTTCAGAATGCGCGCGATGCGCACGCCGAGCTTATTGGCGAGGAAGCTGTCGAGATTGAAGGCGGAATCGTTGAGAAGCTGATTGGAGATAAGCACCAGCTTCGAGCTATAGGTATAGGCGTTGAGCGTCACTGCGCCGAAGGTGAGGTCCTGAGACGACGCCTGCGTGTTTTCGCCGAGAATGGCGCCCTTGTTCGAGGTGTCGTTATCGGTCGGGATCGGCAGCGCATTGCCCGTCGAGGTGTCGAAGACGAAGGCGTTCTCGAGCATGCCGCCATAAGCGAGCTGGGCGTCTTCCAGCTGGCCATAGAAGCCTTCCGGCACCGTATAGCCGCCGGCGGTGTCTGGCACAGTGCCGAGCGCGTTCTGAAAGCCGCTCTGCGGATTCTGGAATCGCGCCGTGGCGATGGAGCGCTGCTCCTCATTGAGCCCGTTCATGCCGAAACGCAGATAGGCGTTGAAGGCTTCGCTTTCGAGCTTGTTCTTATGCTCGGCCTCGTCCTTCGAAATGCCTTCGCGGCCCGCGCGACGTTCGATGCGGTTGCCGAGCGCGGCCTCTTCGCCTTCGAGACGCTCGATACGATCGATGTCGCCTTTGAGCTTGTCGGCCGCGGCCATCATCTCATCGAACTTCGTGCTCACATCATCGGAGATCGCGCCGTCGGCAGGGAGCAGCGCGCGAGCGTCCTCGATAAGCTTCGCGCGCTGCTCGCGCAGTGCTTTGCTCTTCATGTCGGTTTCCTCGGTGGAAGCTCTTGCCGAAGGAGCGTTTGCGGCGCCGGCCGAAAGGCCGAAAGGTCAGTCGCGCTCGGCGATGGCGAGGCGCGCGCGCATCGCGCGGACGCGGCGCGCGAGATCGTCGTGCTTATTCTCCGGTTGGGCGTCCGGCTGTTCCGTCGTCTCGGAGCTCGCGAGCAGCTCATCGACGAGGCCATAGTCTTTCGCCTCCTGCGCCGTGAACCAGGTGCCGTCGTTCTTGCCTTCGCCAGCCATCATGGCGAGACATTCGCCGGGAGACTTGCCGGTCTTGGCCGCATAGACGCCTGCGAGCTGCGCGTCGATCTTCTCCAGGATGACGGCGGTCTCCATCATGTCCGCTTTGTTGCCGATGGAGAATCCCCATGCGCAATGACACATCATGAGCGAATTTTCCGCCATGACGCAGCGCTTGCCGGCCAAAGCGATGAAGGAAGCGGCGGAGGCGGCGAGCCCTTCGACGACACAGGAGATTTCGCCGGGATGCTGCTTCAATGCATTGTAGATGGCGAGGCCATCGAAGACGTCTCCGCCAGGGCTGTTGATGCGCACGCGGATGGATGGCGAGGAGATGGAGCCGAGCTGCGCGATGAAATCCTTGGCGGTGACGCCCCAATAGCCGATCTCATCATAGAGAAGGATATCGGTCGAGCCGTCGGCTTGGGCCTTGATGGTCAGATTGCCCTTGGCGCGCGTCGCCGGGGCGCGATTGTTGAAGCGGTCGCTCCATTGCTTGCGCGCCGTCTCCTTGTCGAGACGGGCGAAGATGTGGTGTTTTTTCTGTAGCATCCAAATCTGAATGCTGAAAACCTTGCAAATTTCCGCATCGATATAACGTCGCGAAGCCATATGCTCGAGCATGACCTGGGTGATGGGCGCGTCAAAGGGGGCGAGAAAAGAAGTCATGGCTTCGGCGACCTCGGGTCACTGGGTTGCGGGGGCTCGCGCTGCGGCGGCGCCGGAGCGGGCTTTTGGCCGCCGCTCGTCGCTTCCGCCTCGGCGATGGAGTCGAGCGAGCGCATCGCGCCCTGCATGTAGAGCTTGTCGCCGGCCGGCCCGGCGGAGGGCAGGTTGAACTTCTTGAGGCCTTCGTTCGGCCGCATCAGCGCATTGGCGACGAGCTTAGAATAGAGTTCCGCCTTCGCCTTGGCGTCCATGACGATGAGGCCTTCGCGCTCATATTCGGCGCGATAGCGCGTGCCGAGGAAGAGCTTTCGGTTGAACTCATTCTCCATGCGCCGCAGCCATGGATTGATCGTCGTGATCTGAAAGCCGAGCATGATCTGCTCTATGCCAGCGCCCCAGGCCGTCATATCGGCGTTCTCGTTCAGCAGCATCGCCGGCACGCCGAAGATATTGCAGATCTGCGCTGTCGAATAGCGCCGCGAGGCCAAAGTCTCGGCGTCGACCGGCGACATTTGCACGGCTTGCCATTCCGTGCCGCTATCCACCCACAGCGTCTTGCCGGCGTTGGAGGAGCCGGAATAAAAATTCTCGAATTGCTGGCGCATGCGATTGAAGGACGAGGGCGAAATCCCTTCCTTCGCCTTGCCTATGCCGCTCGGCTTCACGCCATTGGAATGCAGCCGCGCGGTGAATTCCTCCATCGCCAGCGATGTGCCGATGGCCTGGCGACCGACGGCGGAAATGACCGAAAGGCCGCGGAGCCCATCGAAGCCGATCCCCGGAATATGGAGCATGTCTTCGGACTCGACGATCTCCGAGCCGTCATCGAGCCGCACCTTATAGGCGATGGTTCCATTGTCGCGGCGGAAGGGCTCGACCTGCCAGGGCAGCAGCGGCACGAAGCCGACGACACGGGCGGCGTTGTCATATTCGATGACGCTGTAGTGATTGCCCCAGAGCAGGCAGTGCAGCATGACGAGCTCTTTCCAGGAAAAAGCCGTCATGAAATCGTTCGGCGCATCATGCAGAAACGGGAAGACGCGGTGTCCCGTGGCGAGCTCGCGGCCGGCCGGCTGCAGATGATAGATGTTGAGATCGAGCGAGGCGACGATCCCCGAGAGGATGGAGACGCAGCGGAAGACGTCGACATTGCGCAGCGAGCTGCGCTCATTGACATGCGGCCCCGCCATGGTCGGACCGCCGCCGATGATGATGGCGAGCGATTCCTGATTGATCGGGACATTGGGATTTTCGAGCGTCGCCTGAATGGTCGGCTCGATACGCTCGGCGACTTCCGGCGCGCGGCGGGAGAATGGCCACATGGGCTAGCCCCACGCCTGATCGTAAATGGACGGCTTGGCGCGCGGCGCCGGGCGCGCGAGCGCGGGAAGGGCCGTCTCGGATTCGGGGGCGTCGCTGGGCGTCCAGTTTTCCTCGGCGTCGTAGATGGAGGCGCCGGAATTCTGCGCCTCGGGATTCATGCTCATGAGCGCTATCGCGTTGAAGACGGCGATGGCGGGGTCGATCTTGCCGAAGCCGCTCTCGTCGCGAGCGACGCGCATCGCCGTCGCCGTGGGGATGATGCGCAGATTGCCGACGCACCAGTCGAGCAGCGCCGATTGCGGATAGAGCAGGCGGCGCGCGGCGAGCATGCGCTCGGCCGTCTTGATCGCGCCCATAAGGCCTATGCCCTGGCGCACCGCGTCCAGCGTGCCGGCGTCCTGCGTCACGCCGATCGCCGCCAAAGCGTCGACGATGGAGCCTATGCCGGCGGCGTCCACGCCGACCTGGGCGAGCAGGCCGAGATCGCGGATTCGCGCGACGAGGGCGACGATATAGGCGATGTCCGGCGGGAGGGCGTTGGGATCGTCCGAGGCGGGGAGGGCGCGGGCGAGGAGGGCGGCGACGGCGGAGGATTCTTCTGTCTCCGGCTCGGCGCTCGGCGACGGCGGGAGAGGCAGGGGCAGGGGCAGGGGCAGGAGGCTCGGGGCGTCTTGCTCGGAGTCCTCCGGCAGACCGTAGACGCCATCGGCGCCGCGGGTGAATTCGAAGACGGTCAGCTCCTCGGTTTCGGCGAAGCGGAGGTAATCGATGGCGTTTTTCTTGCGGCGCTCGACGCCGATGGTCGAGACGAGGCCATGCGCCCAGATGAGCCAGCGGCCGGTCTCGCGCTCGCGGCCGCAGACGGCGAGGCCGAGGAGATCGTCCAGGCCGCCGCCGTCTATGCCGACGGTGACGACCTCGCAGCGCTCGAGCAGGCTGTCCAGCGTGAGCGTGCGATCGCGGCCGCGCGACCAGACTTCGAGGCCGGCCCAACCATCCGAGCGCAGCGCGATCGACGGCTCGACATTGAGGTGCTTAGCGTGGAAATTCGCGAGGCTGGCTTTGCCGGCGCGCGCGGCCTTGCCCATTTCCGAGATGAGATATTGCTCGGAGACGCTGGCGCCGAGATTTGGATTGGGGATGTAGAAGAAGCGCGGCTCGGCATAGGTGCCGTCCTTGATCATCGCCGGCGGATATTCGTAGATGAGGCCGAAGCTGTGCGGATCGTGAATCTTGCCGTCGCGCACGCCGCGGAAATATTCGAGGCGTTGGGCGTAGACGCCGCGCGGCGGCCCGTCCGGCTTGGTGGAGAGGGTGAGCAGGAAGCCCTCATTGCGCGAGGCGATGCCGCCCTTGGCCTCGCGCAGCATCGCCTCCGAGCCGGCGCGCATGCCGAACAGCCAGAGCTCGTCAAAGATGATGACGCTGGATTTCTTGCCGCCCACCGTTTCCGAATCCGCCGCCACCACCTTGCCGACGGCGCGCGTGTTGCGATGCTCGATGACGCGCTGGTTTTCCTTGACGTGGAAGAGGGCGCGCAGATCGGGGTCGGCGGCGATCATGTCGCGAGACGGAAGGAAGCTGTTGTCGGCGATTTCTTTCGTCGGCGCGGCGATGTTGAGCTCGGCGCTCGGGCGCCAGTTGCGGACCATGCAGGTGGTGAAGACTGCCGCAGCAAACGTGCTCTTGATGTTCTTTTTGGCGATATCGAGGTGAATGTCGTTGATGTAACGAACGCCCAAATCGGGGTCATAGCCGCCGAAGAGAAAGGCGGCGAAATCGGTGATCCACTCGCGGCAGGCCTGGCCAATGGTCGGCGAGCCGGGGAGATCGACGAGGCGCAGATTGGCGAAGACGCCCATCCACGCCGCCGCCTCGTCCGGGAACAGCGGGCCGCACGGCAACAGGGAGCGGCCCTCGACGATGCGGCGCTCCCAGTCGATGCATGCGGTGGTCCACCAGGGCTCGGCGGTCATTGATAGCCTCGCGGGGCGGCGGGGGTGGCGTAGCGGCCGGTGGCGGCGGCCTCGGCGGCGCGGGCCGCCTCTTCCTTCTTGCCGAGCGGGCGCTCGCGCTGCTCGTCCGGCATGCGCGCCTTGCCCACCGTGCCGAGGCCGCGATCGAGCAGCGCTTTCGACGCGGCGGCGATGGCCGTCTCGCTGGCGCCGTCGCTCGCGATCTTGCGGAGCGCTTCGACGGCGAGATTGGCGTATTTGCGCGCCTCGGCGCGGATTTCCTGGGTCAGCGATTCGGAGCGGATCGCGAGAGAGTCGGGCGCCATGAAGAGCGGTAGCATGGCGGCGTCTCCACCGATCTCGACGGCCGGCTTGCCGTAGCCGCGATCGAGGATTTCCTTCGCGGCGGCGATCTTGGCGGCTTCGCTGGAGCCGTAGAACAGCAGCCGGACCAGCGCCTCGATCGCGCCATGGGCGTGCCGCTGGGCGACGCCATCGATTTCATCCGGCGGGGCGGTCGCGAGCGCGGCGACGCGATTGAGCTCGCTGATCGCCGATGGCTTCACGAAACCCTTGGGCTTTCGGCCGGCGCCGGGGCGCTTTCCGCCGCGCTTCGATTTCGGCTGATCACTCATGTTTGATTACCCGCATTCAAACGCGCCAATCAAAGCTATTGCGCTGCGCAGAAATTTTTCGCGCGTGACACCCATGCCGGTCGCGGCTCCCTCGGGGCCTCAGACTTTTTACCCCCCCCTGGGGTGGGGGTGGCACGGGGCTTGCGTGGTCGATCGCGTCGGCATCGCATTGATTTGCTTCGCTTTTTTGCGTCGGTCAGCGGCCCTGCAGGCGGCGCTGCTTCTCGGAGGCGGTCTTGCGGTTGTGGCACCCGCCGATGCGTCCGCGCCCATTGCCGCCGGCCCGCGTGCAGAGCTGCTGGACATTGCGCGGGTCGAAGTCCGCGCCGCCGTCCCGCCGTTCGATGATGTGGTCGAGGATCAGATCGACCGGCGAGCCGTCATCCTCATAGGTCTTGCCGCAGCCTTCGCAGATCCTGCCGCGCTCGGCGCGCACCTGCTTGCGTAGCGCGATCCATTCCGCGGACCGATAGAAGTCGTCGGTTTGCTTCTTCACTTCGACCTTGGCGCGCATCGGGCGCACCTTCGGGGCCAAGGTTCGCAGCTTCATAAGGGGGATTCGCCATTGCGTCGCACTTCCCGCTTTGCGGGCCATTCCGCTTCGCTCTTCGGAGGCCGTTGGCCTAGCTCCCGAGCGAAGCGTCTCCAGCTTTAGTGCGCATGGGCGCTGGAGCGCCGAATGGTTCGGTCCTTGTCCGCCGTCTTCTTCGGAGGCGCCGCAGCGCCTGGCTCCAGAAGCTCGACGTTGCCCGACTCCATGAGCACCGGAGTCAGACGGCCGAATATCTCGACTCCTATGACCAGACGTCCGCCCTTGTCAACGGACTCCACTTCGCCCGTGAAGAGCGCGAACGGGCCGGCGCATATGCGGACGACTGCTCCGATATTGATCTTCGGGCGCGGCTTGCCATGCTCCGGCGCATGATTCCTATAGAACTCCACCAGCGCGTCCGGCACCGGCGCCGGCTCGTTTCCTCCCGCATAGCAGATGAATCCGGTGACGCCCGGCATTGTGGATATCGCAAAAATGCAAGACCAATCGCATTCCATGCGCACGAACAAATAGCGTCCGAACCGCGCCACCTTGACTTCTCGCCGCGTGATTCGATCCACGCCGCCGACAGAGCGCCGTATCGAAACGCGCGATTTATCGATCGGCCTCCAGACCTGAAATCCCGCCGCCGCGAGCCGCAGGCAGACGTCGAAATCCTTGCCTTCGCGCGCCTCCAACACATACCAGCGCCGTTCTTTCGCCGTCTCGCCCGCTTGCGCGCCCATCTCTCGCCTCATCCGCCAAAAGCCCGACTCGCACCACGCCACGCCGCACGCCGCCTTCCCGACGCTTCACGCCGCCGCGCCCTCCGGCCCGGCGCGCGCCGCTCCGCCCGCGATCGGCGGAGGCCATTCGCTTTGTCGCCAAAAGCCTTTCCCGCCGCGCAGCTCGAACAGCATCGGCATCAGCACGGCGTTCTCGCGCCCCTGGGCCGAGGCGCTTCCGTCGCGCCTGTCGCGCCAGGAGAGCCGCACGTCCCGCACGGCCTGGTGATAGTCCAGCCATCGCCAGAATTGCGCCGTGCCGAACATCACGTTGAAGCCCGCGCCGCCTAGCGCCGCTGCGCTTTCGACGCTGCGCGCCTTTCGCGATTGCCAGCTTTTTCCGGCGAGATAGGTCTTCGCATGGGCGATCATTCGCCCCCGCGCCTTGCATTCCGCGATGTAGCGCGGTCCGCCTTCGACAGCCCCGATCTGCTCGTCATCGGTCAGCTGCATGAATTTCTGCCGCGCAAATTCGACGCCCTCGAGCGCGTCCCAAGGCCAAGCCTTGGCGAACACGTCCCACCGCGCGATCCGCGCCTCGGCGCCTCCGCCCCGCGACGCCGGCGCGCCCTCCGCCGTTCGTTTTTCGAAATCCCGCGAAGCGCCTCTCTCTCCAAAAGCCTCGGGGGCCTTAGAGGGGGAATCGTTAGATTCGTTAAAATCGTCTATTACCGACCCGCAACAGTGCGGGTCGGCTTCGTCGAATTTGCGGGTCGGCTCGCCCTGATTTGCGGGTCGGTCCGACCCGCAAATTGCGGGTCGGCTCGCCATATCCGCGCCCGCATCCGTTCGTTCTTCAGAACGCTCCTCTACCGCGTCGATCGCGCCGTCCCAGCCGAGCGAGTAGGCGTGCCGCCGCGCCGCGTCGGTCATCAGCACGATATAGCGATTGGTCAATTGCTTGCCGTCTTCGCCCCTATGCTTGACGACATGCAAATATCCATAGGCGCGCAGCTGCGCGATCTGCCGCGCGACGGAATCGTCGGAGATTTTCGCCTTGGCCGCGATCGTCGAATGCTTGAGCACGCATTCGAAATTGCGATCCTCATGCGCCGCGTCGCAGATCGCCAGCAGCACGAGGAACAGCGTCGGCTTCAAGCGCCGATCGTCGAGCTCCCATGCCCAGCTCGTCGCCTTTATGCTCATCGGCGCCGCTCCGCCTCGTCGCGCGCGCGCGCCACATCCCGCCGCGCGGCCGCCGCCAGCGCCTCCGCCGCGGCGATCCGGTCCCACCAATCGCAGATCCGCGTGAATCCACCGTCGCAGCTCCACGCGCCGCTCGCCGCCATCGCATGCAGCAGCGCCAGCCCATCGGCGCGCGTCAGCGCATAGCGATTCCAGCACCAGTTCCCGTGCCATTCCCGCCAGCCGAGAATCGGAAAGCGCCGCCGATGCATCCGCAATTCGCCGTCGACGAGGCCGAAAGCCGCGCCGCGTTCCCAATCGTCATGCGAAAGATCGCAGCCGTCGAGCTCGCGCGCGCCGATCATGCGAAAATGCGCCATCGTCGCGCGGCCGCGAAACAGCCCGCGCTCGTCATTGCAGGCGAAATCGAGATAGATTTTCCGCTCCTTCCGCGGGCGCGGCGGCGGCCGAAATTGTCGGCGCGGCGGTTCGATGCTCATATGCTTCCCTCGCTCCCGGCGCGCTCCGCCGCGCCTCCCGCGCAATCGCGCCAGGTGATGAATTCCGCCTCCAGCGCGCGCCAGCGCTCCGCCGCTTTGGCGTCGCGATCGAATTCGCCGCGGCTCTCGACAGCGCAGCGCGTCCGCACAGCCGCGCTCGCCGCCGCCTCGTCGCCCGCGCCCAAAAATCGCTGAAACAGCACATTGCGGCAGCGCAGCGCCGCCAGCATTCCGAGCCGCGCGCGACGCGCCGGCTTCGCCGTGTTCGGCGCCGCCGCAGCGGCCGGCGCGCCCTCTATCGCCCCACGCTCGCGCGCCGCGCGCCGGCATTCGATGAACGCCAGCAGATCGGCCTCATTGGCCGCGAGCATGCGCAGCGCCTCATAGGCGCCGCGCAGACAATCGGAGAGATACTCTCGCTCGGACGGCCGCGTCGGCGCGCGCTCCGCCCCGGTGAAGACCGAATGCGCGCGCTCGACAGCAGCCATGCGCTCGGAAAGCGTGATCCGCCGCGGACTCATGACGCCTCCCGAATTTCGTCGAGCGCCGACGTGCGCAGTGTCTCCGCGCTCGCCATCGTCAGCCGATAGACGCCGTCTCCACAGGCGAGCAGCGGATTTTCGAGCAGCCCGCGATCGCGCAATTGGCGAAACGCCGCGCGCACCTGGGCTTCGCGCATTTCCGTTAGAGCAGCGATCTTCGCGCATGTCACATCGGCGCGCCCGCACTCATCGGCGCAGCCGGCGAGGATCAGCAAGACGAAACGCGATTGCGAGCCGCCCGCGATCTGCCCCTCGGCCCAGAGCAGCGCTTCCATGCTCATCCCTCCGCGCCCTCCGCCTCATTGCCCCAAGCGTCCCAGCCCTTCCGCGCCGGACCGCGCCGATTCAATTCGATCTTCGGCAGATGCGGGAAGTAGGTCTCGATAATCTCGGCGAAACGCTCGGGTTTGGCGCTATGCGCCGCCTTCAGCTCATGTTGCATCGCATTGAATTTCTGATCGCCATGTGCAGGGCAGGGAACGTTGCCGCGCGTGGCGATGAGCAGAATTTCAGCGTCGTCGAGATTCCAATAGCCGTTCCCGGCGACGATCTTGTCCCAGATGAAACATGTTTTGTATTCGAAGCCCCATGCTTCACAGACGGCTCCGCCCATCATCAAAAAGGGACGCGTCACCCACATGAACAGCACACAATCATCCGCAGCGATGCTCTCCACATCGAGCGCCTTGATCGCGTCGATCGTCATCGTCGCATAATGATTGTCGGCCGCGCGATCGAGCCCATTCTCCGAATGCGTCTCGAACTTCCAAGCCGGGTCGCAATAGATCACGCCATAGCGCTTCGTCGGCCAAGCGCAGATCCGCGCGCCCAGCTCGCGCTCGCGCGCCGCGCGCCGCTGGCGCTTCTCCATCTGCCGCTCGGCCTTGGTCGCGACGAGCGCGCGCTCGATCTCCTTCGAGGCGCCCGAGAGCTTCGCCTCGAAATCCTCCGTCCGCATATCGGCGAGCTTTTGCCAGCGGCTCGATTGCGATTTCGTCACGCCGATCTCGTCGAGCGTTTTCACGGTCGCATCCGGCGACCGTGATTTTCGATCCCCGCCCGCGCCACGGTCGCGCTCGCCATTGATCGCCATCTCGCGCAGCAGCTCGCCCGCCTTGCGCTCGGCTCGCAGCCTTATTTCCGTCGCCTGCCGCACCAGTTGCTCGTCACGCGCGATGCGCGCCGCCGCCAGCACCGCCGCCGCCCGATCGCGTATCGGCATCACCTCATCGACGCGCCACGCCGCATCCAGCGCCCGCCGCGCCTCGTCATAGAGAGTGAGGGCGATCACATCCGCCCCCCACGCAACATGGCGAGCAGCTCGGCCTTGTGCCGTTCGGCCGCGGTCTCGGCGGCGCGGCGGTCCTCTTCCGTCTCCGCCGCATCCTGCATGAGGCCGAGAAACTGCCGCTCCTTGACGGAAAGCGTCATCATCACGAACGGATCGGAGCCGAGCGCGACCGTCAGATAATAGACGAGCACGCTGTCGTTCTGGCCCATGCGATAGGCGCGATCCTCGGCCTGCGCATGAACCGCCGGCGACCAATCGAGCTCGACAAAAACGACGACCCGCGCTCGCGCTTGCAGACCGTCTATGCCCGTCGCGCTGCGCAGGGCGATCATGCAGAGATTGGTATCGCCGTCGATGAAGCGCTGGCGCGCCGCATCCTTTTGCGACGGGCTTTCCTCTCCCGTGATGCGCGCCGGCGCGAAATCGTCCAGCGCCTCGCAGATCGCCTCATGCACGACGAGATGATGAGCGAAGACGAGCGTCGGCTGGCCCGATTCCATCAGCCCGCGCAAAAAGGCGCAGGCCGCCTTTATTTTGGCGACGCCGGTGGCGCGCCGCAGCTTGGCGATCGCCATCGCCTCCATTTGCGCGCGCTGAAATCCATCGGTCACATATTCGGCTTCTTGCGCCAGCCCGATCGCTTCTTTCAACAGCGCGCGAAACGTCCCATCGTCGCCGTCTATCTGCTCTATGACGCGCCGCTTTGGCGGCAGCTCGGCGAGAACATCCTGCTTGCGCCGGCGCAGCACGAGCCCGCGATCGACGAGATATTCGCCGAGCGCATCCGGCGCGGAGACCAGCGAAGGGTCGCGCTCGGAGCACCATTGCTCTTGAAAATCCACCTTCGGACCGAGACAGCCGCGATCGATGACATTCAGCACATTGTAGATTTCGAGGCCCTTATTGTAGATGGGCGTGCCGGACAGGCCGAAGACGAGCTGCGCAGCCCGCGCGAGCCTTTTATTCGCCTCGAATTTTCGCGTCCCGCTATGGCGCAGCTCTTGGCATTCGTCGAAGACGACGGCCGCGACGCCGCGCGCGACGAGCAAATCGATCCAGCCATGCACGACGAGATAATGGACGATATAGATATGTGCCTGCGGCGCCGTCGCATCGGGCTTCGCGCCACGAAGCGAGGCGACGGATATTTTTCCGCCCGGCGATAGCAGATCGCCGGAGGCGAACCGGCTGTCGAGAAACTCGCCGATCTTGCGCTCCCAATGCGTTTGCATATGCGGCTGGCACAGCACCACGGCCGGCCAACGGTCCGCCCCCGCCAGCGCCGCCAACGCCTGGACCGTCTTGCCGAGGCCCATATCGTCCGCCAGCAGCGCGCGGCCATTGGCGAGCAGAAAGCGCACGCCTTCCGTCTGAAACGGCTTCAGCTCGCCCAAAAATCGCGACGTCAGGCTCTGCGGCAGGTCGTCCGGCCCGGCGGCGCTCATCCGCCATTTGCGGACCGCGGCGGCATATTGCAGTTCGAACTCGCCGCGCGCCTCGCCATCGATCGCGACCGGATAGCGATGCATCAGCATCATCAGATCGTCGAAATTCGATTGGAACGCGGGCCAGGAGACGCGGTTGCGCTGCAGATTGATCCGCGCGCCGCGAAACAGCCGCTCGGCGAAATGAAAGCGTCGCGCGATCCATCGAGCACGAAGCGCGCAGGGATTTCCTCGCGCGCGCCCTCGCGCTCCGGCTCATAAGAGAGCGTCGCGATCGCGCGCGCCTCGGACGGCCGCCGCAATGCGGGCGGAAGATCGGAATCGTCGAACCGCGCCAGCTCGCCCATCACGCCTTACTCCGCCGCTGATCGAGCGCGCTGCGGCCGGGCGGCGGCTCGCCGGGAAGCGTCAGCGCGCGACGGACGAGCGGCGCGGGCGCCGGCGTAGCGACGCGCATAGGGCGAGGCTCGCCCCCCCCTATGGCGCTCGCCGCGGCAGGCGTTTCGCCCTGGCCCGGGCGCGCGAAATCGGCCGGCAAAATCACCACCAGCCCCGCCTGCGTCACGCGCCAATCCGCCGCGATCTCGCGCCTGATCTCATTGGGCCAGACATTGACGCGGCCTAGGGTCAGAATGCGCACGCCGCGCATTTCCGGCGCCTCATAGGAGCCGCGCGCGGCGTCGGGCGCGATGCGCAGCAGATTGCAGCCGGCCCCGGCGATCTGCACGCGAAAGCGCGGCTCGTGGCGCGCGATCCACTCCGCCGCCTCGCGCCGCAGCACGATGCGCGCCGACACGCGCGGGGCGTCCGCGCTCTTGCGCGTGTGACGCCCATTGCGCACGGAAAGCGTCACCGTCACATCCGGCTTGACGAGGCCGGCGGCGACGGGCTTTTCCAGTTCGTCCCAATCGAGATCGTCGAATTCATCCGTCATGGCGCATCCGCCTCCCCGGCGTCGAGCGCCGCGCAGCCGCGCCCGATCGTGCGGCCGCCATCCTCGGGATTGGTGAAGTCGCGCCAATGCACCCAGCCGCCGGGACAATGAAATCCCCATGTCCGCAGCTTCGGCCCGGTGATGAACAGCGTCCAGCAAGGCGCTTCGATCTCTATGCGATGCGCCGCCTTCGCCGAGCGAAAGATCAACGCCCCCGCATCCCGACGCTTGCGCGAATGCACGCCGCCGGCGGCGATCTCATGCTCGAGATAATAGCCGTCGAGAATGAGCGAGCAGCTCGCCCAGGGATGATCATGCAGCGCGCGATCATCATCGGAGCGCAGAAACAAATGCAGATAGAGATTGAGCCAGCGATTGCGCGGGATCACGAACCAGCGCATCAGATAGGGCCGCTCGTCGCCGCCGATGATCATATCCGGCGCGCGGCGCCCGATGCGCGAGCGGAGCAGCGCCGACAGCAGCTCGCGCGCGCCATGTTTCAAACCGAGCATGTCGCGCCCTCCGTCTCCGCCAGCGCATCCAGCACCGCGCCGACGATGTCGGCGGGGCGACCATGGAAGTCGCGAGTCACTGCATTGCGAATGGTTTCGGCGGGACATCCATGCTGCAGCGCTAGCGACAGCACCAGCGCTGCGGCGCGCGCGTCATCCGACGCATCCGTGCTCGCCTTTTTCGCATCGATGAAGATTTCCGCGAGGCCGCCGTCCTCATAGCGCCCGACGCTGATCGCGTAGTCTCTGCCGCGAAAGGCGAGATCATAGAGCTCGAGCCGGCGCTTGTTCGGCAGCACACGCCGGCGCTGCGAGAGCCGCTCGATCTCATCAGCCGCCTCGGCCATGTAAGCGCGCGCCGCTGGAGCATCGCACCAGCCGGAATCGCGCAGCCGAAACACCAGGGGAAGATCGCGCTCGCTCATTGCAGCTCCGCAAAATGCGCCTTGCAGGCGAAGACGACGCGCTCGCCGCGATGCGGCAGGCCGAAGCCGAGCCCCGTCGAAACCTCGCAGCGAAAGCATTTGTGCGCCCGCGCGTCGCGCAGATCGGCGACGCCATAGCGCTGGACGATCTCGCCGCGCGTCTCGCGCGCCGCCGGACCGCGAGCCTTCCGGCTCGCTTGCGCATCCTGTCCGACGTCGCCGAAGAGATCAGCCATCGACGGCCTCGCAATTCACAATGTCGCGATCATCCGTCGAGCCGATCAGCCAAAGCCCTTGGCGCGTGAAGCAGTCGACGCCCTCGCGCCCTTCCTCTCGCTCGATCGCGAAGGCGAGCGGAAATTCAGGGTCCGCGATCTCGCCGAGAAAGCGCGCCTTTCGGCCGCCGCGCTGGCGATAGGGTTTTTGGAGATCGAGCAGGGGTCGCGCGCTCATCGACCGCCCTCGCTCAAATCGAGATAACGCGCCGGCGCCTGGACGCACCGCGTATCGCGCCAACGCTCGGCCAAGCGTCGCGCTTCTTCCTCATTGAGCGTGCCCGGAAAACAGATGACGCCCGCGACGCCGCCCGTCCGCACACGCCAGCCGCGCGGCGGCGCCGGCCATGCGAACAGGCCGCCCCACCATGCGCCCGCCATGGCGATGAGGCTCTCGCCTTCGATCGCGCGCTCGCACAGAGCCGCCACGCCATCGAGCCCGCGCTCGAGCGCACACGCGCAGCGATAGACCGCAGCCCCGGCGCGCAACGACAGTTCGCCGAGCGCCACGGCGATCATTCCGACCACCGCCAGACAAAGTTTCCGCAGCATGGGAATCCCCACGCGAGAGAAGACTGGAAATTACCGACGCGACTCTATCGAAAACTCTTCGTCGAGCGCACGCTGCAGCTCGGCGAGACGCGCACGCTTTTCCGCGATGGCGGCCGCGAGCAGGCTCTCCGGCGCATCGCCGATCACATCGACGAGAAACTCCGCCCCATAGGCGCGGATCAAATGCAGCATGGCGCGAAAATCCGGGGCCGCCGCATGCTCGAGCCATTTGCGCACGCGCGCGACGCTGATCGCGCCATTCGTATGCGCGGAAACGCATTCCGCCGTCTTCACCGGATGCGCCCGCCGCAAATAGAGCGCGACGCGATCGACCGCTTCCCCGTCCAGCGCCGCCGACCTTTCGAAAAATTGCGAAACTTTTCGCAATCCTGCCGAATCCTTTTCCATCGAACTCCCCGATGATGCGTGCATCAGGGGAACAGGAGACGACACGGGCCGCCGCTCGGGGCAGAGCGCCGGCAGATCGGAGAGAGAAAAGGCGAAATCGACGAGGCTCACATCACACCTGGACGAGACGAGAGCGCGCCGCGCCAACGGCGCGCGGGAAGAGAAAGAGCGCGGCCGTCCCTGGGAGCGAGGACGGCCGCGCGAGGTCGCGGCGGCGAAGAGTGAGAGAAACCGCCACGGGGAGGAGAGGGGAGATCGCATGCAGCGCCGGCGAAAGCCGGCGGAAAAGCGCCGAGGTCTCGGCTCGCGGCCGAGCGCGACGCGAAACTTCAGCGCGCCCGGCCGCGCGACGCGCGGCACGCGGACCAAAAGCAAAGGGAAGGCGCGGCCATCCGGCCGGTCCGCCAGCATGATCGCTGACCGAACGGCCGCGCCAGACGCGGCCACAGCCGCGCGGGGGAGAGAAAAGCATGAGACCGTCACGCATCGCCGGCCCCCGCATCCGCATTCAGCGGCGGGAGTTCCAGCACGGCGCGTTCGATCGCGTCGATCGCGGCGGCATAGACAGGACTGCCGCCCACCAAAATCGCTTCGACGATCCGCAACCGCATCTCGATGCGCCCTGCCGCCGCATCCTCGGGCCGCTCGAGCGAAAGAGAAGGCTCGCCGCCCTGATGCGCGATCATGCCGTCGAGCGCGTCGCGAAATTTCGTCATCTCATTCAGCGGCATCGCCTGCCGAAACACGCTCTGCCCCATGCGAGCGCCAGGGCCGAGCCGCGCGATCATCTCGAACTGCGCGCCGCTCTCGGCGGCCTCATCTTTGGACAAAGCCCGAAATTCGATCTCGATCGGCTTCATCGCCGCGCCTCCCCGATATTTCCGACAGCGGACCCGGCCGCGACAGCCGCGCCCTCGCCGCCTCCCTCTCCCGCGCAGCGGGGGAGGGTGAGGGAGGGGGCCGGGCGCGGAACCTTGTCCGGCCAAGCCGCATCTTCCGGCCAATGCTCGGCAAACCATGAAATCGCCAAATTGAACCGGCGCAGAGTGATGTCTTTGCCGCGCCTTATCGCAGCGAGCTTCTTCCCGTCATCGAAGATGCGGGAGCTGACGGCCGTCTCGCTCGTCTTGGTGGCGGCGGTGAAGGCGTCGGCGAGGATGAGCAGGTCGGTAGCGGTGGCCATGACGCCTATATGCGGTTTTTATACCGCGTTCGTCAACGGTTAACTTACCACTCGCCCGAGAAATCCACGGTGGTAAAAAAACCTTATGGACTCCAAAGCCATCCTCGCCCGCATCGTGAGCCGCCTGAAAGCCCTCGATCTTTCAGAGTCGGCGGCGTGCAAGCGCGCCGGAAAGCCGGATGCGATCCGCAATCTGCGCCGCAAGGTCCAAAAGAACGATCCGGGCGGCATCACCACGACGACGCTCGCCGCGCTCGCCCCGGTTCTGGGGACGAGCGTCGCATGGCTCGCCGACGGCGCCGGAACCGAGGAAGTCGACATAGCCCCGCAGGGAATACGCATCCCCGTGCAGGGCTGCGTGGCGGCCGGCCTCGTCGAGATCGAATGGAAGGACGCGGAGACGCCGGAGTTCATCGAGCTTCCGCCCATGGGGAGCATCGCAGCCCTCGAGGTGCGCGGCGATTCGCAATATCCCTATTTCACTCGCGGAGAATTCGTCCTTTTCGATCCGACGACGCTGCTCCCGTCCGAGCTGGTCGGCCAATATGCGATTGTGCAAACGGTCGAAGGCCACATGATGCTGAAGATCCTGGAGGAGGGCGGCCGCCCCGGCCTCTGGACGCTGCGCTCGCACAACGCGCCAGATCAAAAGAACGTCAAGCTTCTCGCCGCATGGCGCTATCTCGGCGCATTGGCCGCCCCTGTCGTCCGGCGACGCGAGGAAATGTCGTAAATATCGACTGTCCTGGAGTTTTCATGAATCGCTTGTCTCGTCTCCTCCTCTGTCTGGCCCTTTCTTCCTCGCCGATCGCCGCCGAGGCGCGCGGCCATGGCGGCCATCACGGAGGCCATCATCACAGCAGCGGCCATCACAGCAGCGGCCACCATGGCGGCGGCCATCATCGATCCTCGCGGAGCCACGTCTCGCATTCGGTCGCGCATAGCTTCGTGCATTCGATCGCGACCGGCGCCGGCGGCCAGATCGGACGCGATATGGTCCGCTCCCATAATTCGGAGCGCAGCGGCGCCCCGATCTCCGCCGGAAACGCCGCCGACCGTCCGCGCAGCCCTGCGCGAATCGCGCCGGCGCGCGCCGCCTGCCCGGCGGATGCGGACAATTGCCGAGCGACCGTGAGCGCAGCGCCGAACGGGCCTTGCGCGAAGGCATGCGGCGATCTTCTCCGCCAAGCGACGCATTAATCCTTCGCGGCGCGTAGCGCCGAACATACGGCGCGTTCGAGGCGGTCCTTCTCCGCCGCCTCGGCGCGCTCTTGCCATTGCATATTCTCGATTTGGTCGAGCCCGCCGGCGCAGAGCGGCTCCATATGATCCACCACCCATCCAGGACAAGCGCCGCGCGGCAGTCCCGTCGCCGGGCAAGGATGCTCCCGTTGAAACGCCGCCCGCATCGAGCGGCTTCGATGCCCGCCGGCCTGCGCTTCCGCATCGGGAAAAATCGCCAAGAGGATCAGGATAAGCCGCAGCATCATTTCGCAAGGGTAGCATATGCTGCGCTTAAATATATTCTGGGTTGTGGATAGTCGGACGAAGCGGCGAGATCGTCGCCAAATTTCGAGGTTTATTTACCGCAAATTCGATTGACATTCGGTTTCTTTACCTTACTCTGTCCCATCGCACTGCTCGCGATGGAGCCCGCCCTTGTCCAGCCCCAAGCCTTCCGCCTCTTCCAAAGACGCCGCCGCGCGCGGCTCCCGCCGCGCCCGCAAGCCCGCGCCGCGCCGCTCCACCGCCCGCGACAAGCTCGCCGAGGCCCGCGCTCTCGCCGAAAGGGCTTTGCACGACGGGGCCGCCGCGGCGCTCAAGGCCGGCTTTGCCGCCGAGCGGATAGAGGAGCTGGAGAAAGCTCTCGCCTCCAAAATTTCCACGATCGATATGCTGCGCCAGCGCCTCGCCGCGACGCAGGAATCCCTGCGCCAGCAAGAGCGCGAGACCGAGCTGCTGCACAGGGTCATCGTCGAGACGGCGATCAGCCATCACGCGTCCGCAGAGACGCTGCGCGCCGCCGAGCGCGCCCGCGCCATCGATCTCGCGATCCGCCCCTCTGTCACGATGGTGGCGATCGGCGACGCCGAAAAGGAGCCGCGCTCATGAGCAAGGGCTCGGAACTCGAAGAGCTGCGCGGCCGCGTCTCGAAGCATTTGCGCGCCTCGCTGCAAACCAATGCCGGCTCGGTCCGCTCGCTCGCTGATCGGCTGGACGAAGAATTCGAGCTGCGCGCAAAATCTAATCTGCACCGGATCGACAAAGCCGTCGCCGACAAGCGCAAAGCCGAGTCCCGCGCCATCATTGCTGAGCGTCGCGCGTCAGCATTGGGGGATTTCATCGACCGCTATGTCGAAAGCGCTTCACCGCTCGATATCATCGAGGCGTGGCAGAAGACCCATCCGCTTCCCCCCGATCTCGCCATTTCCCTCTCCCGCGAAGCGGGGGAGGGTGAGGGAGGGGGCGAGGCCGCCGCGCCGCTCGACGCGCTGACGCTGGAGCAGCTACAGGCCAGCATTGCCGGGCTGGAGGCCGCGCTCGCCGAGCGCACCGCCAATGAGGCGCGGCTCGCGGAAGAGCTGGCCGAGACGCGCGATGGATTGCTCACGCCATGGCTCGTCTTTCTGCGGCCCGCGCTTCAGCCGCCGGACAATGAGGCGCTCACGCCGCGCATGATCTCGGATCGCGTCATCGAGGAGGTGCGCCTCCGCAATGAGGCGCGCAAGGCGCTCGAGCACGCGATCGACAAGGACGCGCAGACGATAGAGGAGCTGCGCGGCTGCCTGTCCAGCGCCGAGCGCAGTCGAGAGTCCGCGCTTTTCGCTGTGGAGCAGAGCAAGCTTACACTCGCCGAGGCCCACGAGGCGCAGCTCGAATCCGAACGCCTCGCGGAACAGCATCGCCGCGAGGCCGAGCGCCAGCGCTCCATCGCCGAATCCTACCGGCTGCATTGCGAGGAGCTGCGCGACGGCGCGGCGGAGATCGCCGTGCATCTCGCCACGCTCATGCGCACGCGCCGCGCGCAGCAGCGTCTCGCCCATGCCGATGCGGCCGCCGATCTCCCGCTCTGATTTTCCGAGGCTGTCATGACCCATCCCTTTGCCACAGACGACGAGCCCATTCTCATCCGCCGCGCCGCCGCCGCTCTGCTGCGCGCGCCCGCCGTCGATCTCGACGACGAGCCGCAGCTGCTGCGCCGCCTGCATGACGATCATTTCCGCCTGCGCGAGATCGTCGATCTTCTCCCCGGTATTCGCGCCATGGCGCGCCACGTCCGCGCCGCCGGCCTCGCCTCATGCGTCGCGTTCGCCGCGATCGACAGCGCCGCCGCCCATGTTGCGCCCGATTACGCCGCCCGCATGGAGGCCGAGCGCTGGCAGGCGACGGGCTTCGCCGTTCTCGTCGGCCTCGCCGCCGCCATCGTCGTCCTCGCAACGGCGCTCGGCGCCGATGCGCTGCGCCGGAGGGCGGGGCGATGAAAGCGACAGCGAGCGAAGAAACCTCACGCGATCTTTTTGCGAAGATCGGCGTGAGAGTAGGTCGGCTTTTTTGGCTGGATGCGCTCGATTACGAGCCCTCCGATGATTTTCGCGATTTCGTCGAGGACGATCTCGAGGACGAGACGGATATTCTCGAAGCTCTCCCCTATCTGCGCGACGCGCATACGCCCTATGTCGCCGAGACAGTGCTCGACTTACTGCGCGAGAAGCGCCAATCCGGCTTCATCGCATTGCTCGAAACACCGTCTATCGTTGAATTTTTCACTGACGATAGCTGTGTGATTTCATGGGCGCGCACTCATCTCAAATGGGTCTTCGCCAGTTCGTTGACCGGCCTCGAGATCGCGGCCACCGCGTTCTCCGTCGAGGTTATGGACTCCGCGAAGCTTCGCCATCTTGCGAAAAAGCCTGCCGCGGAGGCGAAATGACCTCCTCTCCCGACAATTTCACCAAGCCGCCCCACCGCGTCACCCCGCAGGAAAAGCTCCGCCGGCCCATCGCCCGCGGCCGCCAGCGCGACGCCTCGCATGAGAGGCGCCCGGTCCCGCCCATCGTCGCAGAGACCACCTATCGCTGCGACGCGCGCTCCACGCTCACCGCCGCCGGCACAATTCCCGTTTCGCTGCCGCGGCTGAATTTCCTGAGAGGCCCGCGGTCATGAATATCCTCATCGAGAGCCGCGTGCCGCTGCGGCAGATCACCCGCATCTCGCCGCTCAATCCGCGCCAGGGCGAGGATGATGTGGCGGAGATCGCCGCCACCATCGCCGCGCGCGGGCTGATCGAGCCGCTGATCGTGCGGCCGCAGCCGGAGCAGAAGCCAGACGCGGGCGTGACGGTCGCGGTCGATTATGAGGTGCTCGCCGGCGGCCGCCGCTGGCGCGCGCTGCGCAGCCTGGGCGATCTCGACCGCCCCGTCGAGGTGCGCATCCACACCGGGCCGGACGCCGAGGCGCTGGAGCTCGCCACCATAGAGGCGGTGACGCCGCGCCCGCATCATCCAGTCGAGGAGCATGACGCCTTCCGCCGCATGGCGGAGGCGGGCAAGAGCGAGGAGGAGATCGCCGCCATTTTCGGCGCGAGCGTGCTGCAGGTGCGCCAGCGCCTCGCCCTCTCGCGCCTGGCGCATTGCGTCCGCGAAGCCTGGCGCGCCGGCGCATTGACGCGCGAGCAGGCGGAGGCCTTCGCCGCCGGCGATATCGCCGCGCAAGAGGCGCTGCATCAGAAAGAGGGCGAGCAGCTCGTCAATTGGCGCGCCCGCGATATTCGCCGCGCGCTGCGCAGCGAGGCCCTGCCGGAGGACAGCCAGCTCGCCCGCTTTCTGTCCGAGACGCCGGAGCGCGTCGACATGTATCGCGCCGCCGGCGGCCGCATCGTGCAGACCCTGCTCGACCCCGCGCCGGTCTTTCTCGACGCGCGCGCGGCGGTGATCGCCGCCGATCGCCTATTGATGGCGGAGGCCTTGCGCGTGATGGACGCCGAGGGCTGGGGCGCCGCCTTCATCGCCAGCGCCGACGGCTCCGGCGACTCGGACGATTACCCGGACGCCATGGAGCTCGATCTCATCGCCGAAGAGCGCGAGCGGCTGGAGGAGATAGAGACGGCGCTGAAGCCGCAGCTGCTGGGCAAGACGGTTGAGGGCGCGGCCGAGCTGATGGCCGAGGCCGACACGCTGCGCACGCGCGGCCTGCTGCGCACCATCGGCGCGGAGGCGCGATGGGGCCTCGCCGTGCGCGCGGAGATCGACGATCTCGGCCAGCTCGCCATCATCCGCGCCGTCGCGAAAGGCCCCACGCCCGTTGCGCCGCCACGCCCCGAGCCCACGGAGCCGCCGGCCAAGGCCAAGGGCGAGAAGCCCGCCAAGCCGCCTAAGCCGGACAAGGCCGAAAAGCCCGCAGCGCGCGAGCCGCTGCCGCCCGCGCCCAGCAAGGAGGCCGGCGAATATATCACCGAGGCGCTGGAGAATGCGCTGAAGGCGCTAGTGGCGCAAAATGCCAATGTCGCTCTGGCGCTGATCGTCGCCGCGCTCGGCTCGACGCCACACCAGAAGGAGAAGGGCGTCACGATCGCCAACAGCTTCGCGCTGCCGAGCGGCCATCCGCCGCGCGCCGAGCTGCTGCAGGCGATAGAGGGCGAGCGCTTCGAGATCGCGCTAGCGCGCTGCGCCGCCGCGCCGCTTCCCGATTTCACGGTCGCCTTTCAGGAGCTGATCGCCCGCTCGGTTTGGCTGCATGATCCGCCCGAGCCGCTCTTCGGCGCGCTGCTCACCTTCGCCGCGCCGCTCGGCGGCAATATGGCCGCGCGCCTGCGCGATGCGCTGGACTATGAGCGCTACATGCTCGCTCTGCCGCGCGAGGATATCCTCGCCGTCATCCGCGAACTGGAGGGCGAGGCCAGCGCCGCCGAATGCGGCAAATGGCAAAAAAAGACGCTCGCGCCCCGCGCCGCCCGCACCGCGCGCGACAAGGGCTGGCTGCCCGAGCGCCTGCTCGCCCCGCTGCAGGCCATAGGCGCGGAGACCGGCGCGAGCGCCGCCGAGCCGGAAGAGGAGAGCTGGCCGAATAGGGTCCGCCGCATCATCGGCCAGGGCTGGGACATGCCGATCCTCGCGGATTTCCTCGTCGCGACCTTCCGACCCTCGGGCCACATGCTCACCGTGCCGCGCGCGGACTTCCGCTCCGCCTTTCGCGCCTTCGCCAAGCGCGCCGATCCAGGCCTCGCGCTCCCCGACAACGCTCCGCTCGCGGCGGCGCTCGCCGCCATCGGCGTCACCGAGGAGAAAGAGGGCGCATCGAGCCTCGCCGCGCGCAAGCCGGTCTACTACTCCGGCATCGATTGGAAGGAGGGCGCGCAATGACCCATTCCAGCGCCCCGACCCCGACAGAGAGCCGCGTCCTCGCGCTCGCCGCCGAGGGCATGACAGATCGCGAGATCGCCAAGCGGCTCGGCATGAATTTTCGCACTGTGATCTCGCATCGCCATCGCGCGCAATTGCGCATGGGCCTCACGCGCCGGCCCTTGTCGCGCGCCGAGATCGCCGTGCTGAAAGCGGCCCTGCGCACCAATGGCGAGGCGAAAGAGATCGCCGCCGCCCTTGGCCGCTCGCGCCGCACGGTGGAAGCGCATTTCGTCGCCATCCGCGCATGCCTCGGCGTCGACAGCAAAGACCAGGCGCTCGCCCTTTTCGCGCGCCGCAGCGCGGAACATGCGCCACATTGACCGAGAGGATTTGACCTATGAGCCTTTCACAAATTTCCGACGACAAAACGCCGCTCTTTCCCGCCGCCCCATTCCTCGCCGAAGCCGATTGGAACAGCTCCGACGTGCCGGAGGACGGCGCTCTCGTCGAGGTCTATGCCGAAGATCGCCGCGGCTTCTATCTCGTGCCTTTCCCCGTCTGCTTCGTCGCCGACGAATGGCGGAACGCCGCGACAGGGCAGGAGCTGGAGACCTTCATCGCCGGCTGGCGTCCATGGCGGGGGCGCGCGTGACCAAGATCGAATGGGCGCACGCCGGGCTGGGCCGCGGCGCGACATGGAATCCCATTCGCGCGCGCAATCTCGTCAGCGGGCGAGACGAGCGCGGCTGGCATTGCGAGAAGGTCTCGCCGGCCTGCAAGAATTGCTACGCCGAGCGCTGGAACCAGCGCCCCGGCATAGGCGGCACAGGCCTCACCTACAAGCCCGCGCATAGAGGCGACGTTGAGCATTACCTCGACGAAAAGACCTTGCGCGAGCCGCTGCATTGGAAAACCCCACGCGGAATTTTCGTCGGCAGCATGACGGACATGTTCGGCGCATGGGTGAAGGACGATTGGCTCGACAAAATCCTCGCCATCGCCGCCCTCAGCCCGCAGCATATCTTCATCTTCTTGACGAAACGCCCGGAGGGGATGCGGGATTATTTTTCTTCGCTTGATCTTCGCCGGGTAGCGAAGATCATCTACGAGATCGCGCCAGGCGCCCCGATCCATCTTCGCCTTCCGTTGCCGAACGTGTGGCTCGGCGTAACTGTAGAGGATGATCCGCGCGCCAATGAGCGCATCCCGGAACTGCTCGCTACTCCGGCGGCCGTGCGTATTGTGAGCTATGAACCGGCGCTCGGGGCGGTTTTATGGAAGCGATGGCTGCCGACTCGACGTCTCGCCAAGAGGCCAGACGGAACTCCATTTCTTGCGCCGTCCTTCTATATGACCAAATGCGAATATTGCGGATGGGTCGGCTCGAGCGAGCTTTGCGGATCAGACTCTTTTGGCGATGACAGCGATGTCTTTTGCCCTTCGTGTCATCGCAGCATCCGCGGAGATGAACTCCCAGGTCTCGACCAGATCATCTCCGGCGGCGAGACTGGCCCCGATGCGCGGCCGACGCATATCGATTGGGAGCGCCCGCTCCGCGACCAATGCGCCGCCGCCGGCGTCGCCTATTTCCGCAAGCAGATCGGCGAATGGAAAGCCGTCTGCGAAATGTCAGAGGAGGAGATCGACGCCTGCTATCACCCGGCGCCCGAGAGCGCGCCGGATGCGACGCGCCGCGCGAAGGTCCGCTCGATCGTCATGCATCGAGACGGAACCGTCTTCGACAATCCGATCGCGCCCGGCGCTTTCGAGGGCGGCAAAGGCGCGATGACGATGTTCCGCGTCGGCCGCCGCCGCGCCGGCCATCTGCTCGACGGCAAAGAACACCACGAATTCCCGCGAGGCCAGCGATGAATATCGACAACGTCCGCGCGCATTTCGCGCAATCCTATCCCGAGACGCATCTCGAAATTTTGCACGACAGCGGGCTCTATCGGCATATCCGCATTCGCGGCGCCCACTACTACCGCTTCGAGCTCGTCACTTGGCCCGGCTCGCTTCTCATCAATTGCGAGGGCGACATATATTGCTTCAGCCGCACGGCCGATATGTTCGGCTTTTTCCGCGTCGACGGCGAGCGCGGCGAGCCCAATTTCAGCTATTGGGCCGAGAAGCTGTCCGACCCGCGCTCGAAATCCGTTCGCGGCTTCGCCTATGACAAATTCGCGCGCGATATCGAGGAGCGCCTCGCCGAACTTGCCGACCAATCCCGCGCCGAGGAGCTGCGCCGGGAATTGGCCGACGAATGCTATGAGGACGACGAGGAGACATGCCGATCCTTCGCGCACGGCCATAAGGAGCTTCGCGGGCTCGCGATGGAACGAGAATGGAAGGATTGGACGCACCGCTACGCCTATGCGTGCTTCGCGATCCTGCTCGGCATAGCCGAATATAATCGCGCGAAGGAGAAGGCGCCCGTCGCGGAGCCGGCGCAATGAGCGACCTCCCGATTCCCTTCTCCGCACCGATGATCCACGCTCTGCTTGAGAACCGCAAGACGATGACGCGGCGCATCCTGCCACATGTCGACCATCTCGAAAATCTGCCGAGCGAGATGCAGGAGGATTACGAGCTACAAAATCGCCTTTTCGGCGAGGAAGGCCGATGGCTCGTCGCCGAGCGCCCCGTGCACTATGCGGCCGCAAATCGCCTTTGGGTCAAAGAGGCATGGCGTGCCGCTGTCTCGTT